>NZ_CP053842.1:0-331123 GCF_013201645.1 Campylobacter corcagiensis | reverse complement strand
CAAACCTTTTTTACAGCTAATCTTTGCTCAAACCAATCGCCTAAGCTTGTAGCTTTTTTAATATGTGCCATCATCTGCCTCCTTATGCATTAGCCATGAGTTTTTCATACTCAGGACCAGTTTCACCAAGAACAAGTGTAGTGCCATCAATCTTAAATGGTGGTATATCAAGAGCTCGTGGTGGTGGACCAAATGTAGCATTTCCACTTATATCAAATATACCTCCATGACAAGCACAGACAAACTGATGTGCATTTGCCTTATAGCTTGGAATACAGCCAAGATGAGTACAAAGACCTATGCAAACTGTATATCTTACACCATCAACTACAACATCTCGTTTATCGTCTGCTTTCATCTCACTTGATTTTTTAAGTATAAATATAGGCTTCTTTCGCCACTCAACCTGATAGAGCTCACCTTCTACGACCTTACTTAGGTCAACGGTTGTAAAACCAGCTGCAACAACGCTAGGAAGTGGATCCCAAGTTTTTTTCATAGCCCCTAGTCCAAACAGACCGCCAACTGCAGCGACTGCACCAAAACTAAGACCTATAAAATCTCGTCTATTTGTTTTTTCACTAGACATTTTCATCCTTTCTACGGTAATAATGGCTCACATTTTAACATATTATTTATTAAATTAATATAATTTTTTGACTTAAAGTTAAACTTTTAAAAATTATTAACAAAAATGTAACAGGATATAAAAAATAATAAATCAGTATAAATGAGTATACTTTTACTAATTTTATTTTGTTATAAAAAGTAAAATTATAATTAAATAAGCCCAAAGGCTTATTTAAGATAAGTTCCCTGAGAAGTTGGGTTTCTAGAAATATTTGTATTTTGTTTTGGTTTTGATGAACCCCAAGCATAAGTCGTATCATTTTTAAGATAAGCTATAATATAACCAAGTTCTATATCAGTAATACGGCTTGCAACAGGTGTCATAGTGATTTGTCCTACCGAACTGCCGTAGCTAGGATCGCTTACATATGCCCTAAATGAAACATAGATATCTTCAGGAGACATTTTAGAGAGTTTTTTAGCAGTTGCGTAGCTTCTTTTGGTACCCATTTCACCATGGCACTCAAGACAGTTTTTAGTATATAGCTTTTCACCTTGCTCTTTTGCAAAGTTTAAAGTTTTAGTTTCTTTATGGTTATTTGTTTGGGATTTAGCACTATCACTTTTATTGATATTTACTTCTGTCCCACCTTCTTTAGAGTATTTCTCAGCTAACTCTTTTTCAAACTCACCTTTAGCTTCAACAACATAAGTATCATTAGCAATAACTGCTGAAAGAAGTGTAAGTGATAGTAAAATTTTTTTCATATATAACCTTTTATATTTCTATTTCGTGAACAGTTTGATTATATCATATTAAGTTAAATTTGAGAGATTTGATTTGATTTTTAACTGAAATTTAGGCATAAAAAAAGGCTGGCAAATGCCAGCCTTAAAGTTTTAGTTAAAAAAATTAGAATGAGTATTTAGCCTCAAATCTAACTCTATCTTTTTCATAACCATCAGCTACTGCATCTTCTTCCATCCATGAGTACCAAGCTTTAAATTTTAGCTTTTTGCTGTGAGCGTACTCAAGTCTAGCTACGATTTCTTGTGCATCATAGTCTTTTCCATACCATGTTGTCTCACCATCTAGGTAATCAGCACCGATTCTAAATCCTGTATCTGGGAAAGTAAATCCTGCTGTTACAAACCAGTAGCTATTCTCACCTCTAAATAGTGTATAATCAAATAGCTCTTCACCTGGTTTAATGTATTGACCATTATCTTCAAATGCTACAAGTGAAACTGTCTTATCATCATCAGCTGAGAAATCAACATAACCAGCTGATATATCAAGACCTTGAACATTTGTAGATGCTTCAACTGCCCAAATTTGTCCATCAGAAATTAGGTTACCTTTTTTGAGATCACCATCAAAATCAGAAAATCCGTATTGACCTTTTAAGCCAAGATTGAAGTCAGCTGTAACATCAAAGTTAGTAGCTAGTTCTACAGCAAATAGATCTGTAACATCTTCTAAAACAGCATACCAAATTTGGAAGCTTACTGGGTCATATGAACCGATAGCTGCTACACCATATAGGTTATGGTCAGTTACTCTTTTACCAGTTAAAGCTGCAACTGCATCTATTTCAAGTAGAGATGGCTCTGCTAGATTTGGTGCAACCCAACTTGGATTTGCAGCTAATCTATCTGCTACTAAAACACCTCCATCAGCTCCTATAGAACCAATATCACCATCTTCTTCTAGAGAGTCCATCCATAAAGCCGCAAGAGTTAAGCCTTCGATATCAGAATTTAAGATCTTAATACCGTCACCATACATATCAGCTGTAAAGAATGCACCAACATCTTGTCTACCAACTTGGATAGTTGTACCACCATAGTTATATCCAAAATATGCTCTATGTAGTTTGAAGTTATCATCATCTTTGTAAGAAGAAGTACTCAAGTGTTGACCATCATCACTATTATCATATCTAATACCAACTACAGCAAAGAAGTTATCATCAATTTTACTTTTTAGGTTTAACTCACCTTTAAAATTCCATGTACTTTTTCCATCATCACCTGAATCTCTATTCTTTTTTACAGAATCGTTTGTATATCTTAATCTTGCGTAACCGCTTACATCGATATCTTTGATCATTTCATCAAGTGGTGCTGCAGAAGCAGTAGTAGCGAAAACGCCAGCAGCCATAGCCGCAACTAAACTTAGTTTAACTAGTTTCATTTAGAACTCCTTTAAAAATTAGTGTTGGCATAATGGTAACATAAAAATTCAAAAGTTTAGCTTAAAAAAGTCTTAAATTTACCCTATCGTATACAAATTGTTACCGTTTGTTTGCTAAAACTAAGAAATTTATCACTTTTTTATCACTATAGTTAAATTTTACCAGTGTTAGCAACGCCATGCTGAGTGAGAATGCTTAAACTGAGCTCTTTTTTTAATAGTTGCTTTCATGGCACTCATTAAATAGTCTATATCATCTTTGTCATGAGTATAGTGTAGGCTTACTCTTATAAAGGCTGGTTTCATACCATTTATATAATCAAGCCCGTCATCTTTACCCATTAAATCATGAGCATATGGTCCAGCACAAGAGCACCCTGCTCTAGTTTCTATCATATACTTTTGACTTATATAAGCACTAAAGTCGTATGGATTAAAGCCTTTAACATTAAAAGAGAATATTCCAAGCTTTTTATCAAGTGGGACGGATTTTGCAAAAAGCTTAATATCATCAAGATTTAAAATCTTTTCTAAAAAGTACTCTTTTAGTTTGGTCTCTTTTTCTTCTATAGCTTTAAGACCGATATCATTTCTTAGCTTAAATGCTAGATATGCTCTAATTAACTGAGTAATTCCAGGTGTGCCACTCTCTTCTAAACGCTCCTTATCCAGCCGGTATACAACCTCACTTCTACTTACATACTCAACTGAACCACCACCTGAAAATGTAGGCTCGTCCATATCACAAAGAGATTTTTTAATAACTAAAATTCCACTTCCACCAACGCCACCTAAAAGCTTGTGAGAACTAGCAAATAGCGCGTCATAAAAGCCTGAGTCGATATTCATATATGGAATTGCTGCTGTTGCATCAAGAGCAAGTATAGCTTTATATGCTTTTGCCATAAGATAGACTCTTTTATAATCAACCATAACACCTGTGATATTTGAAGCAACGCTTATGGAGATTATGATTTTACGGTTTTTATTCTCATTTAGAGTTTTAGCTAAAGCATCGTAATTAAAAAGCCCGTTTTCATCCATAGGAAGCCTTAAAACTTCACAAAGTCCGGCTCTATAGCTTATCTCATTTGAGTGGTGTTCAAATGGCGATACTATAACAAGTGGTAAATTTTTAAGAGTTTTTTTATCAATGTTTAAAATTTCTCTAGTTTTTGGCGGTATATAAATTCCCATTAACTCTTGAAATTTCTTTATAGCTGAAGTTGCACCGTATCCACAAGGTAAAAGGTAGAATTTACTTGCATCTACTTCTAGCAGGCTTTTTAGTCCAGCTTTTGCTCTATCGTAATAATCACTTGTAATCCTAGCTAGTTCACTAGCTTCTGAGTGAGTGTTTGAGTAGGTTTGTAAAATTCTTAAAATTTCATCTTCAATTGGCTTAAAAGCGAGTCCTGATGCGGTAAAATCAAAATACTTAACGCCTTCTTTTAAGATAATTTGGTTTTTTGCCTCTTCAAAAGTCATATATTTTTCCTAAGTTTTTGTTGGATTATACCTAAAAAAGTTTATATTTGAGATTTTATTCTTAAAGCTAACTTATCTTTTTTATGATATAATGCCCAAAAAATTAGGAGTTTAGCGATAGTTTTAAAAAAACTAGAGTATTATTTTGTATTTGATAGTTTTGAAATTCTTCCATACTATGAGACTATTTTTGACGCTATAGAAGTAAAAATTCTTAGAAAATTTAAAGAAATTTCAAGCCATATCTATCTTGATAAAAACGCTCGTCTAGCACTTATAAAATTAGCAAGAAGTGATAGAAAAAAATTTGCTCCAAGTAAGGTTTTAAGTAGGGCTGAGTCTAGAAAAACTATGGATTATCTTTTAAGCCAAAGATATCTAAGACTAGAAAAAAGTCGCGAAGAAAAGCCAACTCCACAGTTTAAAAACCACAAACTTCCCAAAGAGTTAAGAAGGTATTTAATCCACGATAAAGTCCAGTTTAAAAGTAACTTTATGCGGTTTTGGTTTAGGTTTGTAGAGCCAAATTTAGCACTTTTAAAAGAGGGTAAATTTGATGAAGTTTTAAGCATCATAAAAGCTGACTTTGAAAACTACGCATCACTTCCTTTTGAAAATTTAAGCATAAAACTAGCTAAAATTTATCTAAATAGCCCAAATTTAGAGCTTTACAGCTACTGGACAAAAGAATTTGAAGTTGATATGTTTAGCCATAGCCTTGGTGGAATTATAGGTGAGGTTAAATTTAGAGATAGAAAAGTGTGTAAAAATGCTCTAAATTTACTAGATTTAAAAGCGGCAAAAATCGGCATAAAGCCAAAATTTACCTTTCTTTTTTCAAAAAGTGGATATAGTAATGAGCTTTTAAATTTAAAAAGAGATGATTTAAAGCTTTTTGATTTAGATGATTTTGCTAGGCTTTTATGAGTTAAAAAGAGTTTTTTTTAACTCATCATCAATGCATGAGTTTGTAAAAATAAACATCTCATCTTTACCAAATTTAGTGTTAAATTCTTTTTTGTAAGATTTGCCACCAGCTTCTTCAAGTATGAGTTTTCCAGCACAGTAATCCCACTCATTTATACCAAACTCAAAATAAGCATCCGTATAACCAGCAGCTGTAAAACATAGATCAATCGCAGCACTACCGCTTCTTCTAATGCCTGCGATTTTATTTATTATCTTGTTAAAATATACCAAATTTGGATTGTGAGTGGCTCTACTGTATGGAAAACCAGTTGAGATGAGTGATTTTTCTAAAATATTTTGCTTTGAGACATAAATTTTATCACTATCCTTAAAAGCTCCACCACCCTTTATAGCGTGAAATTTGGTGTTTAAAACAGGAAGTGCTACCATACCTAAAACAGTTTCATTTTCAAATTTAAGTCCTACGCTTATACAGTGTAATGGATAAGAGTGTATGAAATTTGTAGTTCCATCTATTGGATCAACTACCCAGCACCACTGGCTTTTTTCACCGATTATGCCGTGTTCTTCTGTTAAAATTTGATGAGTTGGATAATTAGTTTTAATAAAATCTATTATCATCTCATCGCTTTTTTTATCAATATCTGTTACATAATCAACCATACTACTTTTAGTTTCAACCTTGAAATTTTTAGAATTTAACTGAAAATTACAAACTTCATCTAATAATTTTCCTAAATCTTTTCTAACACTATTTAAAAACTCATTCATACTTTAGCCTTAAATTTAAGCTGCTAAAATTTCTTGTATAGTATCGCCAAAATTATCACTCACATAGAAATTTGTAGCATATACAAAAACCTTGCCAAAAGCTTCTACCTTTAGTATAAGGCGTTTTGTGTTTGTGGAGTTGTTTTCCCTAAAAGCTCTATCATAAATTTCATTTATCTTAGCACTTGTTAACTCTTCTAAATTTATAAGAAATTCAAACTCTTGGGCGATTCGCTTTTTGGGTTGATTTTTTGCAAAGCTATTTTTTCTACTATTATAACCCTTATCGGTAAAATTTGCATTTTTTGCATCTTCTAGGCTAAAAAGTTCAAGCATACTTATCTTAAACTGATTATCATCTTTTTCTATTCTAGCTCTAAAAGCGTATGGTTTTTCTCTATCTTCGCTACTTAAATTCTCAATAGCGGCTAAATTTTTATCAAAAACCACCATTTCAAAAGTTCCATGCATATCTAAAATAGTAAGAATTCCCATCTTAGATCCACGCCTTGTTATTTTAATCTCAAGCTCTTCAATCTTACCAACCAAAGTAGTCTCAGTGATATCTTTTTCAAGGTCTTCAAACTCTCCACTTAGCGTGTGTTTAACACTTTGTATCTGAGATCTATACTCATCAAGCGGATGACCTGATATGTAAATTCCAAGACACTCTTTTTCTAGCTTTAAAAGCTCTTTGTTTTTATACTCTTTATCATTTTTAATAAATTTAACCTCAACTCCAACATCTTCTTCAAAATCACTAAATAGTGAATTTTCTAAAGAACTTTTCATCCTTGCCATATCCTTACAAGCATCTGTTATGTTGTCTATATTTTGAAAAAGTGCAAGGCGGGTTAAATTTAGGCAATCCAATGCACCTGATTTGATAAGTGACTCTACAACTCGTCTGTTTACCTTAAAACTATCAATCCTTGAAACAAAGTCATTTAAGCTCTTAAATTCTCCATTTTCACGCTCTTTTATGATGTTTTCTATCGCTCCAAGTCCAACGCCTTTAATAGCTCCCATACCATAAATAATCGCATCTTTTCCATCATTTTCCACAACGCTAAATTCTCTAAAAGATGAGTTGATTGATGGTGCTAAAATCTCTATATTAAGGCGTTTTATCTCATCAATATACTTTGAAACTTTATCCATATTATTCTCTTCACTTGTAAGAAGAGCAGCCATAAATTCAGCTGGATAAAATGTCTTAAGATATGCAGTTTGAAAAGTTATCATTGTATAAGCTGCAGCGTGAGATTTATTAAATCCATAGTTTGCAAATTTCATAATTAGCTCAAAAAGCTCATCAGCTTTTTTAGTATCATAGCCTAAATTTTTTGCACCCTCTAGATACTGAGCTTTCATTCTATTGAGTTCATCGGCTTTTTTCTTACCCATAGCCCTTCTTACTAAATCAGCTTCACCAAGGCTAAAGCCGCCTATTTTTTGGACTATTTGCATAACTTGTTCTTGATAGACAATGACTCCATATGTTGGCTCTAAGATATCCTTAATCTCAGGCATAATGTACTCTATCTTAGCCTCGCCATGTTTTCTAGCACAAAAATCAGGAATAAGATCCATTGGTCCTGGACGGTAAAGTGCTATCATAGCGATAATATCTTCAAAATTATCAGGCTTTAACTCAGTAGCTAGTTTTTGCATACCGCCACTTTCTATCTGAAAAATCCCTAGAGTTTGACCACTACTTATAGTTTTATAGACTTCTGGTTCGTTTACATTGATATTTTCCCATATGATATCTTTGTTATATCTGCGTTTGACAAGCTTTACAGCACTATCAACAACTGTTAAGGTTTTAAGTCCTAAAAAGTCAAATTTTATAAGATCTACATCTTCTAAATAGTCCTTAGTATACTGCGTGATGATATGTCCATCACTATTATTTGTCTGTCTAAAAAGTGGAGTTTTGTTCCAAAGCTCTTCATTGCTTATCACAACTCCAGCTGCGTGCATTCCTGCATTTCTATTAAGACCTTCTAAATCAAGCGAAAAGTCCCAAACCCTCTTAGCAGAAGCATCTTCTTCAATAAGCTCACCTATCTTTGGTTCAAGCTCAAAGGCACCTGGCTTATAGTTATCTTCTCCTTCTATGCCCCTCGCTTCAAGAGTAATGCCTAGTTTATCAGGTATGAGTTTTGCCATTTTGTCAGCTTGAGCATATGGCATACCACAAACTCTTGCTACATCTCTTATAACGCCTTTTGCCAAAAGCTTACCAAAAGTTGCAACTTGTGCGACATTGTAATGACCGTATTTTTCAATAACATAGTCTATCACTTCACCTCTTCTATACTGACAAAAATCCACATCGATATCAGGCATACTCTTTCTATCTGGGTTTAAAAAACGCTCAAAAAGAAGGTTGTATGGAAGCGGGTCAATATCAGTGATTTTAAGTGCGTACGCTACTAAACTTCCTGCTGCTGAACCTCTTCCAGGACCAACTGGAATGCCTTGTTCTTTTGCCCACGCAATAAAGTCATGAACTATTAGCATGTATCCTGAAAAGCCCATATTTTTTATGATTTCTACTTCTTTATTAAGTCTTTTTTTATAATCATCGTGCTTTGATGCATCTATAAATTCAAGTCTTTTTTCAAGGCCATATTCAGATAGAAATTTACATAAAAAGTCATCATTTTCAGTACTGTACTCATCATCAGGACAAGGTAAATTTACAGAGTATTTTTTTGCATACTCTCTAGCAAATTTAAAATTTGGTGGAGTTGGATCGCCTAGTTTTAACTCTAAATTACATTTATCTACAATTTCAGCTGTATTTTCTATAACTTCAGGAACATCGGCAAAAATTCGTCTCATCTCTTCATCTGTTTTTACATAAAGCTCTTTCATTGAGTGCTTTAAGCGATTAGGATCATCAAGGTTTTTAGCCATAGCAATACACATAAAAACCTCATGAGCCTCAGCTCTATCTTTGTATGGATAGTGAGCATCGTTGCTTGCTATAACTTTAATGCCTGTTTCTTTTGAAATTTGTAAAATTTGCTTATCTATACTAAACTGATCAGCAATTCCATGACGCATTATCTCAAGATAGAAATCATCACCAAAAATATCTTTATACTCAAGAGCGACTTCTTTTGCCCTTTTATAGCCTTTTGCGCCTCTTTCTATATTTCTTTTGCTTAAATTTAAATGGAAATTAACCTCTCCTTGAAGGCAAGCTGATGAGCAAATAAGCCCTTCACTGTGTTCTCTAAGAAGTTTTTTATTTATTCTTGGGTTATAATAAAAACCCTCTAAATACGCCATAGAACTTAAATACATAAGATTTTTATAGCCTGTTTCGTTTTTGGCAATAAGTATTAAGTGATATCTTGCTTTGCTACTTTTATCGCTAAGATCATCGTTATTATGGATATAAGCTTCCATTCCTATAAGTGGCTTTATGCCATTTTTTGTCATGGTTTTATAAAAATCAATCGCTCCAAACATATTTCCATGATCTGTTATGGCAACTGATTTTGTGCCGCGTTCTTTTAGGATACTTGCAAGCTCTTTTATCTTATTTGCACCGTCTAAAAGAGAGTACTCAGTATGTAAATGTAAGTGTGTAAATTCGCTCATTATTGACTCTTTTATCTTATATTTTTACTGTATTATATGTGAAATTTGTAAATATCTTTAAAGTGATTTGATTTTAGATATGTATGTATTACCAAATTTTTTCATTTAAGTTAAGATTTTTTATGATAGATAAAACTGCAAAAATTTCATGCCTTATGGCTACAAAATTATCTCTATTTTTTACACTTTTCAAAAGATTTGGCTCAAAGCTATCTTTTCCTTTGTTTAAAACTATAAAAATTTTATTTCTATCAAAACTAATCTTAATGCCACCTTTTGCAAATTTCTCAAGCGTTAAGAGCCTTTCCATAAAAACAGGCGTTAAGATGTAGTTTGCAAATACCATATCGCTACAATACACATTGAAAAGCTCGTTAAAATCATAGTTATCCATTAAAATTTTAGTCCTAAAAAGCTTTGGTTTTGAAGTTATTTTTATAGGAGTTTTTATGCTTTTATTAAAATCAGCTGTATAAAAAAGTCCCATAAATTTAGGTTTTTTTGTTCTTGAAAATAGATATCCAAGCATTATATCCTTAAAAAGGCTATATTTTATACGACTAAGAGTTATATCGCTAAAGCTAAATCTCACATCCCCAACACTTCCTCTTACAAAGTCATTGCCATCTTGAGTGTCAAAACCATCCAAAAGCCCACTATGCATAATGTCAAGTGCGTGAACATGCCCAAATTTAGAGTATTTGAAATTTAATCTCTTAAAAAGGGGCTCTAAAACAGCGTCTTTATACTCGCTTTTAAACTCCCTAAAATGCTCATCAAAGTATGCAACTGAGAATTTATAAAAGCCCCTTAAAGATATAGCGATAATAAGCACAATTAAAATCTTAAGCTCATTATACTCATAAAGATAGCTATTTGAGAATTTATCCCATATAAAACCTATAATAAACATGAAAAAAATAGTAAAAACTGCAGTGTAAATAATTAAAAATTTCAGTATAAATTTACGCTTTTTTTCTAAATTTAGAAGGTTTAAATAGCTCATTTAAAACAAAAGCCCCTCTTTTATCTCTTTAAATTTTGACTCGCCATATAGAACTTTTACTAAATTTAGAGCAAATTCCATCGCGGTTGCAGGTCCTCTTGAAGTGATGATATTTTTATCAACTACTACATTAGTAGAATTTGTATAGCCTTCGTGATTAACTTTTGATTTAAAGCCCGGATAGCAAGTGTAGCTATCTTTTAGCACTTTAGCCTCGCCTAATGCCCAAGGAGCAGCGCATATAGCAGCTATAAATTTAGAATTTTTATCAAATTCTTTTAAAACCTCTAAAAGCTTATCACTTTTTGCTAAATACTCAGCCCCTGGAAGCCCACCAGGTAAGACTATCATATCAAAATCATTTACCTCTAAATCATCTAAAACCATCTGAGCTGTCATCTCAATTCCGTGAGCACCTTTTACACTTTTTTTGTTTAGACCTACCATTTTTACTTCCACACCAGCTCGCCTTAAAATATCAACCACACTAACCGCTTCTATCTCTTCAAATCCATCAGCAAACATTACAGCAACTTTTTTCATAATATCTCCTTTATTTTTCGTTTATTATAGCAAAATTTATAACATTTTGATATCATTTCATGATCTCAAAAAAAGGACTTAAGATGCAAGTAAAAATTACTTACTGCACTGCTTGAAGCTACAGACCAAAAGCTTTCCGTGTGAAAGAAGAGATAGAAAATAACTTTAAAAATGCTGAGTTTGAGCTTGAGAAAGGAAGTGGCGGGGATTTTATAGTTGAAGTTGATGGCAAAGTGATTTTTTCAAAAAACGATCTACCTAGACCAAGATTTCCAGAAGATGGTGAAATTTTAAAGCTAATCAAAAACTAAAAGTAGCAAAGCTAGGTCAAATTTAACCTAGCTTATTTAGATTTTTAGTTATGTAATTTAAACTATTTATTTGCTCTTTCTATGTATTCACCGCGAACTGTATCAACTCTTATAACTTCTCCTTCAAGCACATGAAAAGGTATTTGAACAACAGCTCCAGTTTCAAGTGTAGCTGGCTTTTTGTTACTTCCTTGTGTATCACCACGGAAATTTGGAGCTGTTTCGACGATTTTTAGTTCAACAACTTGTGGAACTTCAAGACCTATTGGTGTACCGTTGTGAAATAGCACATCAACCATCATGCCATCAAGCATCCATTTTTTAGTATCCCCAACATCCTCATCAGATATCGCAACTTGCTCATAATTTTCAGTATCCATAAACTGACAATACTCACCATCATCGTAAAGATACTGCATTTGACGCTCTTCTAAGCGTGGCTCATCACACTTATCGCCTGCGTGAAAAGTTTTTTCTAAAACTTTACCATCCATAAAAGATTTGATTTTAACCCTAACAAAAGCTGGACCTTTGCCTGGTTTTACATGTTGGTATTCAACTATTTTATATGGAATTCCTTCTATTTCTATTTTTAAGCCTTTTTTTAAATCACCCATTGAGTAAGCCATAAATTCTCCTTGAAATTTAATAAATTAACATTATAGCGAAATTTAGCTCAAATTTAGTAGTCTTTAAGCTTAAAAACTGTTATAATTATAAAAACTTGAAAGGATGTGAAATGAAAAAAGTTCTACTATCATTTGGTTTGGCTTTGATGCTTTTTGGTTCTGAAAATTTCAGCACAAATTTTGAGCAATCCATAAAGGATAACTTTGAAAATGTTGAAAAAGTTGAAATTATAACTCTTGATAGATTGCAAGGTGTAGAAAATTTAAATTTCGTCATAGCAAAAATAGATGGTAATGTCATCTCAGCACTTGCAACTAGCAATGGAAAAGGCTTTATGGCTCTGTCTGATTTTTATGTTTTAAACAATGCTGATGATAAAAAATTAATAGATGAAAGAATGAAAATAGCAAAAGCCAACACAAAAGCCGAACAGGAAAAAGTCGTCCATGAAATCATTAAAACAATACCAAAAAGTAGATTTATAAGCATCCAGTCATTTAATCCAGATAATAAATTTACGACTTATATGGTAACTGATCCAGAATGCCCATACTGTAGAGATGAGATGGATAAAATGGTAAAATGGCTAAGAAATGCAAATGTTAAGATAATATTTGCCCCAGTTCATGGCAAAAGTGCATATACGAAATCTGCTTTAATGCTTAATGAGTCAAAAGATATTAACTCAAGTGATCAAAAAGCAATGATAAAACTTATCTCAAAATACTACGATAAAAATGCAACTGTTGATGATAACGCAGTAACCGAGGAAGAGCGTGATTTAGTGCTTGATGATGCTAAAAAGCTCTTTTCAAAAGGTGTTATAAAAGGGGTTCCATTTACTTTTACGGTTGAAGAGAAATTTTAAAAGGTGCTAAATTTAGTGCCTTTTGAGTAAATCTTACTTACTACAAGTAGTAAATATTGGCGACCCTTGGAGGATTTGAACCGCCGTTTCTACACAGAGAATGTAGCGTCCTGGGCCAACTAGACGAAAGGGTCTTTAAATCTGAGTATTATACCATTTTTAACCCATATAAAACTTAAATTTTTGAAATTTAGCTCTATGTTTTAGTACTTGTAGTAGCTTTTATAATTTTATATTTTAAAGTAAATGCTGTAAATAGCTTAAAAAAATGGATTTATTAAATTTTAAAAGCTAAATCTAAAACTGTGTATGCTTTTTTCATAAAAGGGTCAAATATATTTATTTAGCTAAAAATATAAAAAATTGTTTTAAGGTTCATTATTTATGGATTTTAGGTAAATATGTGTGAGTTTAAAGATTCTTTTAATGGTGTCCTGCGTTGGATTCGAACCAACGGCCCCCTCCTTAAAAGGGAGATGCTCTACCGACTGAGCTAGCAAGACACCTTATTAAAAATGGCGCAGCGGACGGGGCTCGAACCCGCGACCTCCGCCGTGACAGGGCGGCATTCTAACCATCTGAACTACCGCTGCACCTAAATAAATCTTACATAAAGAAGTAAGTGGTGGTCGCTATAAGACTCGAACTTATGACATCCACCTTGTAAGGGTGGCGCTCTACCAACTGAGCTAAGCGACCTTTTCAAAAACGAAATGAAATTATACAATTACAAAGATTAAAATTAGCTTAAATTTACTAAGCTTGAACTAAATTCACAAAAAAGTTGAATTTAAGCTATAATCACCCAAAAATTTTGAGGAATTTTATGAGAATTTTGGCTATTTTGCTTATGAGTGTGGTCTGTATTTTTGGGTATAGTCACAAAGATATATTAAACGCCATAAGAGATGTAGCCACAAATAATGGCGTATCTCCTAGAATTTTATACACTATAGTTAAGATTGAGAGTAATTTCAACCCTTATTCTATGTCTTTTTTAACAAATGAAGAAAATGCAAAATACTACAAAAAATTAGAAAATAAAAATATACATATAAAAATTAGCCCTTATAGTCTAAACAAAAATCGCTGGGTTGTCTCAATGTCGCCAAAAGATGAGCGTTATGCTATAGCTGTTCTAAGACAGCTTATAAAAAGCGGTTTTAGCGTGGATGCTGGGCTTGGGCAGCTAAACAGCGTAAATTTTGAAAATCACGAAATAGATAGAATTTTTAATCCAACTTATAATCTAACAAAATGCGTTGGAGTGCTAAGAAAGTGCTTTAATGCAAAAAATAAAAACCTTCAAAACACAATAGAGTGTTACAACTATGGCATGAGAAATCGTGGATCAAATCCATATTATAGGCGTTTTTACGAGCATTATCAAAAAGAATTTGGTGGATAGTTATAAATTCTACAATATTAAGTTAAATTTAATAATATTAATAGCATAATTAAAGACTGAATTCCCAAAAGGATATATTATGAGAAAATTTAGTCTTATTTTAGCTTTAATGCTTAGTGCAAATGCTGCAGATAACTTAGCTGATGCATTTACAAATGGCAAATTTAGTGGCGAAATAAAAGCTTGGTACTGGGATAAGAGCGATGATTCAAGCCCTTATAAAAACGAAAACATTACAAATTTTGCCATTGAACTTGGCTATAAAACAGATAAATTTTACGGCTTTTATCTTGGAACGACTGGTCAGATAGCCTTTGCGCCGATTGGAAATGAAGATTCAAAAGCGATGTATCACAGAGAACAAAACACAAAAGGATTTGTTCCTTCAGAACTGTACCTTGGGTATAACTTTTCAAAAACTGATATAAAAATAGGAAATCAGTACATAAACACACCGCTTGTTGGTGTAAATGGATCAAGAATTTTTAAAGAATCATTTAGCGGCGTAACTATAAATAGCAAATACTTTAATACAACCACACTTTATGCTGGATATGCTGATAGATTTAGCGGTAGAACGAGTGCAACAATGAACGAAGAGATGGGAAGCGAGCCAAAATTTAAAAGAAGAATCACAATAGGCGGAGCCACTGATTTTTCACATAAATTTAGTGGGCTTATCTGGGCAGGTTTAGAAAATAAAAGTATACAAAATCTAACTCTATCGGTTCAATATGCGTTTTTAAACGGCGTAGAGCTTGAAATTCCTAGAGTACCTACCAAACATGGCGACATAAATATGTACTACACAGAGGCTAGCTACGCTATTCCTTTAAAAGATGCAAAACTCAAATTTGACCTAAATTTTAGAGGAAGCAAGACAAGTGGAGCAATAAAAGATCTAAATTATGACGGTTGGATGCTTGGAGCAATGGCTGGAGTTTATGATTTAAATGGCTTTGATATCTATGCCGCAGCTACAACAGTGAGCAGCAATGATAGCGTTATAATGGGTGCTGGGCTAGGCTCTAATAGCTATACATCTTTGCCAATTAGAGGGCCATTTATGTATACAGCTCTTGCTGGAATGGATTCGTATAAATTTGGCTTAGCATATAATTTCTCAAATCTAGGAGCCAAGGGCTTAAAAGCTATAGCCCAGTACTCATTTACAAATCACGACCCAGTAAATAAAAGAGCTGGAACATTAGCACCAAATTTAAAAAGAGAATTTGATGGATACTCTTTAGCTCTTAATTACAACTTGCCATTCTTAAAAGGACTTAGTGCGAGCTTAATATATGTAAGTCTTGAAGAAGAAAGAACAAATATGATAAGTGGGTCAAAAACAGATATAGATACAGATGAGCTTTGGCTTAAATTTGGATATAAATTTTCGATTTAAAAGGTAGATGAGAATTTAAAAGTATTTTAAATAGTGATTGCTATAAACAGGAGTGTGGTTATTGACTAAAGAAGTTCTATTAATCAAACAAAATTTAAAATCTAACCCCAAATTTTAAAAGCTCTTTTGGTAAGATGTCATCTATGTTATTTATTGTGTTGTTGTCAATTTCTATTAATTTAAAATTCTCTCTTTTGTAAATTTCAATTTTTTCAGCCTTTCTCTTAGCATATTTTTGATTTTCTTCTAATCCCCAAAATTCTATATAAATTTTATATTACAGCTTTTTATAAAACCTATTTCACATAAGAGTGTATTGATTTGCCTTTTTGCTAAAATGCTTTCATATTTACATTGAGTTTTTCATTTTATTATTTTTAGCTTTTAAATTACCTAAATACCCTTTAAAATATACCAAAAAACTTTAAAATTTAAATAGCCACTCACGCTGCAAGAATTTAAAATATCGTAGGCTTTATAATATGCCTCATACTTACGCAACTAATATGCTTTATCAAAATTTAACTACCTTTATTGAGCTTGCTAAGCTTTTAGGGCATTCAACCACTAAAATGATTTATGATGTTTATGTAAATTATCTTAATTCTAACTTAAAAGATTTTAATAGAAAAATGGATTTATATTAAACGCCTAGGCAGGGGGCGGAAAAGTCTTGTTAAAAAATGCCTTCAAATACCCATAAAATGGTATCTCGTGGCGGACAGAGAGGGATTTGAACTCTTTAACTATCCTTAAAAGCCCTATGTGTGGCGAGTGTTCTTTTTTGTTTGTTGCAGCTGCGGATTTTTCCATAAGGGGAGCATTTGTCAAGGGCGGCGACTTTACAAAATCTAAAATATAAAAAGTCGCCGTTCATCTTGACCCTTGACAAATGCGAGCCGTTGGATAAAATTTAAGCAAAACAAGCGAAAAAAAACTGAAAATTTTAAAAGGTAGTTTCTGAAGCATTTTTAAAAGTTTACTTTTAAAAATGTTTTAGACTTTTAAAATTTTCAAAGTCACATCATAGGGCAAATTTAAAACTACAATTACCCCCGCGTTAGGGATTGTAGCGGTTATCCTTTTTGCTTGCAAAAAGATATGAGCGAAAAGCCCGACCCAAGCGAAGCGAAGGGGAACGCCCAAAGAAAGAACCAAACCCCACCCAAAAATAAAATTAAGCTTAAAAATCAAATCAAAATTTAAACTAATATTTTAAAAATTTCTAAAATTTATACTTAAATTTCAAGGCTGCGGTGCGGTGCGTGTTGTGAGTGCGTGAGCTTGCGAACGCACGAACTAAAGCACCGCTCTTGTGTCTTTATATACTAATGTTGGTTAAAAAAATCTAATGTATTTCTATTTTTATAGCCTTGCTTCCATCTTTTAATATTTTGCCTTTTGTTTTACACATAGAAGCTTTATTATCATTATATAAAACTTTATAGCAAAAATTCCCCACATACTTTATAAATTTAATTTTTTCTTTAAAGTTAAAAGGCTGAAATCCTTCTGTTTTAAACTCTAAAATATCATTTTTAAAACTCCATTTTCTATTATCTAATCTATTTCCTAAATAAACAGAATTATCATCTTTTAATTTTATATCCCATTTATTCCCCGCTGAATTTAAAAAGCTTGTTACAACTTTATCCATTTTTAAAGTCCATTCTCCTTCGATTTTTAAATTATCAAATTTATTATATTTTTCTTGAAAATTATCTTTTATTTGATCTGTATCTTTATTTCTTTCTGTTTTGTCCATTATTGCTTTACCTAGCCCTTTAATTCCTTGCTTCATTCCATCAGATAGAGCTTTACCAACATCTAGAGAGTAATCTTGTGCGTTTAATACAATAGCTAATAATAAAATTATGGATACTTTTTTCATTTGGATACCTTTACAAATTTATTTTTTTAGAAGTTAATGCTCTTTGTTTAATGTTTTCTAACTTTTCAAGATACTTTTTAGTTTCTTCTATTTGTTCATCTAATGCAAGTCCTTGATTAATTAGCCTAATAAGTTCTGGTTTTTCCTTTTCCCAGTTATTAAGTGTGCCTCTGCTAATGTTTAATAATTCTGCTAATTCTTGTCTAGTCATTTTTACACTTTTCATTAAATTTATTCTTTTTCGTTTAAATATTAAACATTTTTTAAGCTATTAATTGTTATTATTCTTTTTAGTAAATGTATAATAATTACACATTTACTAATTAACCGCTTAAATTTTGTTTATTTATCAACTCAATTTTAACAAATTTAAGCAAATTTATCGCTTAACTACCGCACCGCAACAAAATAAAGATGTTTAGGGTATAAGTCGGCGTTAAGATATGCATACCTTAACAGGTATTGACCTAAATAAGTCAAAAAACTATTTAGTGGGGTGGTTAGGATACTCCGCCCTACTCTAATCAAAATCTAAAAATATCCAAAAATAAAATTTAAGGAGTGTCCTAATGTCAAATATAGTTTTAAGTTATATTGAAAAAAACAACAATCTAGCTTTTAGTTTTGAAAATCAATATAAAAGATTTTCATACATATCATTTCTACCAATTCAAGCAAATTCAAGTTATTCAATAGATGAAGAAGGTAAAAAAAGCTTCTGGTTTCAGCTTGTAGCAAGTTATAAAACTTCATATCAAAGCATAAATGAAGATGGCGAAATAAATCAAGATAATGCAACTTTAAAAACCTTATATGTAAAATTTTCAATGGAATATCTAACCACTCTAAAAATCAATGTTGATAAATTAAAAAAATTCTTTAATGACAACTTTGTAGGTAAAAAATTCATCACTCTCCCAGTTGGTGAAGAAATGCCAGTATTTGACTTTAAAAACAATATAAGAAATCTTGTTAAAAATAGTTCACAGGTAAATATTGATGAAAGCTTTGATTTAAATGCTTTTATAAGTGATTTTGAAAAACCAAAGGCTACGAAATGAAAGAAGTAATTTATAAAAGCGGATCAGTTAGAAAACCTTTATTAATTGATACTGATAATTTAAGTGTTTTATTAAACGCTATGGATGGTTATACAACAAAAGTAAGGAAAATAAACAGCTTTGCCATAGTTTACACAAATAGAACAAATGGAGAAGTCAGATACATAATAGATCTAAGAAATATATAAATTCTACAAAGCCTACTATAAAAAGTGGGCTTGATAGAGTTTATTTTAAACTCAAATTCAACAAAGGAGTATGATATGAAAAAATTAACAGATTTTTTCAAATCAGGTAAAGCTAAAGTCGGTTTAATTGCTACTGCTGGTTTAGTAGGTGCAACTAGTGCACTTGCTGATATAACAGTAGATCCTTCAACTGGTGTAATGACTGGAAAAATTGACATAGCTCCGTATATGGCTGCTGTAGGTATTATCCTTACGGCTCTAGGTGCATTTTGGGCAGTAAAAAGAGTTATTTTCTTATTTAGTAGATAATAGGCACCATTATGGGAATAGATCTAGCAAAGCTTATATTATTCACAAATAGCTACATAGGCATTATTATTGTTGCTTTGTTTGGCATAAAAATAATAAATAGCGTTATAGATCTATTCCAAAGGTAGTTTAAAAATGAACTCTATACAGATTTTACAAACAATAGGCTTAACCGCTTCAAAATATAACGAAATGATGTCTATAAGCGGAATTCTTTGCGGTTTCATTCTTACTTTTACACTTATGCTTTTTATAAGTCAAATAAAATAATAAGGAGATAAAAAATGGATTTTTCAGTTTTAAATTTAACTGGTGTTAAAAGCTTTGATTATTTTTTCTCTTTATTTTTTTATTTCAATGTTGGGATACTTCCTTTATTTTTAGTTTTAATACTTTTTATTAGGAAGTGGTAAAAATGTTTTTTAGTATCCTAAGGAATTTATTTTAATGAAAACCCTACTCAAATTCTTAATAATCTTATTATCTCTTACAACTTTAACTTATGCTAATATTTGTGAAGTTCGTAAAAAAAATATTGCAACTAATAATGATATAAAAATAGATTTTTCAGCTGGTAGTATCGCATTAACATCTATTGGAGATGATTATTACTCATTAAATGGTAATGTCTATAAAAAGTTAGCATCACAAAGTTCTACCGATATTTATAATGAAGATGGTCCTAATGAAGGTTATAAAATTTTAGATAATGGCGATACTATTTATCTATATTCAAAATCCTGCTCCACTCCTATTACTTGTATATTTGCGCCAGGTCCTTATTCTTCATATAAATATCGTTGTGGTGTTCATTATGAAAATTCTCAATACGATAAGCAAAGATTAACATTAAATATTTCTAGTTATAAATATCAAATATTTAAAAAAGTCACTTGTCCTAAAAATGGTGAAGTATTCAATCCAAAAACAAATAAATGTGAACCTAAATGTAATGTTGATAAGATACAAAGCGGTAATTATACATTTCAAGATTTAGCTGATTGTGTGTGTAAATTTGGAAATGATAATCCTTGTTCGCCGCACTTAGAACAAGCTATAAATAACTGTCAAAACTCCTTTAGTTGTAGCATTGATAATGTCTATAAACAAAGCACACCTATAGCATATAAAGCTGATGAAAATGGTAAGGTTTGGGCATATTTTAAACCTATAATGTGTACTGATGATATTCCTGAAACATATAACAGTATAAATTCAATTCCTGCACCTAATTGTAAGCCTACAATTCCACCATCTGATGATAATAAAACAGAAGAACCACCTAAAGATAATGATAAGCCTGATAAACCAGATAATCCAGATGAGCCATCTGATCCATCTAAAAAACCTGATGAAGATATCAATGATAATCCAGCTGAGCCTAAACCTGATGATGGCACAATCGATATAAATCCTAAACCAAAGCCTAAACCAAACCCAGATAATCCAGATAAGCCATCTGATCCTAATAATCCACCTGTTCCAGGTGATGGAAATAATAAAGGTGATAGCGATAGTCCTGATGATGGTGATTCAGGTACAAATCATTCTGGTGGTAATGGTGGTGGTTCTTCTAATAACTTTGATGATAGTGACATTGTTAATTCTATTAATAAAACTAATGAGCTTTTAGAAAAAGAGAGTGAGAATATAGAAAAGATAAAAGATAGGTTAGATGATTTATTAGATAGTGATGATTATAAAGATTTTGATAAGGGTGATTTAAAATCAGATATAGAAGAATCTAAAGGACTTTTAAAAAAAATCAAAGAAGCTTACGACACTATAAAAGAGGGTTTAGAAAAAACAATTAAAGAAGTAAAAGAACAAGTTGTTGATATTAAAAGAAGTATTGATAATGCAGTAGATAAACTTAAAAAGCCACTTGGTGGAAGTATAAACAGCTATAAAACTTGCTCTTGCCTTTATTCTAAGCCCTTAAATTTAGGTTTTAAAACTATCAGTGTTGAGATAGATCCGTGTGAATTTATATGTAAAATTAACAGTGTAACTTATATAGTTTTTTTTATCATATTTTTTTATACATTTTTAAGATTTACTATTTTTGCATTATTTAAATTGTTTTAAGGAGATATAAAATGGCTTTACCTTTAGTTGGTGCATTACCTGCAATCATATCAGGAATTGGTACAGCGGTTGCTTTTATTATAAAGTTTTTTAAAGATAAAATTGTTTGGTTTCTTTTAAAGCTTCCTTCTTTTATGGCTATCATTTTTATAAATGGTATTTTGTTTGTATTTCTTGTTTTATATTATGGTGCAATTATAAAAATTTTACTTGATGTTTACGGTTTTATAGATCAGTTTTTGGATTATTTAACTTTTAAAAATACAAATTCAGAAATTGCAAATATGGTAAGGGATATGTTAGGAGCTTCTTTATTTTTTCAAGCTTTAAATGATTCATTAAATATCTTTAAGCTTGTTGTTTCTAGTGTTTTTATATCTTTTGCTTATTTTGTTGGTACAAAAGCTTTATTGTCTTTTAGAAAATCAATATTATCTTTAGTGATTACAACTATTTAAAATGGCTATTTCATATATAACAGGCATTCCAGGAAGTGGTAAAAGCTACTTTGCAGTTTATCAAATTTATAAAGAATTTTTAGAATCTCCAAAGAAAAAAGGTTTTTTAAATTTTAAAAAACAAGAAGCCAAAAAAAGCAAATATGAGTTTTTATACACGAACATAAATCAGTTTAAATTTGAGTTAAAAGACAACTTTATACCCTTTGATAATACAGATTTTAATTTTAAATTAAATCAGCTTTATGAAGTTTATAAAAGTACTGACGGAAAAGATGACGCCCTACTTATAGAAAAAGCCAAAGAATTAGATTTATATCAGGTTTTAATCGTCCTTGATGAAGCACACAATTTCTTAAACGATAAGGAAGATGAAGTCCTTAAATGGTGGTTAACATACCATAGACATCTTTATCAAGACATAATTTTAATAACACAAGATTTTAGTTTAATAGCAACTGGATATAAATCAATAGCAGAGTATTTTTATAAAGCAATTCCAGCTCAACTAAGGCTTTTTAAAAATAAATTTAGGTATCAGCAATTTTCATCCTATAAGCTTTTTGATAAAGATTTAGTCAATAGAAAAGGTATCCATATACCTATACTTCCTGAAGTATTTGCCCTATATCATAGCGGCGATAAAACTTCACAAAAATCATTTATTAGGCGTTTTATCCTTATTGGTATTTTAATTTTTATTGTTTTATTCATAGCATTTAAATTTTTCATAAGTAACATAATTCTAAAAGATGCTCCTAAAGATAATGCTATAAAAATAGATGAAAAAACAGAAATTTCAAATAATGAATTTTTAAACTCTGTAAATATTACAGATCAGCCATATAAAAATAGATATAAATTTACATATCAATTCTATTGCATAAAAGGGTATTGCAACTTAAAAGGTGAAAAGGAATTTTTACCTTATGACATTGTAAGCAATATAGTTATTGATTCTAATCCTGTTTATGCAAAAGAAGTATCAAGCTTTAAAGATATGCAAATTTATATCTATGTTTTTGAAAATCCAGTTTTTGATTTTCTAAAAACAAATTTACAAGGAGTATCCGATGAAAAAAATAGTTTTAATTCTAGCTTTGTTGACTTTTAGTCTTGCTAAACAGCACGAAATTAATCTTTATAATTTTGCTGACGCTGTTGCTACTCATAACAATACACGTATTTTAATTAGTGGCGATATTGAACTAAATAGTTTTTATTTTTATACTAATGAAAATGAACCCACTCCAAGTTTAGAAGTGTTTAGAAAAATGCTAGAGCTTAAAGGCTTAAAGCTCTTAACTTCTAAAAAAGGTTTTTACTTTGTATATAGTCCTTATCAAGCAAAAGAAGAAAAAGATTATATAGATTTTGAAGATTATATAAATGGTGGTAATTCTGTTGGTTTTAGATCTTATTTAGAAAATGAGATCACAAAAGAAAAAATTAGATATGTAAAATTAAAAAATAACTCTTATTTAGAAGTTAGTCAAATTTTAGAAAATGTAGATAAAAATTGTACTTATATTGCAAAGGATAACGCTGTATCATTTTTAGCAGATGATGACTTATATTCTCAGGTCTTAGAAGCAATAAATAGTTTTGACGATAAAAAGCTAGATCAAGTAACTTTTAAAGTTACCATTCTTGAAACTGATTTAAATAATGCTAGAAATTTAGGTACTGAACTTAATAGTTTACTAAGTATTGTTGATAAAGGTGATTTAGGTTTTTTTGTAAATTTGATATCAGCTCCTTATAATTTATCTACAAATGTCATCAGATCTAAAAAAGATAAATTCTATGGAGTGTTAAATTTCTTAGACACAAATAACATAAGCAAAATAAAAAGCTCTCCATTTTTAACAGCTAAATCAAATACTAGCGTTTATTTTAGTGTTGTTGAAAATATTCCTTATTTGGTTACCAATTCACAATATACACAATCAGGTACAAGCTCTCAAAACTCTTACGAGTATAGAGATGTAGGCTTAAAGCTTACAATTAAGCCTATTATCTTTGACGATTATATAGATTTTGATTTAAATTTAGTATTTGATAGCCTAGTAGATCAAAACTCCCTAACTCCAACCACAAAGAAAAAAGAGCTAAAAAGCAATTATACACTTAATAAAGGTGATGTTTTAGTTCTTAGTGGTATTAATCAAGAGAATAAATTTAAGTACAGAAGTGGTGTTCCTGTATTAAAAGATATTTGGCTTTTAAAATATCTTTTTAGCTTTGAGTTTACAAAAGAAACGGCAAATGTTTTAACTATAACAATAGAGGCGATATAAAATGAATGCATATAAAAAAGAAGGTAAAATTTATCTTTTTAACTCTAAGTATAAAAATTTTAATTTTCCATATACAATAACATCAGAAATTAAAAAGATTGTAGATCAAAGATTAGAAGAAAGTATTAATTATTTAAAAAACAGTTTTATTGAAATTGACGGTATAAAAGAAGTAAGTTTATTTGATGTTTCTATGGGTGCAAATATTCAACCTAAGAAATATCACGCTGAACTATATAACAGAATAAAAACAATGCGTGATATTGCTAGTAAAAAAGGTTTTGATACTCCTGTATTTATGACTCTTACTCCACCTAGTTATCTAAAGCCACTTAAACAAATAAAACTAAAATCTAAAAATACTTATAAGCTTGTTGATAATCCTAAATTTTGCGGAAGTGCTAATTTTATAAAAGAAAGTAGAGATTATTTAAGCGATGTTTGGCGTAAATTTTTACAACAACAAATTTTTAAAGATATAAAAAAAGAATTCAATGAAAGAATGATTTATTTAAGAACTTATGAGCCTTTTTTAGATGGAAGTACACACGCTCATATTGTTTTATTTATCCCTAGTAAATTTAAAGAAAGATTTTTAAAAATTGCTAAAAAATATTTTAAAACAAAAACAGATATAAAAACAGAGTTTAACGGAGATATTGGCGGAGTTGTTGCTTATTTATTAAAATATGTTTTAAAGACTTTTAAAAATGGAATAAGTGGAGAGTTAAGCGATATAACATATTGGTATATTTATTATGAAATAAGGCGTTTTTCAACGAGTAGAACAGTTATTCCCATGTACCTTTATAGAAAAATAAAAGGAAGAGAATTTTTTCAAGACCTTGAAGAAATGACAAATTTATACAATGATGGCTATATAAGTTGTGATTTAATAGCAGATCCTTTTAAAATGTCAAATTGTGAAAAAATGCTATGGAATGATTACAAAATAGATGCTATCGTCGTTAGTGTAAATGGTTTTTATGAAACTATTCATTATGTAGCTTATAAACGCAATGAAAATGTCAAGGTTGTTTTTCCTGATAAGAAAGTAGGAATCAATGGCGAACAGGCTAAAGTAAAATCACTTGTTCCTATTATAAAATCATCTATAAAAACAGATGAAGAAGTTAAATCTAATTTTTTAGTTTCTTGGACGCAAAAAACTTATAGTGAAATGAGTGATTTAGAACTTTTTGAATATTATACTCAAGTATATCATGGAGATAAATCCGTTGTCCAACTTGCTATTTTAGAAAACTATCTTTTATATCGTGGTTTTGGTCGTTTGGTTGGTATAGATGAAAGACATAAGATCACAGATGAAAATATGGAAAATTTAAAAGAATATTTTCAACAAGAAAAAATGATTATGGAGTTGGATTTTTAAAATGGATTTTTCTTATTATTCAAATTTATACTTAAAACTAGGTCGTAAAGATTGGAAAAATTCAACCTATGAAAAAAATAAAGGTATTGTTAAAAATCGCCTTAATGTTTTTAATGATATGGATATAAAAGAGATTAAGCCATCAAATTTAAAGCTTTGGCTATCATCTATTGACGATGTTTCAGGCAAAAGCAAAAAACACTATTTAAATAGTCTTAATATGATTTTTAATCTTGCCCTAGAAGATGAAGTTATATCTAAAAATCCAGTTATTCATATTAAAACACCCCATCATATAACCCCTAGAATAGAGCCTTTTATCGATGATGAAGTTTGTGAAATTTTACAATATTCTAAAAAGTATAATTTTAATTTTCAATTGTTTGTTCATATTGGGTTTTATACTGGTCTTAGAACTGGTGAAATTTTATCTTTAAAAATTGATGAAGTCGATATTAAAAACAAGATCATAAGTGTAAATTCTACTCGTTCAAGATTTGGCGAAAGCTCACCTAAAACATTAAAAAGTATTAGAAAAGTACCTATTTTAGAAGTCTTAGAACCCTTGCTTATAAAAAAACTCACTACTCAAAAAAATCAAATTTATCTTTTAGAGACTCAATATAAAAAGCCTTATCGGGATAGTTATATATTTTTAGGTTTTTGGACTGAAATTCTTAAAAATCTAGGTATCAAATATAGAAAGCCTTATAATATGCGTCACACTTACGCTACCGCTATGCTAAAAAATGGATATGTTACCCCTGTAAAACTTGCTAGTTTAATGGGGCATTCTAGCCCAAAGATGATTTATGATGTTTATGTAAATTACCTTAATTCAAACTTAAAAGAGTTTAATAGAAAAATGGATTTATATTAAATGCCTAGGCAGGGGGCGGATAAGTCTTGTTAAAAAATTCCTTCAAATGTCCTTAAAATGGTATCTAGTGGCGGACAGAGAGGGATTTGAACCCTCGAAGCCCGATTAAGACTTGCACCCTTAGCAGGGGTGTGGTTTCAGCCACTCACCCATCTGTCCTTTAAAAATAGAAAAGTAATTATATCTTTATAAAGCTAAGAAAAGCCTTAAAATTAATAAATTTAAGGCTTTTCTTTTACAGACACCATTTTTGCAACTATATCGCCAAACAAAAGCACATCTTTTAAAATCGCTCTATTTGCATATCCTTTTTCATTAATGCTTAAGTGAAGCTCACCTTTGCTACTAGAAAAAATATCTTGATTTATGTAAGCTATATATGGCTGAAACTGCGTATTTAGCGACTTTTGAAGCTTTTGTTTTTGTTTGCCATCTGGGATAAAAATATCAACCCTGCCATCTTTATCGTTTGCCCCAGCTGCTATTAAAGCAAAGCTATTAAGATTGTTTGGCTTTATTTTTGAGAAGTTAAAGAAAAGCGTTAAAAGATCGTTTTGTGCATAATAAGACAAAATTTCATCATCACTTTTTGATACTCCAGCATTAGTATCTCCTTTAAATTTAGTAAAGTGGATTTGCTTTTTTCTTTGATTAAAGTTAAAAATTTTATATTTAAGAGTTCTTTTACCCTTTTTATCTCTTTCTACTTTATGGACAAATTTCTGTGGCAATAAAAAATCTCTATAAATTTCGCCTGTGCTATAAAAATACTCACGCCTTTGTCCACTTAGCTTATCTATAGCCCCAATTGCCTTAGCGTCCATAAATAGCTCGTAAGTGCTGTTGTTATCGTATTTTATAAGTCTAGTTTTTGCTTCGCCAACCTTACCAAAAATGCCAAAACTTATCTCAAAAATAGCCTCTACTTCGCTAGAGAAAATAAAATTTAAAGCCAAAGCAAGAGCTAAAATCACTCTCACTCAATGCCTTTTAAAATTTCAAAAGTAGCTTTAAGTGGGTCTTTTGCCTCATAAATAGGTCTTCCAACTACGATAAAATCACTTTTTTGAGACTTTGCCATCTCTAAATTTGCTACTCTTACTTGATCATCACTGCTTTTACCAAACGGGCGAATTCCAGGTGTTAAAGTGATAAAATTTTCACCCGCAACATCCTTTATCATAGCACTTTCAAAAACTGAACAAACCATGCCATCAAGCCCTGCGTTTTGAGTAAAAATAGCCATATTTCTTACAGCTGAGTTTATGCTCATGCCATAAATTTCACTAAATTCATCATCGCTAAAGCTCGTTAAAGCTGAAACACTTAAAACAAGTGGTTTAGAGTTAAGCCTAGAAAGCCTTTCCATCACAGCTACCATAGCTTTTTTACCGCTACTTGCGTGCAAATTTATCATATCAACGCCTAAATCTGCACAAACTTCACACGCATCAGCCATAGTGTTTGGAATATCATAAATTTTAAGATCTAAAAAAACCTTAAAACCCATATTTTTTAAAGATTTTACAAAACAAGCTCCATCTCTAAGATAGCTTCTAAGTCCTACTTTTAGCCAAATATCAAGACCTTTAAGCTTCATAGCAAGGTCTAAATTTTGCTTTTTAGTTTCCATGTCAAGGGCTACACAAAGTTTCATTTGCTCTCTTTTCCAACTGCGTCTAAAACAGCATTTATAAACTTAGGGCTTGTATCACTTGCCATCTCTTTGGCAAGTTCGATTCCTTCATTTATAACAATAGGAGTATCAATCTGGGTGTGTAAAATTTCATACGCTCCTAGCCTTAAAATCGCTCTTTCAACCACGCCAAGTTCTTTAACTTTATACTCATCAAGGTGAGCATCAAGGCTTTCATCAAGGCTTTTTATGTTATTAACAACGCCTTTAAAAAGTGATTTTGTAAATTCTCTTTGCTTATTTCTTATCTTATGCTCTTCTAAAAACTCATCTCTAAACTCATCTGTATCATTTCCCATCTCTTTTGCATAAAGCAGTGAAACAACTGCCTGTCTTACCTGATGTCTTGTAGCCATTTACTCTCCTAAATTTTTATACAAATTTATAAGCTCAACTAGCCCAGTCATAGCTTCAAAGCCTTTGTTTCCAGCCTTGCTTCCAGCTCTTTCAATTGCTTGTTCGATCGTATCAGTTGTTAAAACTCCAAAAGTTACA
Source organism: Campylobacter corcagiensis (assembly GCF_013201645.1). Classification (NCBI taxonomy): domain Bacteria; kingdom Pseudomonadati; phylum Campylobacterota; class Epsilonproteobacteria; order Campylobacterales; family Campylobacteraceae; genus Campylobacter; species Campylobacter corcagiensis. The sequence goes on along the minus strand of NZ_CP053842.1, from coordinate 302,616 downwards.
GGTTTTAGGTAGTTTAAACTCACATTTGCGATGCCTTTTGTTGTCTCAGCACTTACATAATCAAAATGTGGCGTTGAACCTCTTATCACCGCCCCAACGCAACAAACTGCATCGAATTTACCACTTTCTAAAGCTTTTTTTAAAGCCATAGGAATTTCAAATGCTCCTGGCACAAGGATAAGAGTTAAATTCTCTTCATTTCCACCATGCCTTAAAAATGCATCTTTTGCACCTTCGACTAGTCTATCAGTTATTATATGATTAAACCTTGAGTTTATAATCGCAATTTTTTCACTTCCATTAAGTGATAAATTTCCTTCTAATATTTTCATTTTTTGCTCCCAAAATTAAAATTTTCATTATAGCAAATAAATATTCATATTTAGATTAAAGAGAGCTTTTAAATTTATATAGCTCTTTTTATAACTAAATCCCACTATATAGGAATTTATAAATAAAATGGCAGAAATTTAATAAGTAAGACTTATATATCTAAAGCATTTTTGATTTTAAAAGTATCTTCTACAACCTTTTCAAGTTCGTTTAAATTTAACATATTTGGTCCATCACAAAGTGCTTCACAAGGATTTATATGCGTTTCATAAAAAAATCCATCCACACCCACAGCTGCGGCTGCTCTTGCTAAGAATGGTACAAATTTAGCATCCCCACCACTTTTACCATCAAGCCCTCCAGGCATCTGCACAGAGTGCGTCGCGTCAAATATAACAGGAGCAAACTCACGCATTATCGGCAAACTTCGCATATCTACAACTAAATTTCCATATCCAAAGGTGCTACCTCTTTCACAAAGCCAAACGCCGTTTTTCTTTGCTATTTCGTAGCCACCTTCTTTACTGTTTTCACTAGTTACGCCACGAGTTTCAAGCACCTTTTTAACGCTATGTTTCATCTGATCTGGAGCTAAGAATTGCCCTTTTTTGATATTTACTATCGCTTTTGTTTTTGCAGCAGCGACTAAGAGATCAGTTTGACGGCATAAAAAAGCTGGAATTTGTAAAATATCAGCTACTTCGCTAGCTGGTTTTGCCTGAGAGCTTTCGTGAATATCAGTTAAAATTTTCATACCAAACTCACGCTTTACTTCATCTAAAATTTTAAGCCCTTCTTCAAGTCCAGGACCACGAAAACTCTTTATACTTGTTCTATTTGCCTTGTCAAAACTACTTTTAAAATAAAAATCAACCCTTTTATCTTCGTTAAATTTAACGAGTTTTTCAGCAACTTTAAAAATTAAATCCCTACTTTCAATCACGCATGGTCCTGCTATTAAAACCATTTTATTCATCAAAATTCCTTATTTTTTGTTTTGTGTGGCAACTATAACGCCACTTATAATTACTATGATTATACCCAAAAATGCTAATAAATTTGGTAAATTATCACCCATAAAAAAGCCTATTATCATAGAAAATATTATATCTGTATAACCTATGGCAGCAACCGTTCCAGCGTGTTTTGAAGCGGCATATGCTTTTGTCATGTAGCTTTGAAAAACAAGACCGCTAACGCCCATTAAAACTATCCAAAGCCACGAAATTCCACTTGGCATTATAAATTTAGCAAACATAAAGTCAAAAAACGCTGGAGTGTTTACAAACTCAGCTACAACCATACAAAATACCGGTATCAATGTTCCTGATAGCATAAAAGATAGCACGATAGTTTTGGTATCATATGATTTTCTAAGTTCATGAACGCTAAGGTATGCAAAAGCTGCTAAAACACCATTTATTAATCCCATCGCGTGACTTATTTTAAAGCCCAAATTTGGCTGCATGATAAGTAAAATTCCAAAAAATCCTAAAAATATACCAAACCACGCTTTAAAACCGATCTTTTCACCAAAAAATATCACGCCAAAAAACGCTAAAAACATAGGAGCTGTTTTTGCAAATGTAAAAGCTTCAGCAAGACCGATAGTAGCGATGTTATAAAAAAATGCAAGCATTGAAATGGTACCGATAAAGCCCCTTAAAAAGAGCATTACAGGCTGACCGCCTTTGTTATTTGTGCCATACTTGTAAATTCCAAAAACAACTATGCCAAGACCTACAACATTTCTAAAAAACGAAACTTCAACCGAGCTCATCCCACCAGCACTTACAGCCTTAGCACAAGCTCCAGTAATAGCAAAAAATAGTGATGCTACAGTCATATAGTAAGCACCGATATTGTGTCTTATAAATTTTTTAATATTCAAAATTTCTCTCCTAAACGAGATTATAGTATAAAATTACTTAATTTCAAGGAAATTTAGGGTAACAAATAGTATAATTAGCATTTTACTCAAGGATAGAAATTTGACAAAAGTTATACTAATAGGTCGCCCAAATGTTGGCAAAAGTTCACTTTTTAACCGCTTAGTTGGTAGGCGTATAGCCATTACTAGCGATATAGCTGGAACAACTCGTGATACAAATAAAGAAATTTGTGAAATTTATGATAAAGAGTGCGTTCTTATTGATAGTGGTGGGCTTGATGATAGTTCTGAGATTTTTAAAAAAGTTAGAGATAAAACTCTAAGTGAGGCAAAAGAAGCTGATATTGTACTTTTTATGGTTGATGGTAAATTTATGCCTCAAGATGAAGATAGAGAAATTTTTTACTCACTTTTAGGACTTCAAAAACCAACAGCACTTGTTATCAATAAAATAGACAGCAAAAAAGATCAAACAAGAGCTTATGAATTTATAGAATTTGGAGCCAGCAATGTTTTTGAAATTTCAGTTAGTCACAACACTGGCATCGATGAGATAAAAGATTTTATCTATCCTTATATAAAGGAGAGTTTAAAGGCTGACACAGAAGAGAGTTTGGATGATTTTTTAGCAAATTTTGATGAAAATGGCGAAATTTTAGATGATGAAATTAACCAAAATGAACCGATAAAAGTAGGAATTATAGGGCGAGTAAATGTTGGTAAAAGTAGCCTTTTAAATGCTTTAGTAAAAGATGAAAGAAGCGTTGTAAGTAGCGTAGAAGGCACTACAATTGATCCTGTAAATGAAAGTTTTGTATATGAAAATAGAGTTTTTGAGTTTGTAGATACTGCTGGAATAAGAAGAAGATCAAAGATAGAAGGCATTGAAAAATTTGCACTAAATCGCACCCAAAAAGTTCTAGAAAATACCGATGTTTCCTTGCTTGTGCTTGATAGCTCACAACCACTTAGTGAACTTGATGAGAAAGTAGCAGGAATTGCTTCTAAATTTGAACCAGCGATGATAATCATCCTTAATAAATGGGAAAACAAAGGTGAAAAAGAATTTGATGAAATCTCACGACAAATAAGAGATAAATTTAAATTCCTAAGTTATGCACCAATTATTAGCGTATCAGCTCTCGATGGCAAAAGAGTACATAAAATTTACCCTTTAATACTAAAAGTTTATGAAAATTTCACTAAAAAAATAAAAACTTCACAATTAAATGAAGTTATAAATGAAGCAACTATTACTCACCCGCTTCCACACGAAAAAGGTAAATTAGTTAAAATTTACTACTCTGTTCAGTTTGACACTAAACCTCCTAAAATAGCCCTTATAATGAATCGTCCAAAGTCACTTCACTTTAGCTACAAAAGGTATTTGATAAATAAAATTAGAAGCAGCTTTGAACTTGAAGGTACGCCAATTGTAATCGTCGCAAGAGATAAGAAAAAACAAAAGGATGGTGATGAAAAAGAGGAATAATATCGTTCTAATAGGCTTTATGGGAGTTGGTAAAGGCACCGTGGCAAGGGCTTTATATAAGCTAACTGGCAAATTTGCTATTGATTGTGATGATATGATAGAAAGCCTTGCGAATATGAAAATTTCTGAGATTTTTAAAACCAAAGGCGAAGATGAGTTTAGAAAAATGGAGTCTGATTTGGCTAAATTTTTACTAAAAAATGTAAACAATGCCATAATTTCAACAGGTGGGGGCTTTTATAAAACTAAAAATTTAGAAAAACTTGGAGAGATTGTATATTTAAAAGGCGATTTTGATTATATTATTAACCGCATAAAGGCTAGCCCAAATGCCACTAAAAAAATAGCCAAACGCCCACTTCTTAAAAATTTAGAAAAAGCCAAAGAACTCCACAGTCAGCGTGATTTGCTATATGCTAAAAAAGCTGATATCACTATAAATGTTGAAAATAAAACGCCAAAACAAATAGCAAAAGAGATCGTAAAAAATCTTAAAAATACCACATCGCTTTAGCTAGAAAAACTATAATAAAACACAAAATCAGCCCGATTAAGTGAGAGTACTTGCCAAATGGGTCTGGTTTTTTAAGAAATCTAACATAAAAAACTGAGATAAAAGTGATAATTATCAGTAAAAATAGAGTTATAATTTTTAGCGACAAAAGAGTTTGAAAATTTGAACTAAAAAAGCCCTTATCAAAGCCGATATAATGACTTCCAAGATATACCCCGCTAATTAAAAGCAGTAAAAAAGCAGTGCCAAATACAGCCGCACTTCCTTTTGTATAGGCCTTTTTAACATCTACTAAAATCTTTTCATCTATGCTTTTTTTAGCAAAAGGCAAAATACAAACATCAAAAAATAGATATCCAACAAAAGTTATCGCACAAAAGATATGAATAACCAAAAAGCAAAAATACATCCCTAGCCTTAAAATTTTATTTTATTATACAAAATTTATCGTACTAATGCATTAACCTTAATCAAGTAAAATCTTATAAATTTAAGAGATTAAAACAGAAAGGCATGTATGAAAGAAAGTATAAAATGTCCAAATTGTGGTGAGATTATCGATATAGCCAAAAGTATATCAGAAGGTATCAAGCGTAAATTTCAGCAAGAATTTGACCAAAAACTAAATGAAAAAAGAGCAGAGTATCTAAAAGCTGTAAATGAGCTTAAACAAAAAGAGCTAAATTTTAGTCAAAAGCTAAAAAATGCAACCGATGAAGCTCTTAAAAAAGAAAAAGATATTTTAGTAAAAGAGCTAGAAGCAAAATTTAAAGATGAAAATCTGCTTAAATTTGAGACCTTAACAAAAGAACTAAATGAAAAATCAGCAAAAATCGCAGAATTTAACAAACAAAGTGCTGAATTTGAGGCACTTAAACGGAAATTTTCTGAGATGGAGGCTGAATTTAAGGCTAAAAGTGAACTTGAAATTTCAAAAAGATTAAACGAAGAAAAAGAGCGTCTTAAAGCAAATTTACTAGAACAAAATGAGATAAGATTTAAAGAACTAGAGTCAAAAAATGAACTAAAACAAAGAGAACTAATAGAAAAAAATGAGTCTCTTATAAAGCAAATCGATGAGTTAAAACGCCGCTCAGATGTCACTTCACAACAGCTTCGTGGTGAAGTTATGGAACTTAGTATTGAAGATTATCTAAAAGAGAAATTTATATATGATGAAATTTCAGAGGTTAAAAAAGGCTTTAAAGGTGCTGATTGCCTTCAAATAGTAAATGCTCCAAATCTTCCAAGTTGTGCTAGGATTTTATATGAGAGTAAGCGAACTAAATCTTTTAGTAGTGAGTGGATAGCTAAATTTAAAGCTGATATGATAGAAGCTGGTGCGGATGCTGGTATTTTGGTCACTGAAACTATGCCAAAAGATATGGATAGACTTGGAATAATTGATGGCGTGTGGGTATGTTCGTTTGCAGAATTTAAAAGCCTTTGTGAAGTGATGAGAGAAAGCGTGATAAATATAGCTTTTGCAAGTAAGCGTAGCCAAAATGCCACAAGTAAAATGGGAATGCTTTATAACTATCTAACTTCAAATGAATTTAAGATGCAAGTTGAGAGCATAATATCTAGTTTTGTAAATTTACAAGCAAATTTAGACAGAGAAAGAAGATCTATGGAAAGAGTTTGGAAAGAGAGGCAAAAACAGATTGAAATTGCTCAAACTAATGCTATTTCAATGCATGCTTCAATAAGGGCTATAGCAGGAAATGACGCTATTGAAGGCATTGAAATTTTAGAACTTCCATATGATGAGTAGTTGTGATATAATTATGACAAAATTTTAAAAGGATTGATATGAAAAATTTAGTTTTTACGCTTTTTTTAGGAGCTTTTTTGGTAGGATGTGCTAATAACCCAACTCCATCAACTAATATCCAAAAACCAACCGAGAAATTTAGTCAAGCAACAGTTATAGAAAAAGTGGATGAAAATAGTTATATCATTAAGATAAGTGACAAAGAATTTAACGCAGTTTCGTATGAAAATTTTAGAAGTGGCGATCAAGTTATAGCAAATTTTGTAGGTCAAAATACCATATATATCAGACCTGCTAGCTCAGTGGGTGGTAAAACTTTGCTTATAAAACCAGCAAAAACAGAGGCTGTAAACTTCTAGGATTACTGAGTGTTTACCACTTGGAAGTATAATTCAAAATGTAAAAACAATAATTAGAACTTCCTTTCTTAAATAGGACTTAACTTTTAAGTTGAGTCCTATTTTTTTATCTACTTAAAATTTTAAAATATAAAGATTAAAAAGATAAATCCAACTATTATTCTATAAATTCCAAAAGGTATATAGTCAAATCTACTTACAAATTTAAGGAAAAATTTAACCGCAACAATAGCTACTACAAACGCAACTACTCCACCTACTAAAAACAGCCACACATACTCTAAATTTAGAGCAAATTCATCTAAATTTTTATATATATCAAAAAATGTTGCACTAAACATTGTTGGTATTGCTAGTAAAAAACTAAACTCAGCAGCGACTTTTCTACTTAACCCACTAAGTAAACCTGTGATGATAGTTGCGCCACTTCTTGATGTTCCAGGTACCATTGCTAAACACTGAGAAAGTCCAACGATAAATGCTTGCTTAAAGCTTATATCATCTATATTTGCTACCTCTTTTTTATATGGTGGGTATTTTTTACGCATTAGCTCAACTACAATAAAAATAATACCCCAAATTATAAGCATATAAGCAACCACTTCTGGATTAAATAAAGACTTTATACTTTTATACAGCAAAAGCCCAATAACTGCTGTTGGCACAAACCCAACCATAAGCTTTATCCAAAGAGTTAAATCCTGCCTAAGTCTATCAAAAAACAAAAAAACAATCGCTAAAATCGAGCCAAGCTGTATAGCAACTATAAAGCATTTAAGCAGATCTGAGCCTTCTAAATCAAGCCCTAAAACATCTGATGCTAAGATAAGATGTCCAGTAGAACTAACTGGCAAAAACTCAGTTAACCCCTCAACTATGCCCAGAATTATCGCTTCAATAATGCCCATAAAAATCCCTTATAATTTTTTGTAAATTTCTTAAATTTTCACTTATGGAATTTGGTGTATAAACTGCACTTACTAAAGCTATGTAATCAGGTCTTAAAGCCAAAATCTGCTCTAAATTTGAAGCATTTATACCACCAATAATGCAAGTTTTTATACTTAGAATATCTTTAAATTCTTTAAATTTCCTAAGTTTGAAAACTTTAGCATCTTTTTTTGTTTTTGTTGGAAATGCTGCTCCAAAAGCTGCGTAACTTGCTCCATCATCACTAGCTTTTAAAGCTAAATCTAAGCTACCATAACAACTAACGCCTACTATTTTATCAGCTCCTAAAATTTCTCTAGCCTCTTTTACTTCACCATCACCACGCCCAATGTGAACGCCATGAGCACCAACTCTTTTAGCTAAAGCAATGCTATCATTTACTATTAAATTTGCACCATAGCCATCACAAATTTTTACTAAATTTATGATCTCTTTTTCATTGATACTATCTTTTTTACTCCTAAACTGCACCATTTTAATGCCGCAGTCTAGGATAGTTTTAACACAGTCTTCTAAATTTGGTGTATAAAAGTCATCAGTTAAAGCGTAAATTTCACTCATTTAAGGTTGTATTTATCTAAAAGCTTATCAAAAGTGCCATCTTCTTTTAGCTCTCTTAAAGCGTCATTTATCTTAGATACTAGCTCGGTTTTTTTACCCTTATTAAACGCAAATGAAAATCCCTCACTTCCGTCTGGTTCTTTATGAAATTCTACTAATTCAGGGTTTTCTTTGATATATCCATAAGCTACAGATGTATCAAATACAGCAGCGTCAATTTTGCCATTTTTAAGTGCCAAAATAACTGTTATAGGATCTTCCATTGTAACAGGCTTTATACCTTTTAGCTCTCTTATTGCTATTTCTTGAACAGTTCCAAGCTGAGTTCCAACACTTTTTGCTTTAATATCATCTTTTGTTTTGATACTATCATCACTAGCTCTTTTTATAAAAACATTTTCAGTTACAAAGTATGAGTCTGTAAAATCAGCTGCTTTTTTTCTAGCTTCAGTTGCGCTCATTCCAGATGCAACCATATCTATTTTTCCGCTTTTAAGAGCTGGTATTAGCCCGTCAAAGCCCATATTTACTATTTCATAATCAAAGCCTACTTTTTTACTTAAAACATCTACTAATTCTATATCAAAACCTGTTATGGTGTTGTTCTCATCAAGATACTCAAATGGCGGAAAATTCGCATTTGTTCCTACTTTGATAACCTCAGCACTAAGAGCATTTGCTCCAACTAAAACACAAGCTGCCACTAAAAATTTAGCAAATTTTTTCATATCTTTCCCTTTATTAAGTTGTATTTTTTCAAAAGTTCATCATAAGTCCCATCAAGCATAAGCTCATCAAGGGCCATATTTAAAGAATTTATTAGCTCAGGATCACCGTCTTTACTTACTGCAAAAGCAAATCCCAAACTTACATACTCTTCAACCAAAAAAACCTCTTTGTTTACACTTTTTCTAGCATAATGATCTCCAACTGCCTCATCAAGCATCAAAACATCAACGCTTCCACTTTCTAAAAGCATAATACCAGAATAGCCATTTTTAACAGGTTTTACCTTTGCGTTTGGTATTTTACTAGCCAAAATCTCTTGTTCTCTACCTTCCATAACTCCTATATTTTTACCAGCTAGGTCATCTTTTGTGCCTATATCATCCCTACTTTTAAGTTTAACATAAGCCGTACTTGAGTTATAGTAAGGGTTTGTAAAATTTACCTTGTCCATTCTTTGGCTAGTTATACTCATAGATGAAGCTATTATATCTATTTTGTTGTTTACTAAAGCAGGTATTAGCTCATCATACTCCATAGTAACAAACTCATACTCAAAACCAGCCTTTTTTGAGATCTCTTCTAAAAGATCTGGCTCAAATCCCATGAGTTTAAAATTTACACCCACATAAGCAAAAGGCTCGTAATTTACCTGAGTGCCAACTTTTAAAACCTTTGCGTTTGCCACTAAAATCATAGCAAACACAACCAAACCAAAAGCACGACCTAGCATATGACCTCCAGTGAAAAATTTTAAAGAAATTGTATCAAAAAATCTCTAATGATTTAATACTTTATTTAAAAAATCTTTCAATCTTTCATTGCTAGGGTTTGTAAAAAACTCATTTGGATTTGCATCTACTCTAATATTGCCACTTTCCATAAAAAGCACTCTATTTGCTACATTTTTAGCAAAGCCCATCTCATGAGTTACTACAAGCATCGTAATACCTGCTTTTGCAACATCTTTCATGATAGATAAAACTTCTCCAACCATCTCAGGATCAAGTGCTGAAGTTGGCTCATCAAAAAGTATTACATTTGGATTCATAGCTAAGCTTCTAGCGATTGCAACTCGTTGCTTTTGACCGCCACTTAGTTTATGCGGATATGAGTTAAATTTCTCTCCAAGACCAACTTTATCTAAAAGTGCTAGAGCAATACTTCTTGCTTCTTCATAAGAGTAAAGTCCTGTTTTAACTGGAGCTAGGGTTAAATTTTCAAGAACGGTTTTATTAGCAAAGAGATTAAAATGCTGAAAAACCATACTTACTTTTTGGCGAATTTTATTGATATCTGCGTTTTTATCTAAGATGTTTTTATCTTTTATGTAAATTTCACCACTATCTGGTTCTTCTAAGCGGTTTAAGCACCTTAAAAATGTGGATTTTCCACCGCCGCTTGGACCTATGATTGCTACAACATCGCCTCTATTTATATGAGTGGTGATTCCATCAAGAACTAAAACATCGCCATAACTTTTTCTTAAATCTTTAACATCAATCATTTCTATTTAATCTCTTTTCTAGTTTTTTAGCAAGATATGTGAAAAATTTCACGCTCACATAGTAAATCACAGCAGCAAAAAGTATCGGCTGGGCTGAAAAAGTGGTCGCTTGAAGGCTTTTAGAAAACATCGTTAAATCAAAAATTCCAACCATTCCAACAACTGAAGTCTCTTTAAAAAGGCTTATAAACTCATTTGCAAGTGCTGGAAGGATGTTTTTTATGGCTTGTGGAAAAACAACTTCTTTCATAGCTTGAAAATAAGTTAGCCCCATCGCTCTACTTGCTTCCATTTGCCCTTTATCGACGCTATTTATACCTGATCTAATTATCTCAGCAACATAAGCTGAGCTATTTAATCCAAGCGTGATAATAGCTGCATATAGGCTGTTTTGCCAAGTAGCAAATATAACAAAAACAAAAACCATAAGCTGAATAAGTATCGGCGTTCCTCGGATTATATCAACATACTCATCAATTATAAAATTTAGCGGCTTTATGTTTAAAGATCTTGTAAAAGCTAATATAAATCCAAGCACAATACCGATGATGATACCGCCTGTTGTAAGCTTTATGGTAGTTAGATAGCTTGTAAAATACGCCATTTGCTGAGCATCGCTAAGATCTCTTGGAAATGTATAATAAACCGCCACAACCACAATAGCTATAAAAAATAGAAATTTAAAAATCTTTTCCTTCAACATACTGCCTTAAAATTTAGATTTATAAGAATACTGAAATTTTGATATTTTTTCGCTTAAATTTTAGGATTTTTATGAATTTTAGCCATAAATTAAGCCCCTTAAGAACTTAAATTTATAAATAAACCAAATTTAAGCATACTTAGTTAAAATTTTGGAATTTAAATTTAAGGATGATTATGAGAATTCTAACAGGGCTTCAACCATCAGGAAAGTTACATTTAGGAAATTATTTCGCAAGCATTAAGCCAATGATTGATTTACAAAATGAAGGCAGTAGCGATATGTTTATGTTTATAGCAAACTATCACGCACTAACTTCAGCAAAAGATGCACACCTTTTGGCTAATAACACCTTTGAAGCGGCGTGTGCATTTTTAGCCTTAGGCATAGACCCACAAAAAAGCACATTTTGGGTACAAAGTGCAGTAAAAGAAGTGCTTGAGTTATATTGGATTTTAAGTTCATATACGCCGATGGGCCTACTTGAAAGAGCTCATGCCTATAAAGATAAAGTTGCAAAAGGCTTTGACACAAAACATGATCTGTTTAGTTATCCAGTTTTAATGGCAGCTGATATTTTGCTATATGACTCAAATTTAGTACCAGTTGGTAAAGACCAAATCCAACATGTCGAAATAGCCCGTGATATCGCACTTAAATTTAACAACTCTCATGGTGAAATTTTCACACTTCCAGAAGCTAGGGTCGATGAAAATATCGCAACTGTTCCAGGAACTGATGGTGCAAAGATGAGTAAAAGTTACGGAAATACCATTGATATTTTTGCTGATGCAAAAACTCTAAAAAAACAAACTGGCAAAATAGTAACTGATAGTACGCCTTTAGAAAGCCCAAAAGAGTGGCAAAACTGTAATGTTTATAATATCGCTAAACTTTTTTTAGATGATGATGGTCAAAAAGAACTTCAAAAAAGATATGAAAAAGGCGGCGAAGGATATGGGCATTTTAAGGCATATTTAAATGAGCTTGTGAGCGAGTATTTTAAGGACGCTAGGGAAAAATTTGAGTACTACTTAAACAATAAAGATAAAGTCGATGAAATTTTAAGTATCGGGGCAAAAAAGGCATCTACTATAGCTGCTAAAAAAATGGAAAAAGTCCGAGAAATTGTAGGAATTTATTAAAATTTGTTCTTAAAATTTAGCTAGGTATTAAGAGGTTTTATGGTGCTAATAAAACAAATTTTTAAATCAATGCTATTTATGTCAATAATGCTAAATTTCAGCTTTTCTGATGAGATAAAGCAAAATATTGTAATACAAGAGGAAAATTTAATAAGGCAAGTTGATGAGTTATGCGAGGCAATAGTAGCTGATGACTATTATAAAGTCAAGGCTATGCTTAATAAAAATCCAAATCTTGTAAATTTTAATACAAACAACATTTTGTCGCCCCTTTATGTAGCTACTTTAAGTTTTATTGAAAAAAATATAAATAATATAGAAAACAAAAATATCTTAAATTTGCTTTTATTAAATGGAGCAAATCCAAACGAATACATTAAAGTTGAAAACCAAGGAGAGGTCTTTAAATTTTCATATCCTGCTCAAATTCTAAAATCCAATACAGATTTTCAAAATAAAATCAATCTACTTAGAATCTTTGAAAAATATGGACTTGATTTAAATAATACAGCAATAATATCAGATGATGACCCCATTTATTTGCCAGCTTTTATCATTGTGTATGATAATAAGGATGATGCCAAATTTAAAATTTTTGATTATTTTTCCAAAAAAAGAGTTAATCCAGAAAAGGCTCTATCATATATTATCTTTCTTGATATGGGAATAAAAGTAAATGAATATTTTAAAAACAAAGAATTTGATAAGCTGTATGACTATATAAAAGAAGATGAGTATTTAAATTTAAGAGATAAATATGAAAAATACTTTATATCTGCCTTTTCTAACTATAAGATTGATGATTTTAAATTTGATGAAATTTTAGATATTATCATATTTTTCGTTACAACAAAAGATGAGAAAATTTTGGAATTATTGTTCAAAAATGGCTTTATAAATGACAAAATCAAAATAGGCATTAAGGAATTTTGCGATCAAGAAAATTTAAATTTAGGAGAATATTATGGATGGTAAAATTTATGACACAAATAAAAGTAAAAATTGTTGGATAAACTCAAAATAAAAAATCCATAATAAAACAAATTTTTAAAATATTTTTTATTTATCTTTAATAATAAATTTAGCTCATAAATTTAATTAGTATTTTAGTTTTTAAAGCTTTATTATTAAAAATTTAGGACTATTTTGATATCATCTTGAGATTAGAAAATTTTTAGGAGAAAAAATGGATGCAATTTATCCTTATGCTTTAGTTGTGCACTTATTCTGTGCTGTTGTTTTTGTGGGATATCTGTTTTTTGATGTTGTTATTATGCCGTTGGTTATGAAAAAACTTCCAAATGGGCAAGAAGCTAGAAAAGCAAACGAAAGCGTTGCTGGCAAGATAATGCCTTGGGTTGTTTTTGTTATCATTTTGACAGGCGGAATGATGATGACTAGATGGGTAAATAGCGATATAGGCTACTTTGAAACTGGCGGGCAAAAGCTTTTTATGCTTAAAGTTCTGCTTGGATTTATCATCTTTGCTATGATTTTAATAAATAAAATCTTTAAAATCATACTTAAAAAACCAAGTCCATTAGGAAACATTCATCCACACGCTTTAATAGCCTCAATTATTATAATTATAATAGCTAAATCATTTATTTATGTAGGATAATATGATAAATTTAAAACTAATAGATACAAATTTTGATGAGTTTAATAAAAAACTCATTGCCAAAAAGGTGGATTCAAAAGCTTTAAAAGAGCTTTTAGATCTTTATAATGAACTAAAAAGCACTAAACTTGAACTTGAAAATCTTCAGGCCATACAAAACTCAAAAAGCAAAGAAGTTGGCATAAAAGCACGAAATGGTGAGGATATTAGCGAACTTAAAAAAGAACTTGACTTAAATAAACAGTGCGTTCAAACTCTTCAAGAAAAGGTAAATTTGCTTGATGAGAGTTTAAATCAAAAAGCATCTCACATTCCAAATATAATCGATGATGATGTTCCTTTTGGCGAAGATGAAAATGATAATGCCCAGCTTAAAAAAGTGCTTGAGATTCCTAAATTTGACTTTGAGCCAAAACCACACTATGAACTTGGCGAAAGCCTTGGCTGGCTTGATTTTGAGCGTGGAGTTAAGCTTAGTGGAAGTAGATTTACAGCTATAAAAGGGCTTGGTGCGAAGCTAAATAGGGCTTTGGTTAATTATATGATTGATTTTAACATTTCAAGGGGATTTGAGCTTGTAAATGTGCCTTTTGTTGTAAAGCCTGAGATTCTTTATGGCACTGGTCAGCTTCCAAAATTTGAAGAAGATTTATATAAAATAAATGAAGATGAGCTTTACCTCATACCAACTAGTGAAGTTCCTGTTACAAATTTATATAACGATGAAATTTTAACTGATCTGCCACTTAAAATGACTTGTTATAGCCACTGTTTTAGACGCGAGGCTGGAAGTGCTGGGCGTGATACTAGGGGGATGATTAGACAGCATCAGTTTGAAAAAGTTGAGCTAGTATCAATTACAAAAGCTGATGAAAGCGATAAAGTTTTTGATGAGATGGTAAGTTGTGCGAGTGACTTACTAACTAGCCTTGAACTTCCACACCGCCATATGCTACTTTGTAGTGGGGATTTAGGCTTTAGTGCAGCAAAGACGATTGATCTAGAAGTTTGGCTTCCTTCGCAGAATTGCTACCGCGAGATTAGTTCTATCTCAAATTGTCGTGATTTTCAAGCTAGAAGAGCCAAAATTCGCTACAAAGATGGCAAAAAAAATATCCTAGCTCACACGCTAAATGGCTCATCTTTAGCAGTTGGAAGAACCTTAATAGCAATAATGGAAAATTTCCAACAAAGCAATGGTTCTATAAAAATTCCAAAAGTTTTAGAAAAATATATGTGAAAAATTTAGGGGTATAACCCCTAAATTGATAAATTTTTTAAATCTTAAATAGTGTAAATTTGTAACATAAAGCTTAAATTTAACTTTATTTCTCAGTTACTATTGTCAAATTTATACTCTTTTTATAACCTTTTATATATCTAACATGAAAGGTTTATATGATAAATAAAATCAAAAACTTACTGCACTCGGAATCCGCAATTGGTATTTTGCTTATTTTAGCTGCTTTTTTAGCTATCTTATTTCAAAATATTAATTTTTTAAGTGATTTTTATAACTCCTTTACTCACTATAAATTTCTACCATTTCCAGATTATAAAATAGAAGGAAGCGTTCATTTTTGGGTAAATGATGCTCTTATGGTGCTTTTCTTTTTTCTTATAGGGCTTGAGTTAAAAAGAGAGATGATGATTGGTCAGCTAAAAGATATTTCTCAAGTTACACTTCCTATAGCAGCTGCTATAGGCGGAGTTTTAATGCCTGCTATTATATTTGTAGCTATAAATAGTGGAAATGAATTTGCTATGAAAGGCTGGGCAATACCTACTGCTACTGATATTGCATTTGCAGTTGGCGTACTAGCTTTACTTGGCGATAAAGTGCCATCAAGTTTAAAGCTTTTTATCTTAACTATAGCTATTGTTGATGATTTGTGTGCTATACTAATCATTGCTATTTTTTACTCTGATGATTTAAATTTGCTATTTTTAGGACTAAGTTTTATTATAGCGATAGCTCTTTTTCTAATAAACAAAGCAAATATTAATAAAAAAGCTCCATACATAGTTCTTGGAGTGCTGCTTTGGTTTTTTGTTTTAAACTCAGGCATTCATGCAACCATTGCTGGAGTTATAGTTGCATTTTGTATACCTTTAAAAGGTAAAAATTCTATGCTTAAAAGCATGGAACACGCCCTACATACTCCTGTAAATTTCATCATTTTACCGCTTTTTGCTTTTGTAAATGCAGGAGTTAGCCTAAAAGGCATAGGAGCAGATCAGCTTTTTGGCTCTGTATCACTTGGAATAATACTTGGGCTATTTTTAGGAAAACAAATAGGTATATTTTTATTTAGCTTTATTATTGTTAAACTAAATTTAGCAAATTTGCCTAAAAACTCAAACTGGACTCAAATTTATGCTATGGGGATGATATGCGGGATAGGCTTTACAATGAGTCTTTTTATAAACAATCTTGCTTATGGTGGAAGTGATGAATTTGGTTATGCTGATAGATTGGCTATACTACTTGGATCGCTTATATCTGGAGTTAGCGGATATCTTTCAGCAAGATTTTTAGGTAAGAAATTGGATTAAATTTATATAAAAAGGGGTAAAACTACCCCTAAAATTTACTTCATTCTAGCATAGATAGAAGCTAAAATTCCACCTGATATATTGTGCCATACACTAAATAACGCCCCTGGAACAGCAGCTAATGGATAAGCACTAAAGTGCGCAACAGCTAAAGCACTCGCAAGTCCTGAGTTTTGCATACCAACTTCAATTGAAAGCGTTTTAACCTTAGAAATCTCTTTAGTAACTGCTTTGCCAACAAAAAATCCAAGCAAATAACCAAATAAATTATGACATATAACAACAATAACTATAACACCTAAATTTGCAATAATAGCCCCAGCACTTTTACTAACTACAGCTATGACAATAGCTACGATACCAGCTGTAGATATAAAAGGTAAGATATCTTGCAGAAATTCAGTGACTTTAGGAACAAATTTATGAAACAAAATTCCTGCAAGTATTGGTATTATCACGACTTTTACAATTCCTAAAAACATACCCAAAACATCTACATCTATGCTTTGCCCTATAATTAAATGAGTAAGAAATGGTGTCATAAATGGTGCTAAAAGCGTTGTACAGCTTGTTATAGCAACAGATAAAGCAACATCGCCTTTACTAAGGTAAGTTATAACATTTGAACTAGTTCCACCAGGACAGGTTCCAACTAAAACCACGCCAATTGCTAAAGCAAGAGGTAAATTAAATGCCTTAACCAAAATAAAAGCAATGAGTGGCATAATAGCAAACTGCGATATAATGCCGATTATAACGAGTTTTGGACGAATCAAAAGCTCCTTAAAGTCACTCGTTCTAACCGTTAAACCCATTCCAAACATTATAACACCTAAAATATAGCTAACCCACGATGTACTTACTAATTTACTTCCAACTTCAGGCAAAAATAGAGAAAATATCGTAGCTATAAGTACCCAAACAGCAATATATTTTCCAGCAATATTGCTAATACTTTTAAGCATAATCATCCTTTGATTAAAAATTTAAAAGATGATTTTACCTATTTTTATTTTGTTTTAGCTTAAAATCATTAAATTTAGGATTTGGAATTTTAGCTTAGTTATAAAAAGCCCTTATAGCCTCCAATAACTCAGCGTAGTCTTTAACCAAAACATCCCCGTCTTTTAGCATATCAGCACTCTGCCAACCCCAAAGTGCCCCTATAGCGTAAACGCCAGCACCTTTTGCAGCATTCATATCACTTATGCTATCACCTATCATAATGGAATTTTTAGTGGCATAAATTTCAAGACGCTTTTGTTTTGAAATATCAGTTCCACCATAAATTTCTTTAAAGTAATTTAAAATTCCTTTGTTTTTTAAAGAATTTTGAACGACTTCTTTTTTTGTAGAACTAATGACAAAAAGAGTGTGCTTTTTACTTAAAATTTCTAATGTTTCTTTAGCTCCTTTAAAGAGCTTTAAGCTATTCAAATTTTTATTTACATAGCTAGTCGCTAATCTATCAAACTCATTACCATCTAAATTTAGCCTTCTTGCTACTTCGTGATAGGTTACTGGGTTTAAATTTAGATATGGATTCTCGGGAAAATTGCCTTTAAAATTTAGCTTTTTAGCAGCAAATTTACAAGAACTTATACATAAATTTAAGCTATCAACAAGCACACCATCATAATCAAAAAATATCATATCCATCCTAAGATGATACCTAAATTTATTTAGGTATCAAAAGTTTATTTTTCTTTATTTGTATTTTTACAATTTGCATAAAATGTAACTGTCGCAGGCCAGTCTGAAAAAAGTGCCATTATGCCAACATCTTGAGCTAAAACATCAACTAACTCATAGATATTTCCATCACCATAAATCCACTCATCAAGCCCTGTATAATACCAACCTCCGCCGTTTTTAAGAGGAGCAGAACGCTCTAAACTCCAAGAAATTATATTAAAATCTTTTAGCATTTTTGCATAATTTGACGCAATTAGCTTTTTATTTTCATCTAAGCTAACTAGCATAAAAAGTGCAGGTGCGACGTATTTAATGCCACTTTTTTTGATTTCTAAAACTTCATCTTCATACTTTTTCATCGTATCAGGTTCGTTTAACTCTGTTAGATAAACACCTTGCTTGCCGTATTCTCCACCTTTGCTAACCCAGTATTTAACATCACTTAAATTAAATGATTGTGGATATACATTTTTTGGATCAATTCCTACTTCCTCATACTCATCAAGGAGTTGTTGTGCGTATTTTTCTTGCGTATAGTCCCCATCAAAAGGCATTTTAACTTCTGGAGATTTTAACTCAGGAGTCATTTTCACTCCAAGATTTTTAAAAAGCTCAATGCTTTCTTTGTGGCTTAAAAGCGTAGCGTCTTGCGAGAAAAGATCTGTTCTCCACGAAGGAGTTGCGTTTATGTACTCGTCTAAATTTGTAGCATTTGGATTTGAGGCATCCATTTTACCTTTTAAGCTTTTAAACTCAGCTAAAGTTATATCACTTGTGCAGCACTTTGCACTTGCTTTTTCTATTAGTTTTGCGTTTTCATCAAATTTGGCAGGTTTGAAATTTTGAGTGCATTTTTTTGCTAAATCTGTTTTTAAAATATTTGTCGTTGTATGAAGGTCGCACTGAGAGTGTCTGCAAACTAACTCTTTATCTTTTGTAAAAGCCACATCGCATTCTAAAACTCCAGCTCCCATTTTAGCTGCTGCGATGTAGCTTTCTTTTGTATGTTCTGGAAATGCTAGTGGCGAGCCCCTATGACCGATGACAAAGTCACTTTTTACAAACTCTTTTTTATTTAAGCACTCTTTTAACTCACTTTTTAAAGGGCTATCTTTCATAGCATTTACTAGATAAAATGGTCTTATGCCAATCTCAACTTTTTTATTTATTTGGCTTAAATCACTAGCTAAAAGTGATGAAGTAATAACCACAAAACCCAAGATAACTTTTCTCATAGACTCTCCTTTAGTTAAATTTAACCAAAGTATATAGAGTCTAGGAAACTTTTATATAACAAAAAGCTACAAAACAAAATTTTGTAGCTTTGAGCTATTTTGTCATATTTAGATAGCTATTAAGTGCTCCTACATAAGCTTTGGCACTTGAAAGCATCGTATCAACATCAAGTCCATGTCCTATCGTCGTCATATCAGCAAATTTAACTTTAACATCAACTCTAGCTAAAGCATCTTTGCCCTTACTAACAGCTCTTACTTGATAGTCCTTAAGCTCTCCTTTGATACCTGAAATTCTATCAATAGCTTTAAATATCGCATCAACTGAGCCATTTCCAATAGATGCATCGCTTTGTTCATTTTCGCCATGCTTGATAGTAATGACTGCTCCAGAGTGACCTTTGTTACAAGAGCTAGTTGATAGTGTGATAATTTCATAAAATTTCTCTACCTTTGTAATCTCATTTGTAACCAAAGCTCTAATATCTTCATCATAAATATCTTTTTTCTTATCAGCCAAATCTTTAAATTTAACAAATAAAGCATTTAGCTCATCTTCGTTTACTTCATAACCTAAATTCTTAAGTTTATCTTTAAATGCAGCTCTACCACTATGTTTACCTAAAATAAGCCCACTATCTTGCTTAAATCCAACATCGCTAGCTTTAATAATCTCATAAGTTTCAGGATGCTTTAGCACTCCATCTTGATGTATACCACTCTCATGAGCAAAGGCATTTTTTCCAACTATGGCTTTGTTTGGCTGTGGTTCAATGCTTGTGATACTTGATACAAGTCTTGAACTTGGGTAAATTTCTTTAAAATTTATACCGGTATAAAGTGGTGCATATTTGTCAGCTCTTGTTTTTAAAATCATCACAATCTCTTCTAGGGCGGTATTTCCAGCACGCTCACCTAAGCCATTTATAGTAACTTCTACTTGCCTTGCTCCACCCTCTATACAAGCCATAGTATTTGCTACACCTAAACCTAAATCATCGTGATTATGAGCTGAAAGTATGGCTCTACCATTTACAAATTCGCTCATAGCCTTAAACATCTCATACATTTCGCTTGGAAGTCTGTATCCAACAGTATCAGGTAAATTTATAGTTCTTGCTCCAGCACTGATTGCTGCATCAACAATCTCTTTTAAAAAGCCTATATCACTTCTTCCAGCATCTTCACAACTAAACTCAACATCATCAACTAAGCTTTTTGCATAGCTTACTGCATTTATAGCAGATTTTATCACTTCATCGGGTGTTTTTTTAAGTTTAAATTCCATGTGAATTGGACTTGTAGCAATAAAGGTATGAATTCTTTTATTCTTAGCTGGATTTATAGCATCTGCTGCTGCTTTGATATCTTTTTCAACCGCTCTAGCAAGAGAACATACATTTATTGTAGTTGCCTCTTTTGCTATCATATTTACAGCTTCAAAATCCCCTTTACTAGCCGCTGCAAAACCACTTTCTATAACATCAACACCAAGTTTTTCAAGCTGTAAAGCAAGGCGGATTTTCTCTTCAGTATTCATAGATGCTCCTGGGCTTTGTTCGCCATCTCTTAGTGTTGTATCAAAAACAATGATTCTATTTTTATCCATAATTTTTTCCTAAATAATAAATTTTATTGATTATATACTCTTTTTCTTAACATAGAGCTTAAAAATAGTTCTGGAAATTCCATAAACTATATAGCATAGCGTAGCAAAAGCTAAAAATTCAGATGGCTTTAGATATAAGACTGCTAAAACCAAAATAGCTATAACAAAAGCTTTTCTAAATTTTGTCTTATCAAAATTTATCTTTTTAAAGCTTGGATAGCGGATATTGCTCACCATAAGAAGTGAAAGCCCTACCATAATGGTAGTGTAAAGCCCACCAACTCCAAAGTCAAATTTTATATGAAGGGATATCCAAGAAGCTACCGTAACAGCAGCAAGAGGAATAGGAAGACCGATAAAGACATTTGGCTCATTTAGCATAGTTGTGACATTAAATCTTGCAAGCCTTATAGCTCCAAAAACTACAAATAAAGCACTTGCCAAAATGCCAAACCTACCGTACTCAGCCCCCATTGTACAATAAAAAAGCATAGCAGGTGCAACGCCAAAAGCTACCAAATCGCAAAGTGAGTCAAACTCTACGCCAAACTCAGATGTGGTATGAGTTAATCTTGCAACCCTACCATCAAGACCATCTAAAACCATAGATATAAATATATAAATTATAGCTTTTTCAAAGTTGTCATTAATAGATGCTATTACGCTTAATATCCCAAAAAAACAGCTTGATGCTGTGAACAAATTTGGTAAAACATAAGCTATATTATCAGGTTTTTTCATACCTTATGCTTTGCCTTTTCTATATCTTCATTTTCTTCAGTCGTTTCAGAAACAAGCCTACTTTGAAGTCCAGCTTCTTTTTCAAAATTTGCAATAATTTCTCTAACTTGCTCACCAGTTATAGTCTCTTCTTTGTATAAAGCTGCCACCATACTTTCAATAGCTGGTTTATACTCAGTTATTGTCTTTACAACCTCATCAATTCTCTCTTTTAGCTTAAGCCTAACTGCTTCATCTACCTTTTGTGCCATATCTTCACTATAGTCTTTTATAGTTTGACCCGCTAAGAAGTTGTTCCTTTGCTTTTCTAAAACCATAAGTCCAGCTATATCACTCATACCATACATTGAAATCATAGCTTTTAAGATATCCGTTGCACGCTCTAAGTCATTGCTAGCTCCAGTAGAGATATCTTCCATAAATACCATTTCAGCCCCACGACCACCTAAAAGCACATCAACTTCAGCTATAAGTTCATGCTTTTGCATAAGAAATTTATTCTCTTCAGGAGTGTTAAGTGTATAGCCAAGAGCTGCTAATCCTCTAGGTATGATAGAGACTTTTGTAACTTTTTTAGCTCCTTTTGTAACTTCTGCGATTAATGCATGTCCGCACTCATGATAAGCAACGATGCGTTTTTCCTTTGGATTAACACGACGCGATTTTTTCTCAAGTCCAGCGATACTTCTTTCAACCGCTTCTACCATATCAGCTTGAGTTACAGCCTTTTTTGACTCTCTTCCTGCTAAAAGAGCAGCTTCATTTACCACATTTTCAAGATCTGCTCCAGCAAGACCTGTTGTAAGGCGAGCAATCTCTTCAATATCAATATCATCAGCAAATTTAACATCTTTCATATGAATTTTTAAGATATCCATTCTGCCTTTAAAGTCGGGCTTATCAACTAAAACTTGTCTATCAAATCTACCAGGTCTTAAAAGTGCAGCATCTAAAATTTCAGGACGGTTTGTGGCAGCCATAACAATAACTGGGCTTTTATCAGCATCAAAACCGTCCATTTCGCTTAAAAGCTGATTTAAGGTTTGTTCTCTTTCGTCATTTCCACCCATTGGACTACTTGATCTACTCTTTCCAATGGCATCAATTTCATCTATAAAAACAATTGACGGTGCTTCTTTTTTAGCATTTTCAAAAAGATCTCTTACCCTACTTGCGCCAACTCCAACAAACATCTCTATAAAACTTGATGCTGAAATGCTAAAAAACGGAACATCAGCTTCTCCTGCGACAGCTCTAGCAAGCAAGGTTTTACCAGTTCCTGGAGGTCCAACTAGTAAGATTCCTTTTGGAATTTTAGCTCCTAAACGGAGATATTTTTCTGGATTTTTTAGATAATCCACAATCTCTTGAACCTCTTCTTTTGCCTCTTCAACACCAGCAACATCATCAAATTTCACATTTGGTTTTTCTGAATTTACAAGCTTTTTAGAACTTCCTACACCTAAAATTCCACCGCCAACGCTTTTTTGCATTCTACTTACTAAAAACATCCAGATTGCAAAGAATATAAAAATAGGAATCACCCAACTAAAAATCATATCCATAAGCGGATTTCTCTCATTATATGCTGAGTAGGGAATTCCTTGAGAGTCAAGCATAACGGTTAAATTTGGATCTTGAACGCGGTTAGCAGTATAAACCTCGCCATTTCCCTCGCCTTTAATTTGAGTTTGACCTATCATCACCTTTGAAATTTGCTTGTTTTCTATTAAGCTTTTAAACTCAGAATAAGCAATTTGTCTATTTGCACCGCTACTGCCCATTATTCCACTATCTGGCGACATTGCCCTAAAAATAGCTATCATCAAAACCGCAAAAATTAAAAATGTAATAATTGGATTTTGATTAAAAAAGTTATTATTATTGTTGTTGTTTTGACCGTTATTTTGGTTGTTTTTATTATTAAAGTTATTGTTCAAATTCTTACCTTTCTTTTTTAAATACGAAGCTTATCCATTCGTTTTTTTCCAAAATTTCTAAGCATCTTAGCTCTTTAAATTCGTTTTTGATTCTATCTTTATAGCTGTTTAAAATTCCTGATAAAATTAAAATTCCACCTAAATTTAGTGCATTTATCAGATCTTTTTTAAGTATCAAAATCACATCAGCTATGATATTTGCAACTACCAAATCATAAGTTTTATCTAAATTTGAGATACTTCCAGTCCAAATTTCATCTAAAGACATTTTATTTTTAGAAGCGTTTTGTTTTGTTGCTTCTATAGCCTGCTCATCCGTATCACACGAACTAACTTTAAGCCCACTTTTAGCTAAAGCAATACTTAAAATCCCACTCCCACATCCCACATCAAGGGCAGTTTTATAGCCATTTTTATACTTTGAGATGAGATTTAAACACATATTTGTACTTTCGTGATGCCCACTTCCAAAAGCTAGTGCTGGATCGATGATAATGTTTTTTAGCCCTTGTTTTGGCTCGCACCAGCTAGGATAGATATAAAACTCAGAAATTTCTATTGGATTTACGCCTTCTTTGTATTTAGTAATCCAATCGATATTTTTTTGTTTTGTAGAATTTAGCTTTAGATCAATGTCCAAATTTAGAGCTTTTTTAAGTTCTTTTTGATAATTAATAAGAGCAAATTCTAAATTTTCTAAACTATCTTCGTCTCTAACTATAAAGCTTTTGTCTTTAAATTCCACTCCTATAACACCAAATTCAAAGACAAAATCACTAAAGAGTTCCAGAGCATTTTCGCTGCTAACTTCTAACTCGTAAAAAAAATCCTTCAAATCTTACCTTAAAAACAGAATTTTGTTATTCTACAAAAACTAAGTTTTAAACAAGCTTAGTTTGTAAAGATGATTTTAGCAAATTTGTGTAAATAGATATATTTTTATACAAAGAGCGTAAAAGCTAAATCTAAAAATCTAGCTTTTACATATTCTATAAACAATTTAGTTAAAACTTGTACTCAGCTCCTAACATAATTGCATTATTCATATAGCCTTTTCTAAAGTCTGTATTATACCCTAGGCTTAGGTTAAATCTATCTGATGGAGAGTATATAAGACCTAAGGACATAAGTATAGCAAAGTCATTATCAATCTCAGATCTTTGAGCAAATTTTGATCCACGAAGTATACCATGTATAGTTGTATCATCATCCATTAGTTCCATACCAACACCAGCTCTAGCATACATACTGAAATATTTGTTTGGTCTATATATAGCTCTAAGTCCAGCTTCAACCATAAGCGACTCATAATCTTGTTTATGAATATTTAAAGCTAAAGATTTACTTCCTTTTTCTTGATAACTCTCATTTTCTATACGAGTATAATCAGCTCTCAAATAAGGCATAATAGCTGCTTGAGTTGACATAGCAACTATATATTCAAGTCCTGCACCTACTTGATAAACATTGCTATTATATTTTGACTTAAGAGTTTCATTTGCAAAACCAATATTTCTTTCACCTTCATTCTCAGCTCTACCTATACTTGCCAATAAATTAAGCTTTAACTTCTGGCTAAAGTATATATCACTATATGCATAAATTTGGTAAAGATCACTATCTAACTTATGACCTCTTAATTTACTATCTGCATCGCTTCTTGTGTGAGCAAATGCAATTCCAAATAAAGCATTATCTCCAATATCTCCATCTATTCCAACTATAGTTTGGAAATGGTCTGCATCATATCCTAATACTCCGCTAGATAAACTATCTTGTTTGCTTTTAGAACCAGACATTTTAGCCCAAACCCTATAACTATTTTCCACACCACTATTAACTTTTATATCGGTATCTCTTTGCAGGATACTTTCTTTAACTTGAGCTGATGCATCAGCTATTACCTTTATAGCTTGACCAGAAAGAAGCGGTTGCATATCAAGCAAAGCATCTTTTTGACCACCTTTTGTAATCATCATTAAAGTATTATCTTTAGTGATTGTATCATCAATAGCTGAAGCTAGAGATAGTAAGGATGTTAAAGAGTTATCTTTGGCATGCTTAAGCATCGTAGGATTTGCCAACACAGATAAAACTCCTTGATTTCCATTTTTAAAGTCAAGATTAAACAATGCCATATTTGTATCTAACTTCATAAATTTACCAGTAATCTTACCAGCATCCAAATATCCTGATATTTCATTTGATTTAATAATAGTTTCTCTAACAGGAGCCTCTACAAACAACATAGCACCATTAACATCTACTTCATTGGCTTTTAAAACCCCAGTTCTTACTACACCATCTACTGTCTCATCTATACCAATGATAAGTTTATTATTATTAAGCGTAGCTCTACCATCAACTTTTACTACCGATAAATTTGCTACTCTTAAATAATCTTTACCATCATTATTTAAAGCCAAATCTCCACTAAATTTAAGAGTTCCAACCCTAACATCTGTACCGCTCCATTTTTTAGATTTACTAGTTAATGCTAGTTCTCCACTTCCTGTCTTAATCAGATCTTTTCCTGTTATAGTTGCAGTATCAGCTACTGTAGTTTTATTATTTATATCAAATATAGCGCTTGATACATCTATGTTGTTTGGGTTTAAGATAAGATCTTTTGAACCAGAAATCTTTAAAGTAGAGTTATATATGTTTAACTTAGACTCCCTTTTACTATCAAATGCTTTTTTATTAATCTCTGTATCGTTGGTTGCTATTTCAAATATTGAAGCATTTTGTAAAGATAGATTTGCACCATTTAACTCTAGTCTTGCTGTTTTTATAAAAGAACTATCAGATAATATATTTGTATTAGATTTACCATCACCTAGAACTAAGTGCTTACTATCGAATATGGTGTCTTTAGGATCAGCTATAGAACCACTTGGAGCTTTGTTGCCTGAAATTTGAGCTTCACCTATAATGGTTGCTGTATCTAAAGATGTAGCAGTTACTTTAGCAGAGTTTTGAATATATAGTTTTGTCTTTTTGCCATTTTCTTTATCTTTACTGACAAATTTAAACTCCTCTGTGTTTAAATTTGAATTATCTATAATAGTATCCCCATTAAAATTTGCTTGTTTTGTATCAACTTTAGCAGAATTTTGAGCTATAAAATTACCGTTACTATTAAGAACATCTGTCTTAAGAATAGATGAATCTAGGTTTAAATTTCCAGATATATCTGTAGTCTTAGATGATACAGTGCTGTTTTTAGTTATGGATAAATTCTTGAAATTTGCACTATTTTTAATATCAACATTTGAGTTATCTTGAACAATAAAATCACCTTTTGACTTTATGTCATCACTTTTAAACAGTGAACCTATATTAACTCCAGCACTTACTGAAACTTCTACCAATTTAGCTATAAAATTAGCACCATTATTTACTTCTAGCTTAGCTAATTTTGCATTAGAAGAATTAGCTTTTGCGTTATTGTCAACCCTAAACGTATCGCTGCTATTTATATTTTTAAACTCAACTTCAGTACCTTCTCCACCTATAGCCACTCTTCCGTGGTTTTCTAACTCATCGATTTTTGATTTACCACTTATGATAGCAACATCAGTTTGTCCTTTTTCTACATATAATTTATCAAAATCCAAACTAGCCGAATCTTTAACTATCATGGAGGCTTTATTGCCTACAACAAAAGTTGTTTTTTTCTCATCTGTTGATCTAGACTCTAAAACTTTACCTTCATCAACTATGAGAATAGTGTCTTTATCTTTATCACCTTTTACAATACCAGTTACAATATCGCCATTTACACTATCTTCTAGGTTACTTTTTAAATCATCTGTCAAAGGAGTATAACTATCAACAAGATTTAATGTTTGACCTTTTTTAACCTCTTTTAATTTCCTAGTAGCATCATTTTTAACAATAAAATGAGTATTGTTATCAACTGGATTTGCAGGATCTGGATTTGCAGGATCTGGATTTGCAGGATCTGGATTTGCAGGATCTGGATTTGCAGGATCTGGATTTGCAGGATCTGGATTTGCAGGATCTGGATTTGCAGGATCTGGATTTGCAGGATCTGGATTTGCAGGATCTGGATTTGCAGGATCTGGATTTGCAGGATCTGGATTTGCAGGATCTGGATTTGCAGGATCTGGATTTGCAGGATCTGGATTTGCAGGATCTGGATTTGCAGGATCTGGATTTGCAGGATCTGGATTTGCAGGATCTGGATTTGCAGGATCTGGATTTGCAGGATCTGGATTTGCAGGATCTGGATTTGCAGGATCTGGATTTGCAGGATCTGGATTTGCAGGATCTGGATTTGCAGGATCTGGATTTGCAGGATCTGGATTTGCAGGATCTGGATTTGCAGGATCTGGATTTGCAGGATCTGGATTTGCAGGATCTGGATTTGCAGGATCTGGATTTGCAGGATCTGGATTTGCAGGATCTGGATTTGCAGGATCTGGATTTGCAGGATCTGGATTTGCAGGATCTGGATTTGCAGGATCTGCGTAAGTAGCTGTATCAAATATATTTAAATGGACAGCATCATTACTGCTATAATCAGCCTTTACTATATATTTAGAATCAACTTTACTTCTATCTATTTCTTTAAATTCCCCAACTCTATTACTAAGTTCAGATTTAATTATCTCTCTTATAGTTTTTCCAGTATTACCCGTGCCTGGATTAAAATTTTTATTGTACAAAGATACATCATTAGTAGCTGGGGTTATTATCTGAAGTATTCCATTTGTTATATTAACATTATCAGCTATTAATTTTGAATACTTAGTGTCATTTATAATACCAATACCAAGTTTTTCACCATCATTTAGCTTAAAATCTCCTTTTAAAACTAAATTTCCAGAGTGAATTTCAGTTCCGCCAATCCAGTTTTTATTACTATTTAAAACTAGATTGCCAACTCCTTGTTTTATAAATTTACCATCTCCTAAGATTTTAGCTTTACTTGCAAATGATGTATCTTTAGTCGTATCAAATATAGCATCACCAGAGATAGCAAGAGTATCATTTTCGTTATACCCTTTAAAAATACCATTTCCGCCTATTCTTAACTTTGAGTTATTGATATTAAATTTTACAGGAGCCGGGCGAGCAGAACTAGTGTATATACTGTTTGATACATCGATAGTAACGCCATTAATGGCAAAATTTCCTTTTTGGTTTAGACTATCAATATTTATAACTCTACTTTCATGTAATTTTCTAGGGTCTATTTCTGAGCTATCTTTTATAGCTTCAAGAGATGAATTATCAACTATTAAAGATGATGTTTTTAAATTTGAGGTGCTTCTTATGCCAATTTTACCATTATCTGCAGTCTCCACAAAACCAGAAATATTAGCTTTATTTAGAATTTCCAAGATAGAATTTTTGTTTTTAATATATACATTTCCGCCTATTTTTACTGTGCCATTTTCTAAATTATCTACATTAGACCCGTCTAACTTTAAAGTAGCTCCGTTTATAGCATACCCATCACCTGCTATTTGATTAGCAATGCTTAAAGTTCCACCTTCAGCTATAGTGGCACCTTTATAAGTGTTTTTACCAGATAAGATAAGCGTGCCTAATCCCTGCTTTTTAAGACCTACTTGGCTAATAAATTTCATATCATCCTTTGGAGAATTTAAAGCTCCATCTAAATGCAAACTATCTTTCCAAAGTCTTTGGTCTATATCATTAGAAAATTCTCTTACTAAAGCACTATCAGTACCTGTATCTATAGTATAAAGTGCAACTTTGTTGCCTTTCAAGGTGTTGTTTTTAATATTATTATTAAAAAGATTTTTAAATTCTTTTTTTGTTGAGTCATAAACATAAATATCTTTATTATTTAAACGGTTTGCATCAAGTCTAGCTAAACCTTTAAGTGCTTTTTCAACATCTAAAATTCCTTGACCGATGATTTCTTCTTTAGATAAGGCAAGTATAGATGTTTCTAAATTATCTGTATATGGATTTCTTAATATTCTATTTGCCTCATAATCATCTACACCTATTGCCAACAAATCATCTTTTACTTGATTTATATCAATTTCCTTATTTGCCAACCTAGGTACGAATGATGGGTCGGTATATATTACATAATAACCAGTAAAACTATCTGATTGTTTTAGAAAAAGTTTTGGAAGTTTAACATTATCATTTGCAGTTGTTAGCAAAACATCAGCAACCTGTGCACCATTTAAAAAAGGATATTTTTGCTGAACCAAAGCAGCAGCTCCTGAAACAATTGGTGAAGCCATTGAAGTGCCAGTCATTGGAATATATTTCATCCTGCCGTTAAATGCATTACGATAAAGATATGCTGCATTTGCTGCTTCTATCTCAAAGCCAGGAGCCATGATTCCATAATTTGCAGCACTTCCTACAAACAGATTAGATGATAGCATAGAACCATCAACTCCTTCTTTATAATATACAGAATCAATATTCCATCTAACTTTATAATTATTTGTGATTTCTATACTTCCATCATCTTTTTTTATGGTGTTTAATGGATTTATATTTCCAACGGCAAGCCAAGATCTTATATTTTCATCATAGCTAGGAACAACTGTAGCAGTTGCAGGAGAAATATTTCCTTGATTACCATTAGCAAAAACATTTAAAACACCATTTTCTTTAGATAAAGCTACAAGTTGATTAGCATAATTTCCTTGTATTCTACTTGAAAAATCATTCAAACTGATCGGAGTATTAAAACCTTTCTTTGAGTCTATTTCATCATAACTTATAAAATTACCAACTCGAGACTGTCTAAAATACCCATTTATTAGAGGGAAGCTTGAAGCACCCCAGCTATTATTTATAATCTTAACATCTTTTTTGTTTTTGAAAAAACCATATATCTTAGCATTTGGAAGATTTTTATTATTCTCACCTAAAAAGGCATAATTATAAAACTTAGCATTATGAGCTATACCATAAGGTTCGTCATCAGCAAACTTTTTACCAAGCAAAAGACCAGCCACATGCGTCCCATGATCTGTAAGCTCATATGGAAACCTATAGCCCTCTTGCCCTAAATTTGATCCATCAAGACTTGGGTGTAAAGAATTAATACTAGAGTCAACTATGCCAACAGTTACTCCGCTTCCATCCCATCTTTGCTTATTGGTTATAGGATTTACATCATCTCTAACTTTATCAATATTGATAAGCTCATAAGATTTTTTTGTTATTTCAGAAATTTCAGCATAACAAGATCCAATGAGAAGTATCAACATTGCAAAGGAGGTAAATAATTTTTTCATTAATTATCCTTTAAAATAACATATGACAAATTGTATTAGTTTTATCTTTAAAAGACAATTAATTTGATGGTTTTTATATATATTAAGTATGTTTTTTAACTATAGTTAGAATTTTTAAGAGTTAAAAGGGAAAACCTTTTTAACTCTTAAACTTTTATTTGGAACATAATTTTATTTATTTAGATATTCCGTTATTTATTATATTAATCATATCAGCCAAAAGTCCACAACCTGTATTATCTCCCAAATCACATGATTTTTGAAATAAATTTAGTGCAATTTCTAAATCATTTATAGTCTGCGCCGCACTTTGTGTTAAAACACCTAGATTAAGGCAAGCTGTTGACTCTCCTTGGGCACAAGCATATCCATAGTACTTAGTTGCTAACTCTAAATTTTGCACAACACCTAAACCATTTTGATACATAAAACCAAGGTTATTGCAAGATGTAATATTTCCAGCTTTGCAAGCTGATAAATAAAATTCTGAAGCTTTTTTTAGATCTTTTTTTACTCCGCCTAAACCATTTTGATAGAAAATAGCTAAGTTGTTACACCCTGTGTTATTATCCAGGTCGCATGATTTTGCATAAAACTCAAAAGCTTTAACCATATCTTCTTTTACACCCTGTCCGCTTTGATAAAAAAGACCTACAGAGTTACAACCCAACGAATCGTTTTTATCGCAAGAAATTTTATAATACCCAAAAGCCCTTTTTAAATCCTGTTTGACCTCTGTACCGCCTTGATATATAGAAGCAAGTGCATTGCAAGAAGGTGTATAATCCAAAGCGCAAGCCCTATCAAGAAATTTTTGTGCTTTATCAATATCTTTTAGATACTCCTGCTGATATAGAACTCCAAGATTATTACAAGACTGGGCATGTTTTTTAGCACAGCCTTTTTCAAAAAAAACAACTGCAAGATTCATATCTTCATCTTTTACTAAAAAGTCAACCCCAAGATCAAAGCAAGAGCTAGAATTTCCTAAATAACACTTTAGCTTATCGCTAAAAATATCCTTATCATTAATGTCTATATAAATAACAACAATAAAACCACTCAAAACAATAAGTAGTAACACAAAAATAACTCTATTCAAAGCACTCCCCTAATATAAAATAGATAATATTTAATTTTTTAGAAATTTATTAAATTTTAAAAGCCTCTTTTAGGTTGATTTTTCCTTCATAATACGCCTTTCCTACGATACAACCATAAATTTCAGGCTCGTTTTTTAGCTTTTTAATATCATCTAATGATGCAACTCCGCCACTAGCGATAGTTTTTATCCCACTTGCTTTGGCAATATCATTAGTAAATTCTACATTTACACCACTTAGAGTGCCATCTTTTGAGATATCAGTACAAATTATCGCATCTACATTTGCATCAGCATAAATTTTAGCTAAATCAGTAGCTTTTATAGTTGAAATCTCGCCCCAACCTTGAACTGCCACAAATCCATCTTTAGCATCAATTCCTACGCCAATACAGTAATTTTTTGCCATTTGCTTTACAAATTTTGGATCTTTTAGAGCTATTGAGCCTAAAATGAAGCGATCAACTCCTAAATTTTGATAATCTTTTATTCTTACTTCATCTCGTATCCCGCCACCTACTTCAACTTTTAAATTTGTAAAACTCACAATTTTTTCTATGACTTTAAAATTTTCAGGTTTACCGCTAAAAGCCCCATCCAAATCCACAATATGAAGCCACTTTGCTCCCATATCTTCAAATTCTTTTGCTACTTCCCAAGGGGCGCTGCTGTAAATTTTAGCTGTATTCATATCGCCTTTTAAAAGCCTAACAGCTTTGCCATCTTTTAAATCAATCGCTGGTAAAATTTCCATTTAAACTCCTAAACTTTTCTACTCATATAGATATAAAAACTAAGCCCAACTATCAAAATAGAAACGGCAACGATGAGATAAACTGCGTATATTATCTCACTCGGCGAAGTCATAGCAAATTTAAATACTAACATCAAAGACTCAATCGCTAAAGCAATGATGATTGAAGCTATAAATTTGACCATTGTTTTTGACAAGCCTTTTTCTTTGTTATTACTAACGCCCAAAACCTCTTCTTCAAAGAACGCCTTAACTAGATCTAAAATAGCCAAAGATAGCGTTAGAAGAATGGTTGATTCAAACATTTGAGTGGCGTTTATGAGATGCAAGCTATTAAATATAAGACTTTTAATGCCTAGATAAAAAAGAATTATAGCAACGCAAAAAAGCGATAAAGCTAAAGTGGCATAACTAAATCTTGAAAGTCTACCAAACCAGCTAAACATAGAGTTTTTACCAAGAAGTCTTAATATATCAACCAAGCCTATATCAGCACAAACGACATATAAAAGCTCTTTATTTATATCATATATCGGCATTGAGATAGTTACACAAAGCTCACCATTTAAAGAAGATGGATATGGCTCACTAAGATAGCATCTTTTCTCTCTTACTGCGTTATAGTAGTAGGATCTAAGGCTTCTATTTAGCCCATCGCCCATATCAGAGCCTTTTAGTTTGCTTTTGCTTTTTATTTGATAGCCATTTTTATCTAATATATAAAACGCATCGTATCTTAAAAGCTCATGAGAAATTTTTTCAAACCCAAGTTCTAAAATTTCTAAACTAATATCTTCAAGATAGTTGGGAAAATTTCTAGTAAAGATATAGCATAGATATGCTCTTATCTTTTGACGATTTACTCTAAATTCTTCAAGTTCTTTTATAATCACTTTAATCCTTGTGGTTAAATTCTGGCACTATAGCCTTTAAATTTCTAACTATATCATCACTTTTTACTAAATCTTCTATCTGAGAATTTAGTAAATTTAGATCATATTTTGCACTACTAGTTACAAAAATAGACTCATACCTAGTTCTTTTATCACTCTCATCAATAAGTAGTTCTTCATATAGCTTTTCTCCTGG
The DNA here is from genome assembly GCF_013201645.1 of Campylobacter corcagiensis. Taxonomy (NCBI): domain Bacteria; kingdom Pseudomonadati; phylum Campylobacterota; class Epsilonproteobacteria; order Campylobacterales; family Campylobacteraceae; genus Campylobacter; species Campylobacter corcagiensis. The sequence continues at coordinate 269,050 of NZ_CP053842.1, read as the reverse complement.
TCTAAGACCAACAAACTCAACACTTAACTCGCCCTCTTTTCCAGCTAAGCTTATCATTTTTTTAGCTAAATCAGCGATTTTTACCTGCTCTCCCATATCTAAAACAAAAAGCTCACCGCCTTTTGCGATACTTGCAGCTTGAAGTACGAGCTGACACGCTTCGCTAACTAGCATAAAATACCTAACAATATCAGGGTGAGTTACGGTTAAATTTTTATCTTCTTTGATCTGTTTTTTAAATTTTGGTATCACACTACCGCTACTTCCTAAAACATTACCAAATCTAACAGCAACTATCTCCGCCTTAGATATTTCGTTTGAATTTAATGCGTAAAGCTCACACACTCTTTTTGTTGCACCCATTACATTTGTAGGGCGAACGGCTTTATCAGTGGAGATTAAAACTACTTTTTTTACTTCGTACTCTACGCTTAAATCAATTACATTTTTTGTGCCTATTATGTTGTTTACAACAGCCATTTTAGGGTTAAACTCACACATTGGAACATGCTTATAAGCTGCTGCGTGAACTACAACATCTGGTCTAAATTTGCTAAAAATTTCTTCTAAATCATCTCTATAAACAATATTTACAAGCTTTAGTTCATTTCTAATATCTGAATTTGTAGCTTCATTTATTTGGTATAGATTAAACTCGCTATGATCAACCATTACAAGCTTTTTAGCACCATATTCAAGGCATTGTTTGCAAATTTCACTTCCTATTGTCCCACCCGCTCCAGTTACTAAGACAACTTTATCTTTTATAAAATTTCTAACTACTTCTTTGTCAAGATCTTTTGGCTTTCTTGCTAAGAGATCTTCAACTGTGATATTTCGTATCTCTCCACCTTCTATAAGCGAAAAAATCTTAACATTTACAATGCCATAACTCATAAGCTCATCATGTAAAGAATTTAGCTCAGTTTGGTTTAGCTTTAAAGCTATGATTGCAGTTTTTACACTGTGTTTTTTTATATCTTTTGAAATTTGACTCTTATCTTCAACTACAAAATTTTCACAAGTTGTGCCAACTTTTTCTTTTCTTGCGTCATAAACACCAACTGCGTAGTAGTTGATATAGCCCTCTTTCATGCCTTTTAAAACATGAAGAGCTTTATTTGTTGCGCCAATAACAATGCAAGGCTCGTTGTTTTCGCTTTTTGAGCTATACATCATTCTTTTAGAAATTCTTAGCCCGCTTATAAGGATATAGCAAAGGGCTGAGTCGATTATAATAACGCTTCTTGGAAAGGGGTTAAAAACATCATCAAGTAAAAAATATATAACCATAAATGAAAACATCGCAAATATGTGAGCATTGAAAATTTTACGCCCTTCATATAGCCCAAAAAATCTCCACGGAACCATATAAATTTTAGCTATCCACAGAAAGAAAACCCTTAAAATAGCCATGCTAAACGCACATAATAAAAGCCCTTTATAAAACTCATTTGGTATATCGCCATTAAATCTTAAGAAAAATGCCGATGTAGTTGAAAATATAGATATAAAAACATCAAAAAATATAAAAAATAGAAATCTTTTAAATTTAGTTGGCTCTAGAAATTTAATCATATTATATTACTTTTTATAATCTCACAAACTCTATCTATATCGTTATCGCTTATATCACTACCACTTGGAAGGCAAATTCCCCTACTAAAAAAATCCTCACTTGTGCCATCAACCACGCTTAAAGTTCCTTTAAAAACAGGCTGTAAATGCATAGGCTTCCACAAAGGTCTGCTTTCAATATCAGCTTTATTTAAGGCTTCAATAACTTTTAGATGAGCATTTTTTTCTTTAAAAAGCAAAGTTGTAAGCCATCTATTTCCCTTTGAGTTTGGAATTTCAGGCATAAATTCAACGCTCAAATTTGATAAATTTTGCTTATATTTTTCAAAAACTTCTCGTTTTTTAGCAACTCTTTTATCTAAAACTTCCATTTGTCCCACGCCAATGGCACCTAAAACATTGCTTAAGCGGTAGTTGTATCCATAAGTTTTGTGTTCGTAATGCAAAAGTGGCTCTCTTGCTTGAGTGCTTAAAAATCTAGCTTTTTTAACTAAGTTTTCATCGTTTGAAACTAGCATTCCACCGCCACTTGTTGTGATGATTTTATTTCCATTAAAGCTTAACGCTCCAGCATGTCCTAGCGTTCCAAGGGCATTGTCCTTGTAAAATCCGCCAAGTGCTTCAGCTGCATCTTCAATGACCTTAATACCCTCATTTTGGCAAATTTCTAAAATTTCATCCATCTTAGCAGATTGACCGTAAAGATGAGTTACGATTAAAGCAAATGGCTTTTTAGGTGCTAAATTTATGGCTTTTTTTAAAAGTTTTGGGCTTAAATTCCAGCTCTCATCGCTATCAATTAAAATAGCCTCGCATCTTTCGTAAAATACCGGATTTAGCGAAGCCATAAAAGTAAAAGTTGAACCAAGAACAACATCGCCATCTTTTACTCCAAGGCTTTTTAAAGCTAGGTGGATTGCCGCTGTGCCTGAGTTTAGTGCAAGTGCCGAATTTACCTTACAGAAATTTTTTACACTATTTTCAAATTTATCCACATACTCACCAAGTGGTGCTATGTAGTTGCTTTCAAAAACTTTTTTTATATATTCTAACTCATTTCCACCCATATTTGGCGGACTTAAAAATACTCGTGCCATATTTTTCCTTAAAATAAAAGCGTTATTTTACTTCAAAAAATTTAAGCTTTTCTTATAAATTCGGTTTTTAAAATAACAGTTCCAAGTTTATCAAGCTTACACTCAACTTCATTATCATTTTTAGTTAAGCGAATTTTTGCTTTTGTGCCTTGTTTTACGCTATTTTTAGACCCTTTTAGCTTTAAATCCTTAATCACAACTATACTATCTCCACTTTGAAGTTCTACTCCATTTACATCAACTGCCATTTTTTCTCCTTTATTTGAAATATTTATAAATTTTGCTTTATAACTCTTGCTGGAACGCCAACTGCGACGCTGTTTTGTGGTATATCTTTTATCACCACAGCCCCTGCTCCAATGATTGAGTTTTTACCAATTTTAATGTTTTGTATCACTGAGCTTCCTATTCCTAAATGAGAAAATTCTCCAACTTTTACGCCACCTGCAACTGAAACATTTGGGCTAAGATGCGAAAACTCTCCAACTACGCAGTCATGCTCAACAACTGCGTTTGTGTTGATAATCGCTCCATTTTCAATTATAGCGTTCGCATTTACAACCGCTGCTGCCATTATTACAACGCCTTTTTTAATCACGGCTGAGTTTGAAATAATAGCGTTTGGGTGGATTAAACTAACTACATTAAAGCCAAAATTTTGTGCTTTTTCTTGTAAATTTGCCCTAGTTTTATTATCTCCAATGGCGATTATCATATCAAATTTATCTAAATTCTCACTAAATTTAAGCCCGTTTTTATCATCTAAAAAAATAATGTTTTTATATCCACATAGCTTTGCAATCTCAGCTACAACCTTGCCATGACCACCACTTCCATAAATATAAATGCTTTTAGTTTGTGCCATTGAATTTCTCTGTTGTAGCCATTCCATCTTTATTAATTCCTTCTTTAATTATCACTTTTTTTATAGTTAAAAATGCGATTTTCAGATCTAAACAAAAGCTTAAATTTTTAGCGTAATACGAATCATACTCAAATTTTTTACTCCACGAAATAGCGTTTCTTCCATTAACTTGTGCAAGTCCAGTTATGCCTGGACGAACATTATGGCGAAGTTTTTGGGTTTCATTATAAAGTGGTAAATACTCAGTTAAAAGCGGACGCGGTCCTATAAAACTCATATCTCCTTTTAGCACATTAAAAAGCTGTGGCAACTCATCAAGGCTTAGGCTTCTAATTTTTGCTCCAAATTTATCTAGCCTTAACTCATCGCTTAATAAATTTCCATTTTCATCAACCTCATCACTCATCGTTTTAAATTTATAAATAGTAAAAAGTTTTTCATTAAGTCCTGGGCGAATTTGCCTAAAAATCGGGCTTTTTGAGATTTTAAATTTGATTAAAAAATAGATTATTATCATCAAAGGCAAGGTTAAAATAATTAAAATTAAACTTGCTAAAATATCAATTAATCTTTTTAAAAACGCCTTATACATCTATAAATTCCTTATAAACTTCTAAATATTTTTTAGTAATAATAGGCTGGTTATAATTTTTTATAACTAAATTTCTACCGTTTCTTCCAAATTCCAACGCCATCTCATCATCATTTAAAAGCATCGCTATCTTTGTGGCTAAATCTTTTGAGTCCATGGGTTTACAAAGTAGGCCATTAAAGCCATCTTTTATCGCTTCATTACACCCACTAACATCACTAACAACGCAAGGTTTTGCCATACTCATAGCTTCTAAAACAGTTCTAGGAAAACCCTCTTTATAGCTTGGCAAAGCGTAAAGATACGATGCTTTTAAAAGCTCTTTTATCTTATCACTCCAGCGTATCCAAAGGACATTTTTACCTAGCAAAAAGTCGCTACCAGCGCTGCTTTTATTGCCTTCATACACATCTCCAACAAAGACAAAAAGCACATCTTTTCTATCTTTTAAAATTTCAGCCGCTTGGTAAAATTCTCTTATTCCTTTATGCCATAAAGCGCGTCCTATCATCATAACTACTTTTTTATCTGTATTAAAAGGATAAGGAGTAGCACTTTCTGGATCAAAATAACTTGCATCAACGCCTACGCTTTTTATACGAACAACTTTGTTTTCTTTGATAATTCCTTTTTTTATCATATAATCTGGGTCGCTATCATTTACAAAGATAGTTTTATCACTTAATCTAAAGGCTTTTTTATTTAGTCTATTTAAGATAAATCTAATGGCTAAACTCTTAAAATTATCTTCCACATAAAAACTTCCTAGTCCTTCTACTAAATTTATAACGTTTTTAATCCCTACGCTTTTAGCCGCAAATGTTCCAAAGGTGTTGCTTTTATGAGCTGCTGTTTGAAGCATATCTAAATTTAGATCTCTTAAGGCATCTTTTAAGGAGTTAAAATCACTAATAACTCTAAAAGGATTGATTGATCCAGCTTTTATCTCATAATTTATGACATTAAACTCATCTTCTAGTAGTTTAGAAAACTCCCCCTTAGGAGATATAGCAAAGATTTCATGACCCAAATTTTTAAGCTCTTTCATTATGGGCTTACGAAAATAATAAAGGCTCATATCGCTATGAGATAAAAAACCTATCCTAGCCACTATATATCCTTAAATTTTTAGCTTATAGACTTTTGCTAATGGCGTAGATATGACTAATTCATAAATTTCACTATCGTAGCGTTCTAGCATAAAAAGCTGTACATAAGCTGAGTTAAAGGCCTTGTTGTCTGTGATTATAAATGTTCCATCACTTAAAATTATAACATTTAAAATTCCATCCTTATCAGCAATTATCTCGCTAACGCTAAATTTTCCACTCTCATCATATCTTGTCTCATAAAAACCCCTAATAGGAATGCTTTGTGAACCATAGATGATGTTTTTCATATCAGTTGATAAGGTCATGCCATTATCCAAAACTAGACCACTGTTATTAACCTGAACAAACCTAGCAGAAGCAAAAAACGGCTGATCATATCCCTTGCCTGTTGTTAAATCAATGTTTGAAAAATACCAAACAACTGAGTAAATTCCTATCATTCTAGCTGGTAAATAGTAATAAATATCTCTAGTTTTTTGTGGAAGAGTAAAATCTTTTAAAGATAAACTGGTTAAAAAAAGATTTGGATCATCAAAGCCATAATCTTTCATCATAGCCTTAAAAGGTGAGCTAATATTTTTATCATTAAAGGCTTTTTCTGTATATTCAACTGCTAATCTGCTCATATTTGCCGAACTTACAAGATCTTTTGTTAGAGCAAAACTAACTGGAAAATTATGATTTCCAAGATGTTTTCCACCATCTATTAGGGTTTTAACATCAGCGTAGTAGCGAATCGGGTATCCATAATCCCACCAAGCAACTACATAATCTTCTCTATCAGAAATGCTTTTAAGACGCTCTAACACTTGAGTTTCAGCGTTAAAAAATACAGTTGGACTTGTATAGTTTTTTATATGTTTAAGAGCAGGAAAAACAGCTACAACTGTTAAAGCGATAATTCCACTAAGCTTTAAAGCTCCTTTAACCTTAAAAAAATCAAGTAAGAAATTTACCAAAAAACCAAGCCCTAAAGCCATTATAGGAACTGCATATATAGTAAATCTAAGCCCTGATCTAATAGATAAAATACCAAGAGCAAGTATAGGAAGAGATATAAGAAATGCTCTATGTTTAAAACAAAAAAGCAAATAACCAATAGCTCCTAAAATAAAGAAAAATGGATGAGAACTAATCCTAGTCATAAAATAATCCCAATCCATAGCACCTGATTCTTGAATGGTTTGATTTACACTAAAAAAGTGAAATGACGAAGACAAGGCTTCTGTTGTATCTCTTACTACATAAAATTTAAGCATAAACCAAATAGGGTTTAAGCCACCTTTTAAAATAAAAACAAAAAGCACCAAAGCTCCAACTGCTGCTAATACTTTAATATCTTCTTTTTTCATAAAAAGCAGATATAAAGCGATAATTGATATTAATCTAAAAGTAGCTGAGAGATTTGTTACAGCAACTATTAAAAGAAGCAAAGCTTGATAATTTTGTAAGCTTTTTCTTTCAAAAACAAGCGTATATAACAAAAACATTCCCGCCATAGCACCAATTAATGTAAAGCTAGATGGATACCACCAGTGATAAAAAAGCCCAAAAATAGGAGCTATTATTATAGAAAATCTATCTTGCCTAACCGTTATTCTTATAAGTCCCCAAAGCACAAAGCAAGGAAGAACGATATTTAACATATCAGTATCATAATATCCTGCCATCGTCCTGTTATAGTAACTAACCGCTACAACAGAACTTGCTGCTGCTACTATTCCAGCTCCACTAACCCTAAATTCCCTAGCTATAAGCAAAACCGGAACAACAAGAAGTGAACTAAAAAATACACTCATATATAAAATAATAGTTTCAAAACTAAAAGGCACTATATGGTAAATAAAAGCTGTAAATTTAGACATTGTGTGATTTACATAACTTAAATCATTTGGTTGGTGAAAACCAGCGATAATGTCCCTTGCACCCTCAGCAAAAGCGTATCCGTCGTTTGTATTTATCATAACTTGACCATCATGAATCATCTCAGGATAATCACTCGCCCAATCAATCCAATAAAGCCTAGAAATAACCCCAAACATAAAAGTGATGAATATAAAAACAATAACCCATCTTCGTTTATTTAAATCAATATCTATCATTTAAACCCTATTTTAAAATTTTCGTGCTATATTTTAACCATTTTTTATAAAAACCTTATAAATTTGGCATAAGTTTTATACATATATCTCGTTTAAGTTTTCAATAAGCTCTTTAGAAATTCTATCTTTATCAAAAAATTTTGCTCTATCTTTTGCCTTCGCTTTGTAATCTAGTACCAAATTTGGCTCATTTATTACTTTTTGCATAGCAGCTGCTGTGGATTTTATATCGCTAACTGGAACCAAAATCCCCCACTCATGGCTACCTAAAAGCTCTCTAGCCCCGCTTTTGTGATCACTACTTATAACAAATGCCCCACACGCTAAAGCTTCTATTAAAACATTTGAAAAACCCTCAACCTTTGAAGTAAAAACAAAAGCTTCACACTTTGACATGTACTTATAAGGATTTGCATCAAAACCCAAAAGATGAACTTTTTTAGCCAAATTTAGCTTATTTATTAAATTTTGTAAATAATCCTTTAAAACACCAGTTCCTAGAATAATAAGGTCTAACTTTGGCTCTTTTATAAGAGCGTAAGAGCGGATGAGCGTTTCGTGGTTTTTATTCTCATCAAGCCTACCAACACTTAGGAAAAATTTGCCATTAAATTCTATATTTTCTAAGGATTTTTGCTCTATAAAATTAATGTCAACAGCGTTGTATAAAATGCTCATTTTATCTTTTTTAATCCCAAAATTACATGCTAAATCATCATAAGCCTCTTTTGAATTTGGCAAGATAAAGTCAGCTTTTTTATAAAGCTTTTTGATAAGAAATTTGCTTATTTTTGATTTAAAACTACTATCTTTATAAAGAACTGAAGGGGTAGAGCACTCATTAAAAACAAACTTTCCACTTAAGCCTAAAATTCTAGCTATAGCAGCTACAAAACAAGGTCTTACCATCCAAACGAAGTGATTTTTAATGCCTAAATTTTCACAAAGTTTTTTGTATTTTATAGCTAAAAATGGCAGTTTTAGAAGTTTTTTTATGCCATTTTCAAAAGGGGCTGAATTTTCTATAAAAAAAACCTTTATGCCATCTGGCAGCTTATAATCAATCTTATCTCTCATTAAAACAAGATAAATTTCATACTCATTTGCTAGGTTAGGAAGCAAATTTGAAACGACTCTTTCAGCTCCACCGCCAGCCATCGAGTAGATAAAAACGCTTAATTTTTTCACTTTTTACCACCAAAAATTCTATATATTAGCTTAAATAAAGAACTACTTAGACCCAAAATCAAAACCAAAATTTTAGTTTTTTTATTTAAGCTTTTAGTTCTAAAAACAGAAGTGAAATTTTCTCTTATAAATTTACTACTCTTTTTTAAAAAGCTATCAAATTCTAAACTATTTGACTTTAAAATATCAAAGCTTATCGCCATTCTAACGCTACTTAGATAGTATTTTGTGATAGGGGTTAAATGTGGATATTTATTAGCAGCTATGCTTACTAAAATTTCAGCTTGTTTTAAAAAATCAAAATGCCTAGGCGAAAAACTATGAACTATAGAACCATCTCTCATTCGGTAAAAATAGAGCCTTTCATCGCTCATTATGACCTTTTTGGCTCCAACCATAATCTCTCCAAAAATAGCCACATCTTCATAAAGCTCGCCAACTGGAAACCTTAAATTTTCAAACAAACTTTTATGAAAAAGAAATTTACAAGATGCACATCTAAAATCATCATTTCCTATAAATATATTTTTAAAATACTCTTCATCGCTAATGATTTTTTCATAACTTTTATCTGGCAATTCATCTAAATTTTTATAAAAGGCTTTAAAGCCCACGGAAGATAGTTTTAAAGAACTTTTTTGTATTAAACCAAAAAGCGTTAGTATAAAATTTTTATCAACCATATCATCACTATCTATAAAGCTTAAATACTCCCCGTTTGCGATGTCTATGCCAGAATTTCTAGCACTTGATAAACCGCCATTTTTTTTATGGATTACTTTTATTCGGCTATCTTTTAAGGCAAACTCATCACAAATTTTGCCTGAACTATCACTACTTCCATCATCAACTAAAATAATTTCTAAATTTTCATAAGTTTGATTTACAATGCTTTCTAAGCACTCATTTAGGTATTTTTCTACATTATAAACAGGAACTATTACGCTAATTAATGGCTTTTTCAAACTCTATCCTTTTATGCAAATTTCTATAAAATCAAGCCATTTTTTAGTTATATTTTCCACTTTAAACTCATCTTTTCTTAAATTTGCATTTTGAGTAAATTTATATCTTAAATTCTCATCTTTTAGTAAAATTTCTAACTTTTTAGAAAATTCTTTTTCATCATCTACCTTGCATAAAAAGCCGTCCACGCCGTCATTTATAAGCTCACTTGGTCCTGCTATACAATCAGTTGAAATTCTAGCACACTCAAAATAAATACTTTCCATCAAAATATTACAAAAGCCCTCTTTCCTGCTATTTACAGCAACTATTTTAGCTCTTGTGTAGTAGTTTTGTATATCTTTAACAAATCCAACAAAACACACATCAAGACCTAAATCTTTAGCCATTTTTTCTAAATTTGCTCTTTCTTCTCCATCTCCAGCGATAATGACTTGCCAACCGTTTAAAAGCTCTTTATCAGCCAAAGAAATCGAGCGTAAAAACGCATCAAAACCTTTATGTGGTATGAGCCTACCAGCACTTAAGATGAGATTTTCCTTACTAAAACTACTCTTTTTAAATTCAAACATTGGATTTGGTAAAATTGCTCTATTTTTTACAAATTTATAATAATCCCAGTCAAATTTAGTTAGCATCGTTAAACCATCTGCTAAAGGATAAACTACCCTTCTTAATATCCTTAAAAATGGGCTTGATAAAAATTTATAGTTGTTATGCTCTGAAGCTATGACTCTGTTTTTTAAGCCTAAATTTGCAAGCAAAACTAAGATATTTGTAGTATCTAAAAACGGAATAATAGCGTCAAATTTATTGTTTTTTATAAATTTGCGAATTTTAAATACCTTGCCAAATCTTTTTTTAAAATTCCCAGCTATACCTTGATCGCCAACGCTACTTTTTAGGCTAAAAACCTTAACTTTGTTTGAAATTTCATAAAAAGGCTTACTATCATCAAATTTTAAAATACTAACATCAATGCTTTTTGATAACTCATTTGATAAAACGCTCATAACGCGCTCAGCCCCGCCTCTACCAATGGTTGATATCACAAATAAAACTCTCAAATTTTAGCCTTTAAAAGAATTTTAACAAACCAAAATTTTGCTTTTAAGCTTATATTTTTATTTATAAAAACCTTTGGCAAAAGCCTAAAAAGCATATTTTTATACTTTTTTTGATACTCTTTTTTAGGATAACTTCTTTTGATTAAAAGCACCAAAGAGTAGGCTTTATAATAATAGCTATCAATGAGCAAACCAGGATAATTTTCTTTAGTAAACTCTATAAATTCATCACAAGTTAATAAAAGTTTATCATGTTTGGCTGAGAAATTTTGATTGCTTACTGAAGTAGTACTTGTATTGTTATAAATATAGCAAGGTTTTAAAGCAAATTTAACGCTTTTTGAGGCTAGTATCATTTTATATACAAATGTAAAATCTTGCCCAACTGGGTGATTGGTAAAAAACCTAATATCACCTAAAAATTCTCTCCTAAAAAGCTTGCCCCATGGCGCCCAACCATAAATTTCTCCACCATCATATATAAGCTTTCTTAGAGCATCTTTGCTGTTTAATTCATACTCATTTGTTAAATTTTTATAAATTGGAATTATTACAATTCCGTTATTTTTTATATTTTCCACCATATATTTTACATAATCACTTTTAACGCTATCATCACTATCAACAAAGCAAAAAAACTCTCCACTCATCGCTTCAAGTCCAGCATTTCTAGCTGCTCCAACTCCTAAATTTTGCTGATGTATGACTTTTACTCTATTGTCAAATTTACTAAATTCATCACAAATTTCTCTACTTTTATCAACTGAGCCATCATTTATAAGAATGATTTCTATGTTTTTATATGTTTGTAAAAGTAGTGAATCCACGCATTTTTTAAGATATTTTTCATTATTATAAACAGGAACTATTATGCTTACTAAAGGATTCATTTCATGCACTCTACTATCTTTTTATAACCAAATATATATACTTTAATTCTGGATTTAAAAATATAAAAAAATGTATTTATGTAGTCTTTAATGTTTGCCTTATGCTCTATTTTCTTTAAATTTCTTTCTTTTTCTATGCTGCTATCATTCCTAGAGTTTGGATGAATAAAAATATCACTTATATAAATATCAAAATTTCCAAACTCATCCCATCTATCTGCTAAATTAAGAGCCTTATCTTGAGAATTTTTTAATGCTTTAGCTATGTTTTTATCTACCATATAAGCACAAGTTCCAGTTATAAATCTCTTTGATAGATTGCTAACTTTATATAAATTATTATCTATTTTTTTAACCAAAATACTACTTCTTAATGAGTTACAAAACTGCCCTTCACAAAGAAGAAGTGAATTAGACGGCAATTTATCATAAATTTCAAAAGCTTTTTGTATGCTTTTATCATCACCAACAATATCATCTTCTAAAATAAGGCAAATCTCATCTTTAGTATTTAAAAAATCAGCATATATATTTAAATGACTTCTAGCACACCCTATCTCTCCTGGACTAAGGATTCTTCTATGTGCTTTATATGAATTTGTTAGCGTGCTGTAGTAATCTTTTAATGACATCTGCCTTCCATCTACTGCTTCTAAAATTATAAACTCATCATATCTTTTAAATCGCTCTTTTAAAGTTTTTCTTCTAATATCATCATTTTTAAGTGAAACTAGATAAATTTTATCACTCATATCAAACCTGTAATTTATAAATTTTTTGCTATTATACTATACTTTAAAGGATAATATAAACAGTGAAAGCAAAAATCTTAAAAAGTGTATATATAGGAATGACTCTAAATATTATATTTTTCATAATCATAGGCATTATGAAATTTATAATAAATAGAGAATTTTTAATAAATTTAGGACTTGAAAATTTAGGAATTATGAAAATTATGCTAAATTTAGTCTCATATATAAACATAGCAGAACTAGGAATTTACTCAGCTGCTGCTTATGCTTTGTATGATCCTATCGTAAAAAAAGATAGCATTAGACTAAATATCGCCGTTAATACGATAACTTTTGCTTATAAAATAATAGTAATAGCTATATTTTTACTCTCTTTAATAGTAGCTCTTTTTATGCCATTTATCCTAAAAGATATAACTATAACTAGTGAAATTTATCTATATTGGGGGCTTTTTGTAGCTTCAAATTTGCTAACTTATCTCTATGCTTACAAAATAACCTTAATAAGTGCAAATGGCGAGTATAATTTTGTCATAATTATTTCTAACATATCACTACTAATCGTATCTATTTTACAGCTTATTGCTATTATTAAATTCAGATCATTTGCTCTTTTTATCGCTTCAAATTTCATATCTGTGATAATATCGCAAATTTACTATACTAAATTTATAAAATCGCGTTTTCATATAGAAAAAACAGATAAAAAAGATATGCAAATTTTTAAAAACCTTAAATACCTTATATGGCACAAATTAAGTTATATTATACTTGTAAATACAGATATTATACTTATATCTATGTTTGTATCTATAAAACTAGCTGGTATTTATGGAAGTTTTATAATGATAACAGGTACGATATTATCGGTTGTTTTAATGATAAGGTCAATACTCACACCAAAAGTTGGAAGATTTATAGCCCTAAATAATAAAAGTGAAATTTACGCTCTTTTTAGCAAAATAAACTATCTTTTTATAGCTATTGCTTGTGCTATTTTTGTTCCACTATACTTTATAATAGATGATTTTGTTAAGATTTGGCTTGGAGATGAGATATATCTATCAAATTTAACAATACTTCTTATAATGGCTAACTTTTTTATATCTATCTTTAGAATAAGCATAGATATATTTAAAGAAGCAAATGGCTTTTTTAGTGATATAAAACTTCCTATAAGTGAAGCTCTAATAAATTTAGTTATATCTTTAATGCTTGTTTTTAAATACGGCCTAGTTGGAATTTTAATCGGTACTTTAGTAGCAAATTTTGCCATCGTCTTAGTAGCAAAACCTATACTTGCATATAGAGTCTGCTTTGAAAAAAATATATATACAGTAGCTAAAGACTACACGATATCTTGGATGAACTGCTTTATAATATTAGGAATTTCATCTTTTATCATAAGCAAACTAAACTATGAAATTTCAAACTATTTAGAGTTTTTCAAAGTTGGGATATTGTATTTTTTGGTAACAACAACAGTTTGTTTTACCGTTTTGTTACCAAATAAAAACTTTAGAGCTTTGCTTTTATATATTATAAGATCTTTTCACTCTCAAGAGCATAAATTTTAACTCTTATATTGATATCTTTTGGTGCGTATATGATAAGAGGAATTTTACTATTATAATGAGTTTTTATACTATCACCAAACATTACAAACTCATCTTTTAACGCCTCATCTGGACAAAGCATCAAGGTTTTATATAAAGTGCTATTATTATCACTAAATTCATAATAATTATAGCCATATCCATCTAAAACTTTATCTTTAAGTATTCCACCACTATATGAGTGCACGTTACAATCCACACTTAAAACCCTACCAAATTCAACTACAACTTCGTAATCTTTCTCACTTTGCTTTGGTTCTAAATTTATGATATGTTGCCTAAAGCCATCTTGTGCTTTTGGAAAAATAGAAGTATCAAAACCAAATGCCAAACTTGCCATAACTAAAATTCCTAAAACAGATCTCATTTTTACTCCTTTATATTTTCTTCCCATTTAAGGGCTGAACTGATGATAAGTTTTATATCATCTCTTTTTGGGCTCCAGCCAGTAAGCTTTCTAAGTTTATCTGAATTTGCTATCAAACAGGCTGGATCGCCATCTCTTCTATCTGAAATTTCTACCCTGAAATCACCGCCAACTTCTTTTGCAGCATCTATTACTTCTTTTACGCTGTATCCTTTGCCATATCCAACATTAAATATCTCGCTATCATTTTCTTTTATATAATCAAGTGCGTAAATATGGGCATCCGCTAAGTCTTCTATGTGGATATAATCCCTAATACATGTGCCATCTTTGGTATCATAATCATCGCCAAATATGCTCATCTTGTCTCTCCTACCTGAGATGGTTTGGGTTGCGACTTTGATTAAGTGAGTAGCGTTTGGATAGTTTTGCCCTAAAAGTCCATCGCTACTTGCTCCTGCGACATTAAAGTACCTTAAAATAGCGTATCTGAAATTTTTATTTGCCAAAGCAACATCTTTTAAAACCCACTCAGTCATAAGTTTGCTTCTACCATATGCGTTTATTGGATTTTGCGGGCTTGTTTCGCTAACTTGGGCTGTATCAGGCTCACCATAAGTTGCAGCTGTAGAGCTAAAGACAAAATTTTTAACGCCGTATTTATTAGCTAGAGTGATTAAATTTATAGCATTGCTTGTGTTGTTTAGATAGTATTTTAGTGGCTTAACAGTGCTTTCAAAAACCTCAATAAATGCTGCAAAGTGGATAATCGCTTCAAATTTATGAGTTTTAAAAAGCTCTTCAAGTCTTAAAACATCTTCTAAGCTCATATCAATAAATTCAAATTCACCTACAGTTTTTAAAGCATCAATCGCTTTTTTTGAACCCTTACAAAGGTTATCTATAACAACTATTTCATGCTTTTTGCTCTCTAAAAGCGCTTTTACAACATGACTTCCTATATAGCCTGCTCCGCCAGTTACTAAAATTTTCATATATCTCCTTTTTAAAGTATCAATTTATTTTTAATATTTAACCCTTGAAATTATATCAAATCTAAGTTATAACTCATCTCTATATCGTAAAAATACAGGAAATCTTGGCTTGTTGTTTTTGGTTAAGTTTTGATATTTATATGTTATGATTTGCCCTATTTTAGGGGGATTTTTCCTTATCTCATCGCTAAAACCTGTGCCGATTTTAAAAATAACACCACTTTTTGTGTCACGGCAGGAAATAGAACCCATAAGCCCTTTATATTTGCCACTACCTTCATTTATCCTAATAACTTCACACTCGCCGTCTTTAAATTTCTTAATCTTTAAAATTTTTGATGATCTAGCATTTTCGTAAATAAGACTAGGAGATCTTGCTACAAGCCCTTCGCCACCGCTATTTACAACCTCATCTAAAAGCTTAAAAACCTCTTCATTATCTTTAGCAGCAATCTGTTTTATGGCTATGATATTTTTACAATTTTTATCTAACTCTTTCATTTTGGCATATTTTTCATCAAAACTAATATTTGCTTCAGGAATGTCAAATATGTGAAATTTGATCTCACCCCAACCTTGATGTTCACTCATATTTGAAGTTATGCTTGAAATTTTATCAAATTCTCCTCTTTTCGTATAAAGCTCACCATCAAGAGCAAAATTTGGAAAACACTTTATAAACTCATCTGGATAGCTAAATTTATAACCACTTCTACTTTTTAACTCTTTGCCATCCCATACACCACGAACTCCATCAAGCTTTTCGCTGATATACCAGCCACTTAAATTTTCATCTTTGTATTCGCTAAGAAGCATAACTTGAGCGCTAGCAAAAATGATTAGAAAAAGAGGCAAAAACAGAGCTTTAAATTTCATATCCTAGCCTTTCAAGTTCTTTTTGTATATGTTGATGAAAAACTGGCGTATACGACATTTGTGGCTTTTCTTTTTCTAAATAATCTCTCATTCCTGCTAAAAAACTAGCGTAATCTTCAATAGTTAAATTTCCTCTTAAAATTTCATATTTTAAAAAAAGCCAGTATGTATTTAGCGTGTCGCTTTGGCAGTATTCATCTATGATATCTTTACAACCTGCATAAAAAAGTCTAGTAACTTGATCGCCTTTTGTGTCGTATTTGCCGGGTAAATTTAGGGTTTTACAAAGCGAGTCGAGATTAAAACCAAAAACTGATTTGTGTTCACTAATAAAATCAAGCAAGTCAAGATGAAAATTTGAGCTATAACGAACGCGGTAATTATCCCATTTATCTTTATTAAGCATTGGGTTTTTAACCTCAAAGTATGAAAAAGCTGTAATGTTGTATCTCATTGCTCTAATCATAATCATTGGAATATCAAAACCACGACCATTAAAACTCACTAAAAGTGGATTGTGTTTATCTATAAATTTAATGAAATTTCTAATTATCTCTTCTTCACTACCGCCTTTTATGCTATCAACCCTTATAAACTTACCAAATTCATCAGCTAAAACCATGCTAATAGCTACAACTTTATGGAAATTTACAGGTAAAAACTCGCTTCCAGTTTTTTCTTTTTGAGCACTAAAAGCTAAATTTGCTACATCCTCATCACTACCGTCAAAACCATAAGTTATCCTTAAACTATCGCTATCTGGGATAGTTTCACAATCAAATATAGCTCTATATCTACTCATTTTAAAATCCTTTAAGTTTATTAAAGGATTTTATCAAACCAAACTAAAATTTATACTTAAGTGATAGACTAACTAGCTGTGCATCGCCTGGGTCAAATTCACCCTCTACATTGCCTATGAAATTTGATTTTTGAACATTTGCATTT
This sequence comes from Campylobacter corcagiensis, assembly GCF_013201645.1. Taxonomy (NCBI): domain Bacteria; kingdom Pseudomonadati; phylum Campylobacterota; class Epsilonproteobacteria; order Campylobacterales; family Campylobacteraceae; genus Campylobacter; species Campylobacter corcagiensis. The sequence continues at coordinate 252,036 of NZ_CP053842.1, read as the reverse complement.
CGTTTTTGTCTATCTTGATACAAATATCCAAATCCAACCTCTAAATCGCTATTAATAGCGTAATTTGCACCAACTGAGTAGATATAAGCTTTAGTATTTGGTAGTTCAAAGCTTGTAAATTTATCAGCAGCGATATTTTCATCTATGCCAAAACCAGCCATTAAGCGAAGTTTATCACTAGCTTGATAAGCCATACCAAAACGGTAAGTGTTGCTATCTTTCCATTTTTTCTCATGTGCATCATCAATTATTTTTTTAGTGATTGGATTTAAAATTGGCTCATTGTAGTTAAAATCAAGCTCTTTAAATGATGACCAATAAGTTCTTTCAAAAGCAAACATAAGTGTTACTTTATCCATTTCATAAGCAAGTGCTAAATTTAAAGATGCAGGAAGTGGAATAGAGATATTTGTGCCAATAGATTTACTAAAATTTTTACCTAAAAAGTTCTCATTTAGATTTGTATCTCCTTTGACATTTATGTCAACTTTTGATCTATAAGTTGCAGCTAAAGATAAATTTTTAGTTGGCTTATAAGCTAAAGCTAAGTTATAACCAAAATCAAAAGAATCACCCTTTACTTCACGGCTCATCTTATAAGGTGTTGTGTTTACTCTATTTTTTATAACACCATCAGTATAAACCACTCTAACACCTGCTGCAACGCTTAAGTTATCAAGCACTTGATAGGCTAAACTTGGAGCAAGTTCATAAATTTTAAGTTCAAATTTCTCTGCTACACTTGCTGGATAGCTATCATCCCACTCCATCGCAAGTCCTGCTGGAATGTTAAAAGATAGACCAAATCTAAAATTATTGGCAAAAAATGGAGATACATAGTAAGTTGAAGCTCCAACAACATCATAATCTTTAGATTTAGTATCAGATGTTCCTAATTTTTTTGAGTGATTGTTAAATTTAGTTTCTCCTAGATGAATATAAAAAGTGTTAATATTTATATGGCTTTTATCATCTAAAAAGACCATGTTTGCAGGGTTATAGTAAGCCGCGTCTGCACCAAAACTCTTAGCGATATTACTCGCTGCTAAAGCCATAGAATCGCTACTTTGTTCTGGAATTTTATAGCCCCCAGCAAAAACAGATGAAGCAAAAGCTAGAGGTAGTATTAGTTTTATAAATTTCATATATTATCCTTAAAAGCAAAAGGTTTTATTATATATAAATTTATCTATGATTTTACTTATAATTAGCTGAAATTTAAAAAATTATTGAAATTTTAAGGACTTTTTAAAAAGCCCTTTTATAAGCACTGAAAATATCATCGCTGCTGCTAGATTTTGCTTGAGCATAAAGAGCTAAATTTGGATTTCTAAGTAGCTCTCTTCCATACGCTACCATATCACAATACTTCTCATTTAGCAGCTTTTCTCCCTCATCTATCGTCGTAATAAGCCCTACAGCAATAACAGGAACATTAACCACACTTTTTATCTCTTTTGCATAGTTTGCTTGATAAAGTGGCTCTATATCTGGCATAAGAGCTGGCTTTGGGTGATTTCCACCAGCACTTACGTGGATGTATTTAGCCCCTAAACTTTCTAAAATTTTAGCTAAATTCTTACTATCTTCTATACCAAATCCGCCATTTTCCCACTCATCAGCACTGATTCTTACGCCAAATGAGATATCTGATTTTGAAAAATCATCCATTATCTCACAAAGCAATCTTACACGGTTTTCAAAACTACTACCATACTCATCTTTTCGTTCATTTGTTAATGGACTTAAAAATTCATGAAGCAAATATCCATGAGCTGCGTGAATTTCAACCATATCATAGCCTGCAAGAACTGCTCTTTTTGCTGCTTTTAAGAAATTTTCTCTAACATTTGCTATCTCTTTTAAACTTAACTCTTTTGGTTTGTTATAGCTTTGAGAAAACCTTATAGGACTTGGTGCTACGCTTTTACAGTTTACGCACTCACACTTTCTTCCAGAATGTGCAAGCTGGAGAGCTACTTTGGCACCAAATTTATGAATGTCTTTTGTAAGTTTTGTGTGAGATTTAATTTGATTATCATCCCAAAGCCCAAGATCAAAGTTACTTATCCTGCCTCGCTCTTCAACTGCTGTAGCTTCGACTATGATAAATCCAACCCCGCCAATAGCCCTTGATACATAGTGATAGCGGTGAAAACTTCTAACCTTACCACTTTCTTTTGCCATATATGTACACATCGGAGGCATTACGATACGGTTTTTAATCTCTAAATTTCCAAGCTTTATAGGTTTAAGTAACTTTGACATTTTTACTCCTTATCCCACGCTAAAATGGTCTTACCTTCATCATCTGTAGTTATATCACCCATTCCCATGATGTTATATCCACCATCTACATAGTGAATCTCCCCTGTTACACCACTTGACATATCACTAAGCAAGTACGCTCCACTTTTACCAACATCATCAGTTGTGACATTTCTTTTAAGTGGAGAATTTGCTTCATTCCACTTAAGTATCATTCTAAAATCACCAATTCCACTTGCCGCTAAAGTCTTAATCGGTCCAGCTGAAATAGCATTTACTCTAATATTTCTACTACCGAGATCTCTTGCAAGATATCTTACTGAGCTTTCTAGTGCAGCTTTTGCAACGCCCATAACATTATAATGAGGTACAAATTTTGGACCACCTAAATATGTAAGAGTTAGTATCGCCCCGCCATCATTCATCACAGGTAAAACCGCTTTTGTAAGCGAAATAAGTGAGTAAACAGATGTGCCCATCGCAACATCAAAAGCCTCTTTTGTTGTATCTATAAATTCACCCTCTAAAGCCTCTTTTGGTGCAAAAGCTACTGCGTGAAGGACAAAATCAATTTTTCCAAAATCACTATTTAAATTTTTAGTTAAATTTTCTAAGTCTTCATTGCTATTTACATCTAACTTATAAATTTTATCACTTCCAAGTTCAGTCGCAAGTGGTTCAACTCTTTTTTTAAGTGCATCATTTAAATATGTAAAAGCCATGCTAGCACCCTGGTCTTTACACGCTTTTGCGATGCCATAAGCTATTGACATCTTATTTGCAACTCCAACAATTAAACCCTTTTTTCCTTCTAAAATCACTCTATCTCCCTAATAAGTTTTATAAAATTTTCCACTTCAAAACTAGCACTTCCTACCAAAACTCCGTTACAGTTTTTAATGCTTGAAATTTCAGCGATATTTCCCAAATTCACGCTCCCACCATATAAAAGCGGTGCAGATGAAAGAGTCCTTAAAAAATCTAAAATTTCATCAATATACTCAGGACTTGCACTTTTCCCACTACCTATTGCCCAGATTGGCTCATAAGCAATGGTTAAGTTTTTATACTCTAAGTCAAGTTCTTTTAGTTGAGATTTTAAAAACTCCTTTGAACTGCCATTCATATAGACCACATCACTTTCTCCGATACAAAAGATGATGTTTAAGCCCTTTTCTTTAGCAAAATCAAATTTATGTTTTAAAAACTCATCATTTTCGCCTAAAATTCGTCTTTCGCTATGACCGATGATGACATCTTTGATATCAAATTCTTCTAGCATTTCTAGGCCTATTTCGCCTGTGAAATTTCCATTTAAAGTAGGATAAAAATTTTGAGCTCCTTGCCTAAAGCTAAATTTTAGCTCACTAAATGCTGAACTTGGTGGAAAAACAACTATTTCGTGAGTATTAAAAGAGCTTTTTAAATCTTGATCTAAAATTTCAGCGTAGTTTTCAAAGCTTTTTCTGCTGTGATTGCACTTTAAATTTGCATAAATTTTCAATTTTTTTCCTCTCTTATAAGCACTTTTACACCAGGTAGTTCTTTACCTTCAATCAGCTCAAGACTTGCTCCACCACCAGTTGATATAAAAGTAACCTCATCTTTATCTCCAGCTCTTGCTACCACATCAGCTGTATCGCCACCGCCAATAACCGTAGTAGCTGGGCTTTCTGCTATAAAGTGACTCATTCTAAAGCTTCCTCTTGAAAACTTATCTATCTCAAAAACACCCATCGGTCCATTCCACCAAATAGTCTGAGCTGAGTCAAGCGCTTCTTTAAAAAGCGTTACGCTAGCTGGTCCGATATCAAGTCCCATCCAATCTTTTGGCATCTCTTGAATAGGAACGTATTTCATCACAGTATCATTTGATAGATATGGCGCAACAATAGCATCAACTGGCAAGTAAATTTTAACGCCCAACTCTTTACCTTTTTCTAAAACTTTTAGTGCTTCATCTATCAAATCCTCTTCTAAAAGCGAGTTTCCTATCTCATAACCTAAAGCTTTTATAAAAGTAAACGCCATTCCACCGCCAATTATAAGCTTATCAACCTTTGGTAGTAGGTTTTTTAAAGCTTGAAGTTTGCCACTTACTTTACTTCCGCCAACAACAGCAACAAAAGGCCTAGCTGGATGCTTAATCAAATTTGAAGCAAATTCAATCTCTTTTTTTAGCAAAAATCCAGCGCATTTATGCTCATCATCAAAAAATTTAGTAATAGCATGAACTGAAGCGTGGGCTCTATGACAAACTCCAAAAGCATCATTTATATAATAATCAGCAAAATTTGCCAACTCTTTGGCAAAATTTTCATCATTTTTGGTTTCACCTTTTTCAAATCTAAGATTTTCAAGTAGTAAAATTTCACCTGTTTTTAGCTCACTAACTGCCTTTTTAGCCATTTCTCCGATGATATCTTTTACAAAAATAACATCTTTATTTAGAAGTCTTGAGAGCCTTTTTGCTATTGGCTCTAGGCTAAATTTCTCTTCATAGCCATTTTTTGGGCGACCTAAATGGCTAGTTAAAATAACAGAACACCCCTCATCTAAGCAGTATTTTATCGTTGCAAGAGCTGAGCGGATCCTTCTATCATCAGTTATATTTTGAAACTCATCCATTGGGGTATTAAAATCACATCTTATAAAAACTTTTGAGCCTTTTTTAAAATTTATATCTTTTATAAAAAGTAAATTTTCTGTCATTTTAGACCCTTTTTAGCCGCATAAACAGCCAAATCAACAAGCCTTGAACTATAGCCCCACTCATTATCATACCATGCTAGAACTTTAACTAAATTTCCATCAACAATCTGAGTCATATCGCTTGCTACAACGCTTGAGTATGAACTAGTAATAAAATCGCTTGAAACCCTAAAATCCTCATCAAAAAGTAAAATTTCTGGATTTTTCTTAGCGTAATCTTTAAAGGCACTATTAATCTCTTCAGTAGTTACTTTTTTAGCTAAAACCGCTGTTAAATCCACCATCGAAACATCAGCCACTGGCACTCTTAAAGCCAGTCCATTAAGCTTACCTTTTAAATTTGGAAGCACTAAGCCTATAGCCTTTGCTGCTCCTGTAGTAGTTGGGATGATGTTTGTAGCTGCTGCTCTACTTTTTCTAAAGTCTTTACTTTTTGTATCAAGAAGTGGCTGAGAAGCTGTGTAGGCATGAGTTGTAGTCATTAGTCCACTTACGATGCCAAATTTATCATCAAGAACTTTTGCAACTGGAGCTAGTCCATTTGTAGTACAACTTGCATTTGAGATGATTTTTTCGCCACTGTAAAGCTCATGATTTACGCCCATTACAAATGTTGGCGTATCATCTTTAGCTGGAGCACTCATTACGACTAAATTTAATCCTTTATCTAGATATGGTTTACAAGACTCTTTAGTTAAAAATGCCCCAGTACACTCTAAAACCACATCTGCGCCATTAAAATCAATCTCGCTAGGCTCTCTTGTTGAAGACATTTTTATGACTTTTCCATCAACACTTATATCATCACCTACAACTAAAACATCTTTTTTAAACTCGCCATGAACGCTGTCATATTTAAGCAAATATCTTGTTATCTCTCTTTTTGCTGTGTCATTTATCGCTACAAGTTCTACATCATCTCTATTTAAGATGATTCTAGCTACGCATCTGCCGATACGCCCAAATCCATTTATAGCTATTTTAAGTGCCATACAAATCCTTTTTAGATATAATGACTTGTATTTTACTAAAAATAAGGTTAAGAAATATTAAAATGAATATCGCACTTTTTGGTGGAAGTTTTGATCCACCGCACCTAGGACACACTAAAATCGTGGAAATTTCACTTACTTCTTTAGATATTGATAAGCTTTTTATCATACCTACTTATATAAATCCTTTTAAAAGTGGCTTTTTTGCACCACCAAATTTAAGGCTTAAATGGCTAAAAAAACTTTTTGAAAATTTAGACAAAGTTGAAATTTGTGATTACGAAATCAGACAAAACCGTCCAGTTGCTACAATAGAAACTGTAAGATACTTAAAAGAAATTTATAAGCCAAATACAGTTTATTTGATAATTGGTGCTGATAATTTAAAGGATTTAAAAAAGTGGCAAAACTACCCTGAACTTGAGAGTTTAGTGGAATTTGTAGTAGCCTCAAGAGATGGTGAGTTTATACCTAAGGACTTGAAAAAATTAAATATAAATGCTAATATTTCATCTACAAAATTTAGAAATAATCTAAATTTAAAATATATACCAAAACCGCTGCAAAGTGAAGTTTTGGATTTTTATAAAAGGACAAAAATGTCAAAGATTAAAATAATTACTGATATTTTAGAGAATAAAAAGGCTGAAAATATCGAAGTTATCGATATGGAAGGCAAAGACTACATCGCTAAAAGTGTTATAATTGCTACAACGCTAACAGGAAAACATGGACTTTCACTAAGTGATGATATAAAAAATGCTCTTGCTGAGATAAAAGAGAAAATTTTGCATATAGAAAGTAGCGATGAGTGGACGGTTATTGATTTGGGTGATGTTATCATTCATCTAATGAGTGAGGCTTATAGAACAAAATACGATATAGAAGAGTTTTTAGAAAAACTTAAATTTGAAAGATAGTTTTTAAAAGGAGGATTTATGACACTAAAACAGATTGAGTATTTTTTAAAGGTATGTGAGCTAAAGCAGATAAGTGAGTGTTCTAAATTTTTTGGAATTTCACAATCAGCAATGTCAATATCTATCAAAAATTTAGAAAACTCTTTGGGCGGAGATCTTTTTGATAGAAGGGGCAAAAGTCTGTCTATAAACGAAAGAGGAAAAGCTTTTTATAAATCAATCAAACCAATTTATAATAGAGTTTTAGAAATAGAAAGAAATATGCAAAATGAGAGCATGTATGAGCTATCTTTGATGTCAAGTCAAAATGTTGGAACATATCTATCTCCTTATATTTTAAGTGGTATTTTAGAAAAAAATGACAAGATAAATTTAAGTGTATCTATGGGAAATACAACTCAAATTCTAGATGAGGTTGTAAATAATAAAATAGACATAGGTCTTATAGAAGGCGATCTTGAAAATTCTGATGTAAAGTCAGTTTTAATCTGTAAAGATGAGATAATTGTAGTAACTGGAAACAAAAATCTTAGCGATAAAACCTATAGCATAAATGATCTTACAAAAGAAGAGTGGGTAATGAGAGAGAGCGGAAGTGGTACTAGGGATTCTTTTTATGCAAATTTACCAGGCGATATATCGCTAAATACTATTTTAGAACTACCTACAACTGAAGCGATAAAAAGATGCTTAGAAGACAGTAGTTATTTTACTTGTTTACCTAGATTTGCAGTAAAAAATGAACTTGGAAAGAGCCTTTTTGAAGTAAAAGTAAAGGGTAAAAAATTCCTAAGAAATATCTACTTAGTATACTCAAAAGATAAAGATGACAGTGAGACTTTTTTAAACATTATCTCAAAAATTGAAAAAGAGATAAGAGAGACTCACGCCAAACTTACTGAAATCTAACTATTTAAATGCGCTGAAATTTTGCTAGTTAATGCTAAAATTTCAGCCCTTTTTGTTATAAAACTATTTTTATTTGATATTAAATAAGCTGAGCTTTGCATTATCGTTTCAGCTACTTTTAGACCGTTTTGTTTCATTGTAGTTCCAGTTTCAACATTATCAACAATCGCATCAGCTAGACCGATTAGTGGAGCTAACTCAATTGATCCATAAAGCTTTATAATCGTTACTGGAGTTGCTTTACTTGCAAAAAATTCTTTTGTTATATTTGGCATTTTAGTTGCAACTTTAATACCTGGCATATCGTAATCAAGCGTAAATTCGTTTTTAACTCCAACACATACTCTACACTTTCCAAAACCAAGATCTAAAAGCCTTAAAACATCACTTTTATGCTCTTCTAATACATCAAGACCAACTACGCCTATGTCAGCTGCACCATTACTCACATAAGTTGGTATATCTTGATTTCTAACTGCTAGAAATTTAAAGCCTTTTTTTTCTAAAATAAGTTTTCTATCTTCAAACTCAAAATCATCACCATAAATAGCCTTAAAAACTTCTAGCGTTCCATCAGCAATTCTGCCCTTTGGCAAAGCAACAGTTAGCATTTTATACCTCTTTCTTCTAAAGCTTTAAGCATTCCTCTAAAGACTAAATTTTTATCAAAAATCGCATTATCAAAAAATTTAGAAAAAAAGCTTCCATCTCCACCTGTTAAGTAGATATTTTTATTTTTACTCATATCTTTTATGAGGAATACTAAAGGTGCAATTATTCCAAAACTTACAGCATCGACTGTTTTTTGTGGCAAAGCTTCAAGACTTACTTGCGAATTAATCGCCACTTTAAGAACTTTTGAAATTTCTTCATTTGCTTTAAGCTGTGCTGCTATCCCAGGCACTATAAAGCCACCTTGATGAACAAAGTCTATCATTATATCAACAGTTATCGCACTTCCTGCATCAACTACAATTCCGTTTTTAATTATATAGCATCCTGCGATTCTATCAACGCCCAAACCCTTATATATAGTATCAAACTCAAAAAAATCACTAATATCTATAAATTTATTACTATTTGGTTTAAAGTTAGAATTTACACTGATATAGTAAGCCTTCTCTTTTGGCAAAAAAGAGTTAAGTTCATCAATACTTTTACTTGAAATTAAGCCATCATGCCAAATTTTAGCACTGTGGTTGCCAACATCTAAAAGTAGCATTTCCAGCCCTTACTTTTAGCTAAGTCTAAAGCTCTAGAGCAAATCTGAGAGTTTAAAAAAAGATATCTTTTTTTTATGATTTTTCCCTCATCTTTTGCAACTAAATTTGCTAAATTCTCTAAAATTTCAAAGTCTTTTTTTAAAAACCTACTCTTTGCATCTCTAAAAAAAATTATTGTATTGTTTGAATCCAAATCAGATCCGACAAGACACTTATAAGATCTAACCTTGCTAAATTTAGCAAGGTTAATTGTAGTACTTTTCTTAAGAATTATATTTTGTGAAAGCAAAAGCTCTTCCATTGCTATCTTATCTCTATATACTCATCACCGTGATAAAAGACATTCTCACTAGCAAAATTTGTCTCATCTATATCGCCATCAAGTTCAAAAATTTGTCTATTTTTAAGATTTAAATCAGTTACTATCATGTAACCTTGTCTTTCAAAAATATATAATTTATTACCTTTTGCAATGATATTTGAAAACTGAGCAAATCTAAATTTCTCTTCATTTAGTTTATTTAACGCTAAATCATAAACCTTTGCTGTGCCATCTTTACTAAATAGATACAATCTATCTTGATATAAAAATATATCTTTTATCGTATCAATAACTCTTTTGTTACCATTTGGAGTATTTAAAAGAACTCCCGTGTTTGTAGCAGCATAGATGTTTGGTCCTTTATTTTCTAGGAAAATTACATTATTAAAAAACGGCTCAGAACTTATATATGTATCTAAAGCTAGTCCGCCAGTTGGAGTGTGGATTAAGAGAAGTTGACCATTTAAGCTAGGAAACATCAAAGCATCATTTCCTAAAAATAATGGAGATGCCGTTCTTGAATCAAGCGTATAAACTCTATCTAATTTATCAGCAAATTTTACGCTATTATTACTTATATCTAATAAAAACATAGCATTATCAGCTCTTATGACAGCAAGATCGCTTCCTTTTAGGCTAGCTGATACAACCTGAGATGAGAAATCTTTATCAAGCAAAACATTTCCACTCATATCACGAATTTTAAAATTTCCACTTATGTTTGAAGATAGAATTTTATTATCAAAAATTCCTAAAAATTTCTCATTTTTATCTAGCTTTACGCCATTTATTATGCCACTTTTTGTGATAATTGTTCCATTTTTTAAAGTAGCGCCATTTACTGTAGCATACGCTATTTTACTATTTAGTTTTCCTTGATAGTTTAGATCAGCTACTGCTTCATTTTCTTGTGGGTGGAAATACTCTCTTTTTGTAGAACAACCCGTAAAAACAAAAGCTAAGATAAAAGCTGTCAATATAGTTAAATTTCTCACTGTTTTGCTCCATTATAATGTCTTAAATTTCTAGCTATATCACCAAGTGGAGAATTTGGCGCAATTTTAACAAATTCTTGATTTGCCTCTTCAATCTTGCCATCTTTTAAATAGCCATATCCCTTCATAAAAACAGCATAGCTATCCATTATCTCCCCACTATCTTTTTTAGCACTAAAATTTATAAGATCTTTTAAAACAGGATCAATTCCATCTAAATTTGAAAGCTGATCAAGTTTAGCACTATCGTTAGTATCAAGAGCCGTTCTAAACTCATAAATAGTATATAGGTTTTTGCTAGAACTTTTTAGCTTCTCTTTTGCTTTTTGATTGTTTGGATCTGTAATAAGCTCTGCGTAAGCTTCGTTTGCTGCTTTAAATTTTCTATCTTTTATAAAATTTGAAGTTGCCAAAGCAAGCGGTATCAAAATAGCTATGATAACTACTGTTATTATAGGCTTTTTATACTTCTTAACAAAAAACTCACTTTTTATAATGCTTTCTAAAAATTGCTCTTCAGAGTCTGCTACTTTTTTTAACTCTTTTACATTATCTTTTATAGCCAAAATTTTCCTTTATCTGAATTTGAGCGTAATTGTAGCATAAAATCTTTTAAATAACGCCTAATTGTAAGCTAATTTGTGATATAATAAAAAGATTTTTGTTATTAGAGAGGATAAAGTAGTGCTGATAGATGATAATTTACTAAAAAAACTTGAAAAGTTAAGTGCCATAAAAATAGACGATGACAGAAGAGATAGTACTAAAAAGGAGCTACAAAGCATACTTGAGTTTGTAAATATCTTAGATGAGCTTAACTTAAAAGATGAAAAAATAGGTAGTAGCTCAAATTTTACACCGCTAAGAGATGATGTTCCAAATAGTGGCAATCAAGAGATTATAGATATAGTATTTAAAAATGCACCAGATGCTAAAGATGGTTTTTTTGTGGTGCCTAAAATTTTAGATTAAGGTTGAAAAATGGAAAATAAAAAACTACCAGATATTCATACGCTACTTAAGGTTATGGTTCAGCACAAAGCAAGTGACTTACATATCGTAAGCAGAAGTGCTCCACAAATCAGAATAGATGGGAAACTTCGCCCAATAGATATGGAGCCACTTACTGGTGAAGATATAGAAACAATGTGCTACGCAGTCATAAGTGATGCTCAAAAGAGCGAACTTGAAGAGAACAAAGAGCTTGACTTTGCTTTAGAGATTCCAAATATCGGGCGTTACAGAGGTAACTACTACTACACGATGAATGGTGATTTAGCTGCTGCTTTTAGAACAATTCCGATAAATATTCCATCAATTGACGATTTAAAAGGTCCTCAAATTTTTAAAGATTTAGTAAAAAGAGAAAAAGGTCTTATCTTAGTTACTGGACCAACTGGATCTGGTAAATCAACCACACTTGCATCACTTTTAAACGAGATAAATGAGAACGAAAGAAAGCACATTATAACAGTTGAAGATCCTGTGGAATTTGTCCACACAAATAAAAAAGCCCTTTTTTCACATAGAAATATAGGAACTGATACTCACTCATATGCAAATGCCTTAAAATACGCACTTCGTGAAGATCCAGATATCATACTAATAGGTGAGATGAGAGATAAGGAAACTATCTCAATTGCTATAACAGCAGCTGAAACTGGACACTTAGTTTTTGGAACACTTCATACAAACTCAGCAATGCAGACAATTAGCCGTATTATAGATAGTTTTGAAGGTGGTGAGCAAGCTATGATTAGAAATATGCTCTCTGTTTCTTTATCAGCCATCATATCTCAATCACTACTTCCTAGAATTGGTGGCGGGCGTTTAGCAATTCATGAAATTTTGATAAACAATAGCGCTATTTCAAACCTTATTAGAGAGGATAAAAACCACCAAATCTACTCTCAAATGCAACTAAACCAACAGCAAACCGGAATGGTAACTCAAACTCAGGCTCTAGTTAAAGCTATTCAGGCTAATCTCATCACAAAAGATGATGCTAGAAGGTACTCTACAAGCTTACAAGAGCTTATTAAAATTATAGGAGATTAAGATATGGAAGCTTTAAACTGGTTAGATCTCATAATTATAGGGCTTGTTTTTGTATTCGGGCTTAAGGGTTTATCAAGCGGTCTTATAAGAGAAATTTTTGGTATTATAGGGATAATAGGTGGTTTTGTTTTAGCCATTAGATATAAAGCTGAAGTTGGTGCTTGGATAAGTACAAATATATACGACCTTGGAAAAATTGGCGTAATGAGCGAAACTGGAACCCAAAGCGTGGTTGGTTTTATTGTAGCTCTTTTTGGAATTTGGTTTGCGGCATTGATACTTGGTGAGCTTTTAACAAAACTTCTTGGACTTAGCGGACTAAGTCTTATAGATAGGATTGGTGGATTTGTGTTTGGTGGGGCAAAGATTTTCTTAATATTTGCAGTTTTAGCTGTATTTATTAGATCATCTGCTTTTTTAAACGATCAAGCAAGACCATACTTTGAAAACAGCATCACATATCCATATCTTGTAAATGTTGGAACGAAACTTATGGGGATGAGAAAAGAAGATATCATTCCTACTACGCAAAAAAGATCTAATGAAGAGAAAAATAGCGTAAATGTAGTATATGAAAAAAGCGAAGTAACTCAAGATAATAATCAAACTCTTGATTTAAACATATCAACTGATGGATTTAAAAATGAAAATTGAAAATTTAGAATTTGATGCATTGCTAGATAAATTTAAGAAGATTTTAAAAGACAATGCTCTTAAATTTACAGTCCAAAGAGAGTGTGTTTTAAAAACACTTTATAACAACGATCATCACTTCACTCCTGAAGAGCTTTATATGGAGATAAAAGAGACTTATCCTGAGTTAAACATAGGTATCGCTACTGTTTACAGAACTCTAAATTTATTAGAAGAATCAGGAATGGTTACTTCTATATCATTTGGAATTCAGGGTAAAAAATTTGAACTTGCCAACAAACCTCATCACGATCATATCATATGTAAACATTGTGGCAAAATAGTAGAATTTGAAGATGAGTGTGTTGAACAAAGACAAATTGACATAGCAAAACATTATGGTTTTACGCTAACAGGACATCTTATGCAACTATATGGAACTTGTAATGATTGTAAAAAAGGAGAAAAATAAGTGGTATTTGATAATCAATTAGAACTCCAAAGGATAGAAAAAGCTAACGAACTTAGAAATTTAGGCATAAATCCATATCCACATTTTCTAAAAAGAGATATGAGCATTAAAGAATTTAGAGATAAATTTGAGTATGTTAAGGATTTAGAAGAAAAAAGAGTTAGCGATGAAGTAACGATTTCAGGAAGATTAAAGCTTAAAAGAGTTGCTGGAAAATCAACCTTTGCAAACATCGAAGATGAAAGTGGAAATGTCCAAATTTATTATTCTCGTGATAGCATCGGCGAAGATTTATACGCAAATTTTAAAAAAAATCTTGAAGTTGGAGATATAGTTTTAGTAAAAGGCTATCCTTTTGTAACAAAAACTGGGGAGTTTTCCATGCATGTTACAAATTTAACTCTTGCTTCAAAAGCTATTTCTCAACTACCTGAGAAATTTCATGGACTTGTAGATATTGAGATGCGTTACCGCCAAAGATATCTTGATATGATAATGAATCCAGAAGTTAGAAATGACTTCAAAAAAAGATCAAAAATCATCTCTATAATTAGGCATTTTTTTGAAAATAAAGGCTTTATGGAAGTTGAAACTCCGATGATGCACCCAATTGCAGGCGGGGCAAATGCAAAGCCTTTTATAACTTATCATAACGCTCTTGATGTAAATCGCTTTTTAAGAATCGCACCTGAACTTTATCTAAAAAGACTAATTGTTGGCGGAATGGAAGCTGTTTTTGAGATAAATAGAAATTTTAGAAATGAAGGAATGGATTTAACTCATAATCCTGAATTTACAGCCATTGAGTTTTACTGGGCGTGGCATGAGTATAATGAAGCGATGGATTTAACAGAAGAACTTTTTAAGGTTTTACTAAAAGAGCTAAATTTACCTGAAATTTTAGAGTATGATGAGCTAAAAATAGACTTTTCAAAGCCATTTGCAAGAGTAAAATATTTAGATGCTTTAGTTGAAATTGGTGAAATTTCAAAAGATATTATAAATGATAAAGATAAAATTTTAGAAAAATTAAAAAATGATGGCTTTGAGGCAAATGCAAATTTAGATATAGGACATTTACAAGCTGAACTTTTTGATAATTATGTTGAAAAAAAGCTAATTAATCCAACTTTTATAGTTGATTTTCCACTTTCAATTAGCCCGCTTTCAAGAAGAAGCGATGAAAATCCAAATATCGCTGAGAGATTTGAGCTATTTATCGCAGGAAACGAACTTGCAAATGCCTTTAATGAGCTAAATGATCCACTTGATCAATATGAGAGATTTAAAGGTCAAATTGACGCTAAAAACGCAGGAGATGATGAAGCACACGAGATGGATGAAGACTATGTAAAAGCACTTGGATATGCGATGCCTCCAACTGTTGGCTGGGGACTTGGCATTGATAGATTAGTCATGCTTTTAACAAATAAAAAATCAATTCGCGATGTTATTTTATTTCCAGCGATGAGACCACTTAAACAAAATGATGAAAACAAGGAGTAAAAATGAGTTTAGAAAATTTTGATAAAGAAATTTTTGATTTAACAAACAAAGAGTTAAAAAGGCAGTGCGATTATTTAGAAATGATCGCAAGTGAAAACTTCACATACCCAGAAGTTATGGAAGTTATGGGATCAATTTTAACAAATAAATACGCAGAAGGTTATCCTCATAAAAGATATTACGGCGGATGTGAATTTGTAGATGGCATCGAAGAAATAGCAATTGAAAGATGTAAAAAGCTTTTTAATTGCAACTTTGCAAATGTTCAACCAAACTCAGGAAGTCAAGCAAATCAAGGCGTTTATGGAGCTTTAATAAATCCAGGCGATAGAATTTTAGGTATGGATTTAAGCCATGGCGGACACTTAACTCATGGTGCAAAAGTTTCAAGTAGTGGAAAAAACTACGATAGCTTTTTTTACGGCGTTGAATCAGATGGAAGAATAAACTATGATAAAGTTTTAGAAATAGCTAAAACAGTCCAGCCAAAACTCATAGTTTGTGGTGCAAGTGCATATGCAAGAGAGATTGATTTTGCCAAATTTAGAGAGATTGCTGATTCAGTTGGTGCGTATTTGTTTGCAGATGTTGCTCATATAGCTGGTCTTGTTGTAGCAGGAGAGCATCCTAGTCCGTTTCCACACTGCCATGTAGTTAGCTCAACCACTCATAAAACACTTCGTGGTCCAAGAGGTGGAATCATCATGACAAATGATGAAGAAATAGCTAAAAAAATCAACTCATCAATTTTTCCAGGAATTCAAGGTGGTCCTTTAATGCATGTAATCGCCGCAAAGGCAGTTGGATTTAAGCATAATTTAAGCGATGAGTGGAAAGTTTATGCAAAGCAAGTAAAAGCAAATGCTAAAAAACTAGGAGAAGTTTTGATAAGTAGAGGCTATGATTTAGTAAGTGGTGGAACTGATAATCACCTTGTTTTAATGGATCTATCAAATAAAGACTATAGCGGAAAAGACGCATCAGCCGCACTTGAAGAAGCAGGAATCACAGCTAATAAAAACACAGTTCCAAATGAAAAAAGAAGTCCTTTTGTAACAAGTGGTGTAAGACTAGGAAGCCCTGCACTAACAGCAAGAGGGATGAAAGAAGCTGAGTTTGAGTTTATCGCAAATAAAATAGCTGACGTACTAGATGATATAAATAATAAAGACCTTCACGCAAAAATCAAAGAAGAGCTAAAAGAGCTTGCAAGTAAATTTGTAATCTACAATAAGGCTATGTATTAAGGCAAAAATTTAAGGAGATTTTATGAGTGATAAATTTAATATAGACGATAGCATCTTATTAGATCCAGATACAGCAAGATCAAATAATATCAAAAAGATTTTAACCGGTATTGCTATCTTGGTGGTACTTTTTCTGATTATACTTTTAACTATGAAATTTATAAATAGTGGCGATACAGCAACAAATGAGCCACTTGTAATGCCAAGCGAAGATGCAATATTTACACCAGAAAAGTCCACTGATCAAACAAAAACCACTGAAGAAAAAACTGTCGTGGAGATAAAATCTACTCCAACCAAGGTTGAACCTAAAGTCGTTGAGATAAAAGTGGCTCAAGAGCCTAAAAAAGAAGATGTAAAACCTGTAGTTGTTGAGACCAAACAAGAAGCTGTAGAAAATACTCAAGTTAAGCAACTAGAACCTAAAAAAGAGGTTGTTGTAGTAACTGCTGATAAAACAAAAGCTCAACCAGCTAAAAAAGTAGAAACTCCAAAACAAGAACCAGCTAAAGCAAAAGAAGTAACAAAAACAGACACTAAAAAGCAAGAAGTTAGTCAAACAGAGATTAAAAAAACCACTAAAGAGCAACCAGCAAAAAAAGAAACTCCAAAACAAGAGAGCTCAAAACCTATTAAAAAAGGTACTCATATAAGTGGTAATGTTCCAAACGGTAGCTATATTCAAGTTATCGCAACTACTGAATTTAAAAATGACGATCCAGCTTTACTTAAGTTAATTAACGCAGGATACAGCTACAGACTCTATAAAGAGACAGTTAATGGCAGAGAATTTACTAAAGTTTTGGTTGGTCCATATAAGGGCAGTGAGCTTCAAAATGAGATGTCAAATATTAGAGCAACCGTAAATAAAGATGCCTTTTTATACAGGGTAAAATAGTGAAGAAGTTTGCTGTTTTTGGTAATCCTATAGCGCACTCTATCTCCCCACGACTTCATAACTTAGCCATAGCCGGACTTGATTTGGAGGCGTTTTATGGCAGGGTTTTACTTGAAGATGAGAAAAATTTGAAGTCTAAATTTTTAAAACTAAATTTAAGTGGAGCAAATATCACTGTGCCATTTAAAGAAGAAGCTTTTAAAATTTGCGATGAATTAGAGACTCACGCCAGCAAGATTGGCTCTGTAAACACTATAGTAAAAGATAGTAACAAACTAATTGGCTATAACACCGATGCTATAGGATTTTTACAAGCCATAGATGAGTTTGGTAAGATAAAATCAGCCCTTATCTTAGGAGCTGGTGGCACTGCTAGGGCTATAGCATATGCATTAAATACCAAAAATATCTCTACTTCAATTGTCAACAGAAGCGAAAAAAGAAGGCAAAATTTCTTAGATTACAACTTCAAGACTTGGAATGAATTTGTTCCAAAAGGCTATGATCTGGTAGTTAATACAACATCTGCTGGGCTAGTAAAAAATGAATTTCCTATGCCTGTTGAGCTTTTAGAGCCTACTTTAAAAAACAGCCAGTATGCATTTGACGCTATATACAACAAATCTACAAATTTTCTAAATTTAGCAAAGAATATGAATTTGCAGACAAAAAATGGTAAAGATATGCTAGTTTGGCAAGCAGTTTTTGCACTTGATATATTTTATGGCGGAACTCTTAATAAAGATAAAATTTATACTTTTATGAATAAAGCAGTAAATTTAGGGGCACAATAACCCCTAAATTTACTTTCTAAGCCTTTTAGCATCATTACAACTTTCATCATGCCCACCATAGCAAGATCTTTCATATATATCAAGTGCTATTAATCTATTTGCAGTTATTCCTTGGCCTTTTTCAAACATACTTGCAAGTCTTACGCAAGCAGGAATGTACTGAAATTTAGCACAAGTAAAATCATAAGCAGTAATTGCATTTACATAATCGCCATTTTTATAGTATGAATTTGCTGTTTTATAAGCATCAGCTGTATCCATTCTATTTAAAGCATTTAGATCTAAAGTAGAATTTACACTCTCTACAAGTATAACTTGCTCTTGAATTCTATCATTTGATACGCCGGGTCTACTACTGCTTTTTGTAGTTGCACATCCTGCTATCAAAGCAGCAATAAAAGTAAAACAAATCGCTTTTTTCATAGTCTCTCCTTAATTTTTACCAACTATATAGTAAGTCTCTTTTCCATCAACTTTTTCTATACTAAATTTATATCTATCCGCCCACTCATAAATTGTCTCTCTTACGGCTTTTATCATCTCAGGATTAGTGCTTTCAGTTTTAACCTTAAAGTAGTGATTTGAATTTGACATCGCCACAAAGCCCTCAAATTTTTTAACATTATCATTTAACAAAACAATTTTTTCAAGCTCAGTATCAGTTAAATCGCACTCATTTAAAATTCCCTCAAGTTGAGCAGTTGTGCTCTCATTTACACCATATCCTAGTGAAACCAAAATCCCATCTTTATTCATTTTTTCTCCTTTAAAAATTTAATTAGCTTTCGCAACCAATACATCTTCTATTATTCTTTTTAAATCCCCATCCAATATATCATCAACCTGAGAATACCCTATGCCAGATCTTGTATCTTTTACTTGCTGATAAGGAAAAAGAACATAGCTTCTTACCTGATGTCCCCAACCAATATCGCTTTTTTCTAGACTATTAATGGCTTCATTTTGCTTCATCATCTCTAGTTCATAAAGCCTTGATTTTAGCATTTTTATCGCTGTAGCTTTATTTTTATGCTGACTTCTATCATTTTGGCACTGCACGACAATATTTGTAGGTAAGTGGGTGATTCTAACAGCACTCTCTGTTTTATTAACATGCTGCCCACCTGCTCCACTTGCTCTATAGTAGTCAAAACGAAGATCTTTTTCATCAAGATCTATTACGATATCATCATCTATTTCAGGACTTACCATAACAGAAGTAAAACTAGTATGACGCCTGCCAGCACTATCAAACGGACTTACTCTAACAAGCCTATGAATGCCATTTTCAGCCTTTAAATACCCATAAGCATTTTCGCCTTTTACGATAAAGCTTACATCTTTAAGCCCAGCCTCATCGCCTTCTTGAAAGTCTAAAACTTCAACTTTATAGTTTTCTCTTTCGCAAAATCTCAAATACATCCTATAAAGCATACTAGCCCAGTCATTGCTTTCTGTTCCACCAGCTCCAGGATGGATTGTGATAATTGCGTTTTTAGAGTCATTTTCACCACTTAAAAGCATGGCAACTTCTAAATTTTTAATGCTCTTTTCTAAATTTGGAGCATCATTAAACAAAGACTCTATCACTTCCCTATCATCTTCACTTAAAGCTAGCTCGTACATATCCTTAGCATCATCAACAGCTGATCTTGCTTTTATAAATTTAGAATAAATTCCACTAAGCTTTGTCTTTTCTTTATTTATCTGACTAGCTTTATCAATATCTCTCCAAAAATCAGGATCAAGACCTATCTTTTCTATCTCTTCAAGACGAGACTTTATTTGGGCAGGTTTTATGATTAGAGCGATATTTTCCACCTTTTTATCAAGCTCTTTTAAAAGTTCAGTATATTCATAACTATCCAATATCTATTTCCTTTAGTTTTTCTTGTTCAATAGCCATTTTTGCTTCTTCCATCTTCTCTTTGTCATCTGCACTATTATCAACCGAAACAAGTCTCTCAGCTTGATATTTTATTCCAACTTTCATAATCACAAACCCTACAACAGCAGCCACAAACGATGCTATTAATATAGCAAGTTTTTCTGCTGAGTAGAAGATATTTGTCCCTTTATATGCAATTTCACAGATAAACAAACTCATACTCATACCAATTCCAGTTAAAACGCAAAGCCCAAAAAACTGTATGTAGTTAGCCCCAACTGGAAGCTTTGAAATTCCAAATTTTATAGTCGCAAATGAAGCAATAAAAATTCCAAGTGGTTTTGAAAGTAAAAGCCCAACCATAATTGCTACCGAAACAGGATGGCTTAGATGAGATATCGCTTCAGGAGTTATTAAAATTCCAGCATTTGAAAACGCAAATATAGGCATTACAAAAAAGGTTATTATATCATGAAGTTTATACTCTAAATCTCTTGCCATTGAGTAGCCTTTAATAGGGTGAAGAGGTATAAAAACTGCAGCTAAAATTCCAGCCAAAGTTGCATGAACTCCTGACTTTAAAAAGCAAAACCACATTAAAACAGCAGGTATTATATAAAAAATCTTTTTATTTACTTTAAGTAAATTTAAAATAAGCATTATAAAAGCCAAACCTCCTGCTATACCCAAAAGATGAAAATTCACATCTCCTGAATAAAAAACAGCAATTATAATAACTACAGCAATATCATCAATTATCGCTAAAAGAAGAAGAAAGATTCTAATTGATGGTGGAATTTTAGAACCTAAAAGCAAAAGCACACCAACTGCTAAGGCAGTGTCGCTCACTGTAGGAATAGCCCATCCAAGCATAGAAAAGCTATCTCCCCAAGTTATCAAAATAAAAGCTAATGCTGGAAAAATTATACCACCAAGACCACCAATAATAGGAAGAGCAACTCTTGAAGGCGAACTTAACTCTCCAACTAAAATCTCTCTTTTAACTTCTAAACCAATATAGAAAAAAAACAGAGCCATAAGTCCGTCATTTGCCCAGTGATGTATAGTTAAGCTTAAGCTATACTCACCAAACATCATGCCCATTTTGAAATTAACAAAACTATCATAGAAGTCTATCAATGGACTATTTTTAAATATTAACGCTAAAAAACACGCCATAATAATTAAAATTCCGCCAATTGCATCACTTTTAAATAGTTTTCTTATTTTCTCCATAAATTCCCTTAAAATTTTAATCATATATTTTATCAAAATAAGTTTAATCTAAAATTTCATATAAAGATAAATTTAACAAATTTAAGTTATAATCGCCAAAATTTAACAAAAGTAGGATAATTATGGAAATTTTTCACTCTCCAAAAGAATTAAAAGATTTTTTAAAAGATAAAAACAAAACTATAGGCTTTGTCCCTACAATGGGGGCTTTACACGATGGTCATATAAGCTTATTTAAAAAAGCTAGAAGCGAAAATGAGATAGTTGTGGCTTCTGTTTTTCTAAATCCAACTCAGTTTGGCGAAAATGAGGATTTAGATAAATACCCAAGAAATGACGAAAGAGATATAAGAATAGCAAGAATTTGTGAAGTTGATGCTCTTTTTATGCCAAAGCCTGAAGAAATTTATGATAAAAACGAACCTTTAATAAAAGCACCTGAAAAACTAGCTACCATACTAGAAGGTAAAACTCGCCCAGGGCATTTTGATGGTGTTTTAAGGGTTTTAAATAAGCTTTTTAATATAGTAAAACCTACAAAAGCATATTTTGGCAAAAAAGATACCCAACAACTTGCTATTGTAGAAAATATGGTAAGAACTTTTTTCATGGATATTGAGATTGTACCTTGTGATATCATTAGAGAAAGTGACGGTCTAGCAATAAGTTCAAGAAATGCTTATTTAAGCGAAGAAGATAAACTATACGCTCTTAAAATTTCACAATCTTTAGCTAAAGCTGGAGCTATGATAAAAAAAGGCGAACTTAGTACAAACTCAATAAAAACGCAGATGCTTTCAATCCTTGAGCCATTAGAAATAGACTATGTAGCAATTACAAATCGCCGCTTTGAGCCACTTGATAAGATAGAACTAGATAACACTTTTATCCTTGTAGCAGCAAATGTTGGCCAAACTAGACTAATAGATAATCTTTGGGTTTAAAATATGCCAAATTTATACCTTAGAAGCCTTGGATGTAATAAAAACTTAGTTGATAGCGAGATAATGCTTGGTAGGCTTAAAGCTTATGATTTAACCGATGATCCAAGCAAGGCTGATGTAATGATAGTAAATACTTGTGGGTTTATAGATGCTGCAAAAACTGAGAGTATCAACGCTATACTTGAACTTGCCCAGCAAAAAAAAGACAACGCCTTGCTTGTAGTAACTGGATGTCTTACACAAAGATATAAAGATGAGATGATAAAAGAACTTCCTGAAGTTGATATATTTAGCGGTGTTGGAGATTATGATAAAATCGATGAGATGATATTAAAAAAACAAAATCTCTTTAGCCCACAAACCTACCTTCAAAAAGATGAAAAAAGAGTTATAACTGGCTCAAACTATCACGCTTATATCAAGCTCTCTGAAGGCTGTAACCAAAGGTGTTCATTTTGCGCTATTCCAACCTTTAAAGGAAGGTTAAAAAGTAGAGATTTAAAAAGCATAGTCTTTGAAGTAGAAAACCTTGTAAAACAAGGATTTTATGATTTTAGTTTTATCTCTCAAGATAGCTCAAGTTATTTAAGGGATTTTGGTATCAAGGACGGGCTTATAAATTTAATTAATGAGATTGAAAAAATTGACGGCGTTAAATTTGCTAGAATTTTATATCTTTATCCAACAACCACAAGTGATGCTTTGATTGAAAAAATCATCTCTTCAAAGGTTTTTTTAAACTACTTTGACATGCCAATACAGCACATAAATGATAATATGCTTAAAATAATGCGTCGTGGGGCAGATAAAAGCAGAATAATGGCTCTTTTGGAACTTATGAGAAATGCAAAAAATTCCTTTTTAAGGAGCGGATTTATCGTAGGTCATCCTGGAGAGGGCGAAGATGAATTTTTAGAACTTTGTGAATTTTTAAAAGAGTTTAAATTTGATAGGGTTTCAGTCTTTGCCTACTCAAAAGAAGAAGATACACCATCTTATGAAATGGAACAAATTCTACCAAAAACTATCGCAAAAAGGCTAAATTTAGTTGAAAAAATCACAAATCAAAATCTAAAAGAAAACCTAAATTCTATGATTGGAAAAGAAATTTTAGTAAATTTAGATGGGTTAAGTAGCGAAGGTGAGATGTTTTACTCAGCAAAAGCACTCATTTGGGATAGAGACATTGATGGCGAAATTTTGATAAATGATAGCGATATAAAGGATCTTGAAGTTGGCAAAATTTATCGCTGTAAGATTACTGATTTGGCTGAAAATAAACTAATAGGCGAAATTCTTGCTTGATGAGATTGCCGTTAAAAAACTAAAAAACGCTAAGAATTTATTAGCGTTTTCACACGGGGTTGATAGCACAGCTCTTTTTTATCTACTTGAAAAAAACGCTCTTAAATTTGACCTAGCATTTGTAAATTACAACACTAGAAAAGAAAGCAGTATCGAAGAGACTTCAGCTAGAAATTTAGCTTTTAAATTTAACAAACAAATTTATGTAAAACAGGTCAAATTTAGCCTTGATTCTTCAAATTTTGAAAAAATCGCAAGAGAGATAAGATATGAGTTTTTTTATGAAATTTGTTCTAAATTTGGCTATACAAATCTCATTACAGCTCATCAACTAAATGATAAATTTGAGTGGTTTTTGATGCGTCTTAGCAAAGGCTCAGGCTTAGCAAATCTCATAAGCATGGACGCAGTTGAGCAAAAAAACAGCTACACTATAGTTCGCCCACTTATAAACACTAGCCGAAATGAGCTTTTGGATTTTTTAAATTCAAACAATATAAAGTACTTTATTGATAGTTCAAATTTAGATACAAACTTTGAAAGAAATTTTATAAGAGTAAATTTTAGTGATGAATTTGTAGCTAAATTTAGCTCAGGTCTTAAAAAGAGCTTTGAATTTTTAGCTAAAGATAGAGAAATTTTACTAAATGGTGAAATTTATAGTGATAGTGAGTTTTTTATCATCAAAAATAACCCAAACGCTATAAATTTAGTAGATAAAGCTTTAAAAACTTTAGGTGTTGTGATGAGTCAAAAGCAGCGTTTACAAGCAATGAAAGACTCTGTTATAAGCGGAAAAGTGGCAATTGGCTACACAGATGATAGGGTATTTATCGCTCCATATAAAACTCCCGTAATGGATAAGAAATTTAAAGAAAAATGTAGGATTAAAAAAATCCCACCACTTATTAGAGGCTACATCTACACAAGAAAAGATCTATTAGAAATCTGCTAATAGTTCTCTTTAATATTAATTTTATTTATAAAGTCCATTAAATTTATAGGCACAATATGGGTTTTTATAAAAATTCTTGTAAATATATAATACCCAGTCTCAGGTCCTAAACTTCCGATATCATAGATAAAAATAGAGTTTATAAATGTTTCATGCTCACTATAATACTCCTTAACAAACTCACTTATTACTCTATAAAACAGCTCATCACTATCATCTATTGCTACAGCTGAATCATTTTGTATTATCTCAATAAATCTATCAGTTAAATTTATCATCTTTGCAAAATAGATTGTGCTTTCATCTGCCACCATAAAAACAGCAGTGCTACTAAATTTAAGCACAAAAAGCGATGCACCTTTAAATTCTTGATTTTTCATTAAAAAATATAGCACTTTAAATGGACTTATAAACTCATCTATTTTAAAACCCAAATTATCTTTTAAATTTTTTATATCATCTAAATTGGCATAAGAGTAGATATTTTCATCAATGTATTGGGTATAAAAACCATCAACCATTACATTAGTAAGACCTTGTTTATAAGATGTTTGAAGTACACATATATAGTCTTTATTCTTACAAATACCGTTGTTTGCCATGTAGTTTTGGATACCGACCTTAGCATTTTCTATCTCAATAGTTTCCAAACCTTCTTTAATCACAGTTCTTTTAGGACTTACTAGCCTAAAATATATCTTACATATGTCACTATCTAATAAAATCGTATAAAAAAGTCTATTATTTCGTTTTAAAAAGCCCATCTTTTACCCTAAGCAAGAATTTCTCGCCATTTTAACAAATTTATACTTAAAATACAAAACATTATAAAAATTCACATAAATTTAATATATTTTTGATAATATATTTGAAATTTAGTAAATGTATAAGATTTAAATATCTTTAAAATAAAGGAGAATTATGAACAGAAGAAAATTCATTAAAACAAGTGGAATTTTTTTAGCAGTTGTTAGTAGTAACTCATCACTTTTTGCAAGTGATATAGACTTTAGAGCTGTAGAAAATCCTACGCTTTTAACAAATGGTCCTGCTAAGATGTTTTGTTCTGTTTGTGGTATGCATTTAGGACAGTTTTACAAAACAAACCACGCAGCAGAAATTAATAATAAGACTCATCAGTACTGCTCATTTCACTGTATGGTTGAAGAAAGTGAAAATCTTAAGCCGGAAAATCCTAAAGTTGTAGATACTAATACTTTGAAATTTATAGATGCTTCATTAGCTTATTATGTTTATGGCTCAAACAAACCAGCAACGATGTCAACTGTAAGCTCGTATGGTTTTAATTCCAAAGATGCAGCTGAAAATTTTGCTAAGGATTTTGGCGGAGAAGTTTTAACTTATGAGACGCTTTTAGAAAAGACAAAAGCAGATATAGCCGATGATTTAAAGCTTATTGAAAAAAGACAGTCAATGGCAGCTAAAAAAGGTGAAAAAATATATATTGAAAGATGTGCAAAGATAGACAAAAAATTTAAAACTTCAGGAGAAGCTAAGGCTTATTTGCTTGAAAACAAACCTTGTGGTGAACTTAATATGCACGAACTTTCACAGCTTTCTCACTATTTAAAGATGAGATGATTTAATATCTTTTTGTTTGATAAATCTCTCCAATTTGGAGAGATTTTACATTTTAATAGCGATATTCAAAGCTTAAAACAGCAGTTCTTCCTTTTGCGTAATTGCTTAAAGCGTTATTTTCGCCATTTAAGATAGAGTAACTTCTTTGAGAAGCTGCGTCGTTATTTGAATCAAGTGGATCAATGTATTGTTTATCAAAAGCATTTTGAAGTTCTGCTTTTATAATTAAATTTTCAATTGGTTCATAACTTACATAAAAATCAAAAATTAGTGGTTGTTTTTCTATAACTTCAGTCCAGCGAACATATTTTTGATGCTTTTTATTTTCTGGCTGTTCGCCATCGTATCTTGGATCATGCAAAGGTTTGTTATCTCCTACACTATATAAAGCCCTTTTGCTTTCTCCAAAATATTTCATCCTACTTCCTATAACTAATTTTTCATTAAGAAGTCTTATGCCTGTATCTAAATATCCATAATCTTTTGGAAGTTGCGTAACTTTACTAATTCCATGACCCATTGAGTAGTAGTCAGGTTTGCTAGGAGCTGGAAAAAGCCCAGCACTAGCAT
Organism: Campylobacter corcagiensis; assembly: GCF_013201645.1. Classification (NCBI taxonomy): domain Bacteria; kingdom Pseudomonadati; phylum Campylobacterota; class Epsilonproteobacteria; order Campylobacterales; family Campylobacteraceae; genus Campylobacter; species Campylobacter corcagiensis. The sequence goes on along the minus strand of NZ_CP053842.1, from coordinate 225,587 downwards.
CAGAAGCTGAAGTTGGCTGAGTTGTTCTTTGTCTAGCATAAGCTAAATTTATGAAAAATGCTCCCATATCATAGCTTAACTCTAGCTCAACCCCTTCTTTTCTTACTTCTTTATCGTAATTTTGAAAATTTATGGTAGTTGTTTCCTTGCCATATCCACTATGATCTGTATATGGTGGTTTTAAAACATTATGTATATAATTATCTATTTTTGTATTATAATACACAGCTTTAAATCCAAAAATATCACTATCAAAAAGTAAATTTTCTTTAAAACTATTAAAACCAACTTGTAGAGTTTTGGCAATCTCATTATCTAGATTATTACTAACTCCTGCAATTGTCCTTTGTGAAAAATAAAGCTCTTGTAAATTTGGAAATCTTTCACTTTTAGAATAAGAAACAAATGGAGTAAAAAGCTCATGTAAATTTGCCGTTAGCGTAGCTGAATAGTTAAATGCTTTTTTATCACCATAATCATCCATTAAAAATTCATTTTCTTCATAATCGTCATAAAGACTTTTTTTAACTCTATCAAAATACTGACCCTTATAATCATATTTCACCAAATTTGCGTTTAAATTTAGATCAAAAATGCTGTATCTTAAATAATTATCCCCATAAATTGTAAAAAATCTCTGTTTTCCATCAGGTTGAAAAGTGTTTGCCCTATAACCATCATTTGAAGGCCAATCATCAAATTTTCTATATATCCCACCTGTTGACATATGATCTGGTGGATAGCCCCAGAAATTTCCACTTAGCATATCGTCAAGTAGCTTTTTTCTTTTAACTGGATCTTTTTCTTCTTTTAGTAAAGTTTTATATTCATTAAACCATACAAGTTCGTAAGGATGACGACTTTTAGAGTATGAATTTTTAAGATTGTTTAAACCAATTATTGTTGATATTGATGAAATATCACTAAAATCGCTTTTAAAGGTATTGCTTATATCGAAAGTTAATGACTTATTTTTAGTCTCTAAGCCACTTATTAGCTCTTTACCTGAAATTGAGGCAATATCACTATATTTTTGTTTTGTTTCATTATAGTTTAAAAGCACATTTAAATCTATATTTTCATCATTGTTTAGATTATAATTTATCTGATAGTTATTTGCTTCAATTTTTCTAGACCAAATTTTATTTTCTAAATTTCTAAAAGATAGTGTTAAAAAATTATGCTCATCTGCGTATTCAAATTTAGCCATATAGCTTTTAATATCTTGCTTTAACTTATTTGGATCAAATGGAGTGCGTATATACTGATCTGAAGTCTCTTTCCATATTTTTTCTGCTTCTTTTAGATACTCATCCTTTGGACCATCTCCTCTAACTGGAACTTTAACTTTAATAGGAGAACACACTTCTCCAAATGGACAATTAGGATCTGGAACTAGCCCCTCCTTATAACCAACAATATCGCCTTTTTTAGCACTTGGTTTATAAACATCCATGTAGGATTTCATGTGTTGCTTATGTAAATTTTCAAATTCCATATCGTTGATTTGGTCTATCCTAATCCCACCACCAATTTTATAATTTTGCGAAATTTTTCTATTACTATGACCTATTAAAACTCCCATATATGAGCCATCATCAAAATATGTCCTACCAGCAAATGTTCCCATATAATTGTTTTTATAAGCATTATCTCCTGTTTGATATTTGCCTAAAAAGCCAAAATTTTTATCACCCTTTATAACATCATTGATGCCAAGAGTTCTAAAATTTGCTGAGCCCATAAGTGAGTTTATACCACTTTTACCACCAAAAGTTCCTCTTTCTACATCAACTCCTGCTATAAAATTTGGATCTATTGTTGCACCAAATTGCGAAGTTGAACCACTTTTACCATCATCAACACCTGATGAATAAAATGTCTGAGTTACTCCATCTATCATTGTATTAACTCGGCCCAACCCTTGTGAACCACGGATATTTGGAGCTATTGTTCCAGTAGATTTATCTTGATTTGTGAATGTTCCTGGAATAGTCCTTAAAATAGTATCTAAATTTTGAGTTGAAGTTGCTATATCATCTCTTGCACTTACTGCTTTTGGTTCTTGATATACCTTCTTTTCAGCTTTCAATTCTTTGTCTTCTACATCTATGGTGTCTAAAACAATAGTTTCAGCACTCAAACAACCAAAACAAACAGCCACTAAACTAAGCTTTATAATGGGTTTCATTGCTCTCCTTTTAATATTGAGTATAATTATTAAAATAAAAACTGAAATTGTATCACTTTCTAGATAAAAATAATATTAAAAACTTTGGCATTATAAAATAAAATGCCTACAAAATATCTAGATAATTATTACTATATGAATATTTTAATTTTAAGAATTTATTTGTTTTTGCTTAGCAATATAAGCTTGTAATTATAATCAAGTATGAATTTATAAAAATATCATCTAAATCTTGTCAAATTATTTTAGTTTTATTTTCCAATAATCTATTTTTAAAATTTACTATCTTGTTCTCTTGCTTTAAATAGCTCTTGTTGAATTTTAGTTTTTCCTTCTTCAAGAGTTAAATTTGCAACGCTAAAAGGCTTTGAAAGGCTAAAATTTATAGTTGAAAAAGGTTTTGGAAGTATCATCTCATCCCAACTTTTAAATTTCCAAAATTTACTAGCTTCATAGTTTAGTGCATAAATTTCAAGATCTTTTTTTTGTGCTATTATGACAGCTCCGTCTGCTACGCTATGAAGTGGACCTTTTGGACCATCTGGAGTAATGATAACATCAGTTCCCCCGTCCACCTCTCTAAAAGCTGATATAAGCGCTCTTGCGGCATTTTTACGGCTTGAACCACGAATGGCACCGATACCAAAATGACTTATTACTCTAGTTATGATTTCGCCATCTTTGTGATCAGAGATGATAACTTTTCCTTGCTTTTTATACTCATAGTCCTTGCCCCAGTAACGCCTATACGCAAAACTCATCATCGCTAAGCGTCCATGCCAAAAAACAACAACGCATGGTTTTTGTGGAAGTTTTGTAGATGTAAAAGTTTTCTTACAAGTTAGATAAATAAGCCAAATAAGAAAAAATATCACCCACTCGGCTATAAAAAATTTAGCTTTTTTTGAAAAGCTCATTTAAACAAGCTCTCCAATTAAAGCCATTCTTTTTGGTTGAGTTATGATGACATCTCTTGTAGTTCCTAAAAGCTCTTCACTTCCTTTTACCATCACACTAAAATTTGAAAAACTTCTGCCACCTACCATTCCATCAGCTCTTAGCTCTTCAAAATAAACGCTGTGAGTTTTGCCCATTTGAGCACTCATTATCTCATCTAGGATTTCATTATGACGGTTTTGTAAAGTTGTTAGGCGTTTGCTTGCTATTTCATCATCAATCATCTCTAAATTCGCAGCAAAAGTAAGTGGGCGTGGACTAAATTTAAAAGAGAAAATTTGTTCAAATTTAACCTGTTCTATCACATCCATCGTATCGGCAAAATCCTCATCGCTCTCGCCTGGATAAGCGACAATTATATCAGTACTTATGCTAACTTCGGGGCAAAGTTTTCTAAGTTTTAAAGCCCTATCTAAAAACCACTCTTTTGTATAGCCTCTCTTCATCGCTTTTAAAATTTCACTAGATCCACTTTGTAAAGGCATATGCATTGATTTGCAAATTTTAGGGTTATTTACAAATGTATCAAGAAATTTATCATCCATATGGAGTGGATGTGGGCTTGTAAAGCGGATCCTTTCAACGCCTGAAATTCCACTTACTCTATTTAACAAATCACTAAAATCGACTTTTTCATGAGAATTTGAAAATCTTCTACCATAGTTGTTTACATTTTGACCTAGTAAAAATATCTCTTTTGCGCCGTTTTTTGCTGCTTTTTCAACCTCAGCAAGGATTAAATTTAGAGGAATTGAAATCTCATCGCCTCTAGTTTGTGGAACTATACAGTAAGTACACTTCTTATCGCACCCTATTGTGATATTTACAAATGCCTTATATGGCGAACTTCTAAACTCTTTAAAAGCATACTCGCTATCATCGTAATTTATATCTGTACTTACAAATTTTGTAGTTTTTAAAGCCTGTTTTATCTTTGAAGTATTTCTTGCACCAAGCACAAAATCAACATATGGTGCTCTTTTTATTATATCTTTTCCAAGGTGGCTTGCAGTACATCCCAAAACGCCTATCTTAGCACCGACTTTTTTATTTTTCTCAAAGCCTCCTATCTCACTAAAAAGTTTATGAACTGGTTTTTCTCTAACCGAGCAAGTATTTATAAGTATAAGATCAGCTTGGGTAATATCATCAGTTAATTTATAGTTTTCATCTTTAAGCTCGGCGATGATATGTTCTGAGTCACGAACATTCATCGCACAGCCAAGAGTTTGTATATAAAGAAGTTTCTCTTTTAAATTTTCTTTCAAAGTATATGAACCTCATACATATACTCACTCTCATCAAGACCGTATTTTACAGTTCTTAAATAAGCACTCATTCCTTTTGTTTCAAAGTGCTCAATCAAAGCGATTAAATCTTTGTGGGAATTCTCTCTATCAAAGTAATAAATTTTTTGTCCGCTTTTTTTAACTTCACTCTCAATATTTTCTAAACTTATGCCCTTAGGAGCGCTGTTTAGTTCTTTTCTTGCTATCTTTAACTCCATATTTTACCCCTTGTGCTCTTTTTTAAATTTGTGATTATATCTAAAATGAGTTAAAATTTGGATTAAAGTTAACAAAAGGGAATTTATTGTATAATCAAAAACTTCAAATTTAATCTCCAAAGGTTTTATTAATGTTAGCAAAAAAGGAAAATAGTGGAAAGAATTAGTGATATTATTGAGTCTATGGCAAATGAAAAAGGCTTGCCAATAGAAGATGTAAAAGAGCGTGTTAAAACAGCATTTGTACAAACTGCTAAGAGAATTTATGGCGATGAGCATGATTATGAAGCCATATACGATGAAGAGAGTAAGAAAATTTTGCTTTTTCAAAAAACTTTAATCGTTAAAAATGATGATGAAAGGCTTGATGGAGAAGATAGTGCTAAATTTATATCTATAAAAGATGCAAAAAAACTAGACAGTGGTGCTGAAGTAGGAGATGCTTTAAGTTATGCTTTAGATATAGAAAGCTTTGGAAGGACTGCATCTTTAGCCCTTGCTAAGGAGCTTAACTACCATATACAGCGTCTATTAGAAGAGAAAATTTTTGAAAAATACACAAGTCAAGTTGGAAATATAGTATTTGGAAGCGTTGTTCATATAGATAATGATGAGACTACTTTTATAGAATTTGATGATTTAAGAGCTTATATGCCACGAAAAAACCGTATAAAAAATGAGAAATTTAAAGTTGGTCAAATGGTAAAAGCTGTTATAAAAAGAGTATATATTGATAATAGAAACAATATAAAAATAGAAATTTCTAGAACAACACCTAAATTTTTAGAAGCACTTCTTGAGGCAAGTGTTCCTGAGATTGCTGATAAAAGCGTGATAATTAGAGCATGTGCAAGAATTCCAGGAAGAAGAGCTAAAGTCGCTCTTAGTTCAATCTCGCCAAATATTGATCCCATCGGCTCAACCGTTGGAGTAAAAGGAGTTAGGATAAATGCAGTTAGTAAAGAGCTTTGTGGTGAAAATATAGACGCTATAGAATTTTCAGCAGAACCAACTCTTATGGTTTCAAGAGCGATAGCCCCAGCGATCATAAATTCAGTCAAAATAGAAGACAATAAAGCTATCATTCACATAAATCCTGAACAAAAAAGCAAAGCCATTGGTAAAGATGGAATCAATATCCGCCTAGCTTCGATGTTAACAGGCTTTGAGATTGAACTTATTGAAACTGGTTTAACAAACGAAACTAAAAACAGCGGTGGACTTGAGAGCTTAAAAGCCCTGTTTGGTGAGTAAGATGAGCTTTTATACATATTTAGCAATTGCACTTTATTTTGCTATTCTTATCTATATAGGTAAACGAAATTTCAAAAAAGAAGCAAGTGTTGATGAGTATTTGCTTGATAACAGAAGGCTAGGTCCTTTCATGACTGCTCTTTCAGCAGGTGCTTCAGATATGAGCGGATGGATGCTGCTTGGACTTCCAGGGGCTATTTATCTAAGTGGAATTTCAGAAGCTTGGATAGCTATAGGTTTAAGTATCGGAGCGTGGGCAAATTATAAATTTTTAGCAAAACGCCTAAGAATTTATACAGAAGTTTCTAAAAATAGCTCTACAATTCCTGATTTTTTAGAAAATCGCTTTCGAGATAGGACAAAAATTTTACGCCTTATATCAGCAACTATCATAGTCTTTTTCTTCACTCTTTATGTAAGCAGCGGAATAATAGCAGGTGGTAAAACTTTTGAGAGCTTTTTTGGACTAAATTTTGCTTATGGGGCGATATTTACGCTATTGGTTGTGGTTTTTTATACATTTTTTGGCGGGTTTAAAGCAGTGTGTCAAACTGATGTTTTTCAAGGGCTTTTGATGCTTTGTATACTCATTTTAATACCTCTTGTTGCATATTTTCAAATTGATGGATCAATATTTAGTGAGATTAACAGATACGATAATGAGCTTAAAACTAACCACTTAAGCCTTTTTGAAGGGCAAACTTTTTTTGGAACTTTAGGGCTTTTAGCTTGGGGGCTTGGGTATTTTGGACAGCCTCATATCATCGTAAGATTTATGGCTATAAGAGATGCTAATGAACTAAAAGAAGCTAGAAGGATAGGAATTTTGTGGATGGTTTTAGGGCTAATGTGCGCTTGCTTTAGTGGGCTAATTGGCTTTGTGTATTTTAATCAACAAGGATCGCCTTTAAATGACCCTGAGACTGTATTTTTAAAGCTAGGCGATACACTCTTTCATCCTTTTATCATAGGCGTTATCATCTCAGCTGTTTTAGCAGCCATAATGAGTACTATCTCAAGTCAGCTTTTAGTATCGGCAAGTTCTGCAACAAAAGACTTTTTATTTGAGTTTTTCAAAAAAGATCTAAGCGAAAAGGAAAAAACCATGTTTAGTAGAATTTTTGTAATAGTTATAGCTATGGTTTCAACTTTAGTTGCTTTTATTCTTGATGATACAGTTTTAAAAGTTGTTGGATATGCGTGGGCTGGGTTTGGTGCTAGTTTTGGTCCTGTGCTTCTGTTTTCGCTTTATTCAAGCAAAACTACAGCAATGTCAGCTATAGTTGGTATGATAGTTGGCGGTCTTACGGTTATATTATGGATAGTTTTTGGGCTAAGTAGTTATATTTATGAGCTACTTCCTGGATTTTTGCTATCAAGTCTTGCTATTTGGCTAGTAAATTTAGTAAACTCAATGCACGATAAACAAAGTCTTGCTCGCTCAAGACGGGTCTTAAAAGAGTTTGAGTATATGAAAAAAAGAATTTAAGGCTAAATTTATAGTTGTGGGTTTAAAAACTCACAACTATAAGTGGCTTTTAGCTCTCAATTTTTGGCTCACCAAATAATCTATTAAGCTCTTTTAGCTTTTTTTCATCTTCATTTATAGTGTATGTGTTTGTGCTTTTTAACTCATTTAAAATTTCACTATTTTTAGCTTTTATGTCACTTTTATCATCTTTAACAAGAGAGTTTTTGATATCTTTTAAATTTTTTAAGTCACTAGAGATATCAAAATTTTGTTTTGGCTCTGTTTTTTCTAAATTCTTAGTTGCATCATCTTTTGGCTGAGAGATATTTATATTAGCATCATCTCCAAAAGTAGCTCTTAAAACCGCCATAATTGCTCTTGATGATTTTCTTAAAATTTCACGGTTTTTGCCTTTGGCGTGAGAGATTACAAAAAGAGTGTTGTTTTCAAATTTAACAAATTCTATTGCTTCTTTAAAACACTCCCCAAGATCGTAGTTTCTATCATACAAAGCTCTTATATATCTTTCATAATCTTCATTTGGGGCTGGTTTTTCAGGCTTTAAAGTTTGCTCAAAATCTCTTTGATCTGGTGAGTTTAAACTATTTTTAATTGATTGTGGCTTAGGCGAAATTTCATGAGTTTTTACACTGGCTTTTTGTATCTCTAAAATCTCAGCATCTATCTCTTTTAAATTAAGAGCTTCCATCATCATAAATAAAGTCATAGCCAAAGTAAAGCTATCATCGCTTCCAAGCATCGATTTAGCCTCGCTTAGTATCCTAAAAAACCTCTCATACATAAGAGTGCTAAATTTTGGATTTTTAGCTAAAAATTTATCTCTTAGATTTGTTATGAGTTGTTCAATTATCGTTTGTGCATCGTAAGCTTCAAGCTCTTTTAAGATATCAATCAAAGCGTCTCTATCTTGATTTACAACAATGCTTAAAATTTCATCTATCCTTGCTGGATCAAGAAGTCCTAGCATATCAGCTACTCTATCAGCTCTTACTTCTCCACCTGTGAAATTTATGGCTTGATCAAGCAGTGTTATACTATCTCTAAGAGAGCCTGAACCGCTTCTTGCTATTAAATTTAAAGCTTCATCTTCAAAATTTATACCTTCTAAATTTAGGATATTTTTAAGGTGAGATACCACTAAATTTGGAGATATTGCTTTAAATCTAAAGTGTTGCGTTCTTGATAAGATTGTCGCTGGAAGCTTTAAAGGATCAGTTGTAGCAAGTATAAATTTGACATGTTCTAAAGGCTCTTCTAGGGTCTTTAAAAAGGCATTTGCCGCCTCTTTTGTGAGCATATGAACCTCATCAATTATAAACACTTTAAATTTACCAAGAGCTGGTGCCGAGTGAGTTCGCTCGATTAACTCTCTTATGTCGTCAATCTTACGCCTGCTAGCAGCGTCCATCTCAATGATATCAAAGTGAGTTCCAGCATTTGCCATCTTACAGCTATCACAAACTTCGCAAGGTTTGCTACTTACGCCTTTTTCACAAAGCAAAGCCTTAGCTAAAATCCTAGCACTTGATGTTTTTCCACTTCCCCTTAACCCGCTAAAAAGATAAGCATGACCTATTCTTCCACTATCAAGAGCGTAGCTAAGACTTTTAGATACGCTTTCTTGACCGATTAGTTCGCTAAAATTTTTAGGGCGATATTTAAGGGCTAAAACTTCACTCATCTTTTAGCAAAACCTTTAATTTTACTTTTGATTTAACTAAGATAACTGGGTTATCTATGCCACTTGATTTTGCACCATAAAAGAGATTTTCAGCTGGAATTTCTTCTATTTTAACAATGCTAGAAACATCTTTATTTATACTTTTTGCTAATTTTTTAGCTTTTATAATGGCTAAATTTAGAGCATTTTCTAAGCTTTTTTGTTTATAGGCTGAAATTTCACTATTTTTATATCCAATATCTGCGTAACTTACACCCATATCTATAATGTTATTTAAAATTTCATCGCTATTTTTTGCTAAATTTATGGCTATAAATTTAGTTGCTCTATAACTTTTAGCAACTATTGTTCCATTACTGTCATAATTATCATCTGTGTATAAATTTGTACTAACAACTCTTGTGCTATCTTTTGAGATATTATTATCAGCTAAGTAGTTATATAGCTTAGATGACATCTCATCGTTTTTAGCTTTTGCATCACTTAAAGTATTAGCAGTTGAGGAAATTTGTAAATTTACTACCATACTATCAGGAGCAAGAGTTATCTCATCTTCTGCGTAAACAGTAACTTCAGTTCCAAGAAGAGAGCTAAAAAAGATAAAAAAAACTATAAATTTTTTCATATCTACTCATTCATTATAGATAAAAACTCTTCATTATTTTTTGTTTTAAGCATTTTAGAGTATAAAAATTTAAGTGCTTCAACCCCATCCATAGTTCCTATTGCTGAACGAAGTGCCCAAACTTTTTGTAAGATATCAGGAGATTGTAAAAGCTCTTCTTTTCTAGTGCTACTTCTTATGATATTTATAGCTGGGTAAATTCTTTTTTCACTAATATCGCGATCAAGTAAAATTTCACTATTTCCAGTACCTTTAAACTCTTCAAATATAACCTCATCCATTCTTGATCCAGTATCAATTAAAGCAGTTGCTACGATTGTCAAGCTTCCACCTTCTTCGATATTTCTTGCTGCACCAAAAAATCTTTTTGGTTTATGAAGAGCGTTTGCATCAACACCACCACTTAAAACCTTGCCACTACTTGGTGTTACTGTATTATAAGCTCTTGCAAGACGAGTTATACTATCAAGTAAAATCACAACATCTTTTTTCATCTCAACAGAACGTTTAGCCTTTTCTATAACAAGTTCTGCAACTCTTACATGATTAATCGCCGGCTCATCAAAAGTAGAACTAAAAACCTCACCTTTTACACAGCGCTGCATATCAGTAACCTCTTCTGGTCTCTCATCAACAAGTAACACCATAAGCTCAACTTCTGGATGATTTCTCGCAATTCCGTGAGCCAACTCCTTCATGAGTTCGGTTTTACCACTTTTTGGTGGAGCTACGATAAGTCCTCTTTGACCTTTTCCTATCGGAGTAAAAAGATCAAGAACCCTTCCTGTTAATTTCATAGGATCATACTCAAGTTTAAGCTGTTCAACTGGAAAAAGCGGTGTTAAGTTATCAAAAAGAGGTCTTGCTCTTGCTTCTTCTATGGTTTTATAGTTAATAGCTTCTATTTTTAAAAGTGCGTAGTACTTTTCTTGATCTTTTGGTTCTCTAACCTGGCCTGTGACTATATCGCCAACTCTTAAAGCAAATTTACGAATTTGAGAAAGGCTCACATAAGCATCATTTATAGAGTCGGTTATACTTGAGTCAAGCCCCCTTAAAAAGCCATATCCCTCGTTTGTTATCTCTAAAATTCCTGTAAAAAGTATAAATCCACCGTTTTTTGTTTGAGTCTTTAAAATCTCAAAAACTAGCTCTTGACGGCGAAAACTGCTTGGATTTTCTATACCCATTTCATCGGCTATAGCTACTAAATCATCAGTTTCTAATGCTCTTAATTCTTCAATCTTATGTCCATCTACAGGAATGTGAGTTCTGCTATGTTGTTTTTTATTTTCCATCTAACCTCTTTAAAATTTTGGAAATTTCTGAAATATTTCTGAAAGTTTATCTGACATTTTAATCAAATTTGGCTTATTTTTATCTTAAAGTGCCATAGATAAAGCTATAGCCATTGATATTGAGATTAAAAGGCGAGATTTAACTGAAATACTTATATTTAGCATAAATTTCATCTCATAATTTAACTCATTTTTACTAAATTTATCACAAAGATAGACTCTATAAAAGAGATCTGTTGCGTATAAAAGATATAAGCTTATAGTTAAAAAGTTAGTTAAATTTAGCCCAAAAACTATAAAATTTAGATAAATAAAACTAAACTCCGTGGCAAAAAATAGCACTTTACTTTTTTGCCATCTTTTTGTATAAGAGTTTAAAATTTCACCAAAATTATCACCTCTATTTAGATAAATTCCTAAAATTTCACACACTAAAAAACCAGCTATTAAAAGCAAATTTTATCCTTTTTCTTGCTATTTTAGCATAAATTTCATCTTGTTTTTAGTAGTGTTGTAGTAAAATTTACAAAAGTTAAATTTGAAAGTAAAATGTAATGGAAAAGTGCTCACACTGTAACTTAGAATTTGAAAATTTACAAAGCGATGCAAATGGCAATAAATTTTGTTGTAATGGCTGTAAGCAGGTATTTTATCTCTTAAATAGTGCTGGATTTAGTGAGTTTTATGATAGGCGTGGGGATATATCATTAACGCCTGTTGGAGAGACTAAGGCTTTAAAAGAAGCAAAAACAATATATGAAAACTATGTTCAAACTACAAAAGATGGTTTTAGTGAAATTCATATCATTATTGATGGCATTCACTGCACAGCTTGTGTGTGGCTAAATGAGAAGGTTTTGATTAATAAAGATGGAATTTTAGATGTAAACATTAACGCTTCAACTAATAAAGCAAGTATTATCTGGGATGATTCACAAATAAAACTACCTGAAATTTTCAATACCATTATGGCTATAGGATATAAAGCTATACCATATGATGCAAATCGTGCCAATGAACGCTATAACGCAAAAAGAAGAGAGTATTACTCAAGACTTTTAGTTGGTGTTTTTGTCACAATGAACATTATGTGGATAGCTGTTGCTTTATATGGCGGATATTTTAGTGGAATGTCAAGAGATATCAAAGATATACTTCATTTTACTGAGTTTTTATTAGCCACTCCTGTGCTTTTTTATACCGGTGCTAGTTTTTTTAAAGGCGCAAAAACTTCGCTTAAAACAAAAGTGCCAAATATGGATCTTTTAATCGTAGTTGGAACACTTACAACTTATCTTTACTCAGTGTATGCGATGCTTAGTAGAAGTGGTGAAGTTTACTTTGAATCTGTTGTTATGCTTATAACATTTGTATTTGCTGGAAGATACGCTGAGTTTATCAGTAAAAAAAGAGCTAATGACTCACTTGATAGGCTTTCAAATTTTATAATTAGTGATGTTAAAGTAAAAAACGGGGAAAATTTTGAAAGTATCAGTGCAAATTTAGTAAAAAAAGGTGATACTGTCTTAATAAATAGTGGCGATAAAATTTTAGTTGATGCAGTTGTAAAAAGCGGTCAAGCTAGTTTTGATTACTCAAGCTTAACTGGGGAGAGTATGCCTGTTTTTAAACAAGCAGGAGATGAAATAACAAGTGGTGCTGTGTGTATAAATGGCAGCATAGAGTGCGTTGCTAGTACAAATTTTAAAAGCTCATTTTTAAACAAAATCATAAATTTACTAGAAAATGCACCACTTAAAAAGCCAAAACTTGAGAATTTAACAACTAAAATTTCAGCTATTTTTTCAAGTGTTATCTTAGTTCTTGGCGCTATTAGTTTTACTTTGTGGTTTTTAATAACTGGAAATTTTGAACGCTCAATGGTTATAGCAGTTAGTGTTTTGATAGTTGCGTGTCCTTGTGCTTTAGGACTTGCAACGCCTGTGGCAACTCTTGTTGGGCTTGGAGTGGGGCTTAAAAAAGGCATTGTTTTTAAAGAAGCTAGGTTTTTAGAAGAGATAAACAGTTGCAAAAATGTTGTATTTGATAAAACTGGAACCTTAACAAAAGGAAATTTAAAGGTTAAAAAAAGTGAAATTTCGCCAAAATGCGATCTAAATTTATTAGTAAATTTACTTAAAAAATCCAACCATCCTGTAAGTGTAGCTGTTTTAAAAAGCTTAAATTTTAAAGCAAATGATATCAGTTTTGATGAATTTAATGAAATTTTAGGAAAAGGTGTGAGTGCTAAATTTCAAGGTAAAAACATAAAAGCTGGAAGTGCTAAATTTGTTGGTAAGCCTAATAATCAAAGCGAAACGACTAGCTATCATTTTAGCTTTGATGGTGAAATTTTAGCAAGTTTTTATCTAGAAGATGAGATAAAAGATGAAGCAAATAGTGTAATAAAAGAGCTTAAAAAGCTAGGATTTAATATCTATCTTTTAAGTGGTGATAGTGAAAATGTTGTAAAAAAAGTGGCTATAAATTTAGGTATAAAAAACTTTAGATCAAATTTTAGCCCGCTACAAAAGGCTGAATTTATAGAAGATTTAAAAGGGGTGATAATGGTAGGAGATGGGATAAATGATGCAAGTGCCTTATCACTTGCAAATGTTGGTATAGCGATGGGAAGTGGCGCAAATATAAGCATCGAAAAAAGCGATGTTGTGCTTTTAAAGGATGATTTACAAAGCCTAAAAGAGAGTATTTTAATATCTAAAAAATCAATGAGAGTGGTTAAAGAAAATCTTTTAATATCGTTTTTTTATAATGCTATTACAATTCCAATAGCCATGGCTGGGCTAATGCTACCGATGATAGCGGCTATTTCTATGAGTTTAAGTTCAATAATTGTAGTCCTAAATAGCCTAAAAATAAGGAGGAAATTTAAATGAGTGGAATTTTGGCTTTGATGATTTTAGTATCTCTTACGGTTGGGGTGCTACTTTTAGTAGCACTTCTTTGGGGGATAAAAAGCGGTCAGTTTGAAGACTACTCTAAATTTTTAGATGGAACTAAATTTGACAGCGAAGAAGCACTAAATGATGCTATCAAAATGGAAGAGAAACGAAAACAAGCTAAAAGCAAAAAGAGTGATAGATATGAGTTGCCAGACTAATTTACATATAAAAACTAGCCGTGTTGCTAAAATTTTAAATAATTAATACAACATACAGATGATAATTATTAAATTTACACAAGCTTAAGATTAGAAATTTACAAAACAGTTTAATTTTTAAAATTTAAGATAGTAATAAAATAAATATATAAAAAATTTAATTTTAAAGTGGCTCACAAAGAGCCACTGCTATAAGAGTTATTTTAAAGTCATTATATAAGCAACAACATTTTGCATATCTTCTTCAGATAGACTAGCCATTTGACCTTTCATAACTGCACCCATTTTAAATAGATTAAGCTCACCAGCCTTATATTTTTTCATATTCTCAACCATTCCATTTGGATCAAGAGTTGTAAGTACTGGAATCTTATTTAGATATGATTTCTCAGCTTTTGCACCATGACAGGCAACACATTTTTTAAATACAACTGCACCTTTTTCTACATCTCCTGAAAAATCAGCTGATGCAACTTCAGCTGTTGCGTTTGCTTCTGTAGCATTATCCTCAGCAAAACCAAGTGTTACACAAGCTGCAAGTGCTAATGATACTAATAAACTTTTTTTCATTTTTAAATCCTTTCATATTTAAGTAAGCACTCCTATAAAGAGTAAAACTTACAATCAAGTAAAATTATATGCTTACATTTTAAATTTTATATAAATACTTTATCTACTAAAAGTAGCTATTTTTCCTTAAAAGCCCCCACACTTAGTATCTTGTCAAGTCTTTTATCCAAAAGCTCCTCGGTACTAAGTTTTTCTAATTTATCTAGCTCAGCTAAAAAATACTCACCAACCCTTTTTATAGCACCTTCTTTATCTCTGTGAGCTCCCATTTTAGGCTCTTCAATCACATCATCAATCAACTTATGTTCTTTTAACTCATTTGCTGTTATTTTAAGTGCTTTTGTAGCAAGTTCGCTTTTTGCTGGGTCGTTCCACAAAATTGCAGCACAACCTTCAGGCGATATTACAGAAAAGATAGAATTTTGCATCATTGCTAACTTATCACCAACGCCAATAGCCAAAGCTCCACCGCTTCCACCTTCACCAATAACTACAGATACTATAGGCGTTTTTATCTTTGAAAGCTCATATAAATTTCTAGCTATTGCTTCACTTTGACCACGCTCTTCAGCTTCTATGCCAGGATAAGCACCTGGAGTATCTATTAAAAACAGAATAGGAAGTTCAAATTTTTCAGCTAATTTTGCAACCCTTAAAGCTTTTCTATACCCCTCTGGGTTTGGCATACCAAAATTTCTTTTTATCTTGTTTTTAGTTCCTCGACCCTTTTCTTGACCAATAACAACGACTTTTTTATCAGCCATATAACCTATATAGCACACTATTGCTTGATCGTCGCTAAAAGCTCTATCACCATGAATTTCGTAAGAATCCCTTAAAAGAGTTTTAATATAATCAAGCGAGTAAGGTCTATCTGGATGTCTAGCAAGCTGAAGTCTTTGGTACTCTGAAAGGTTTTTATATGTTCTAGCAACCTCTTTTTCTAGGTTTTTTTCCAAAGTCTCAACAGCATCATCATCACCTTTTATCTTAGCACTTGTGATCTCTTCATCTATCTGTTTAATTCCCTTTTCAAAATCCAAATAACTTGCCATTTTTTAATCCACCTTTTTAAATATAACAGAACCGTTTGTCCCGCCAAATCCAAATGAGTTACTCATCACCACATTCAAGTCTGCTTTTCTGGCGATATTTGGTACATAGTCTAAGTCGCATTCCTCATCAGACTCTATTTGATTTATAGTTGGTGGTATAATACCACGATCCATTGCCATAAGTGATATTACAGCTTCGCTTGCTCCTGCAGCACCTAAGCAGTGACCAATCTGACCTTTTGTTGAACTAACAGCAGGGACATCTTTACCAAAGACCTCTTTTAAAGCAGCTGTTTCATTCCTGTCATTTACAGGAGTAGATGTTCCATGAGCGTTTATATAATCAATCTTTGGATTTCCTGCCATCTTAAGTGCGTTTTTCATCGCTCTAATAGGACCATCTTGAGTTGGTGAAGTTATATGATAAGCATCACCACTCTCTCCAAATCCTACAAGTTCAGCATATATCTTAGCTCCTCTTGCTTTTGCACTTTCATACTCTTCTAAAACAAGTGCAGCAGCACCTTCGCCCATAACGAAGCCATTCCTACCCTTATCAAAAGGGCGTGAAGCTGTTGATGGGTCATCATTTCTATCAGAAAGAGCCTTCATAGCAGCAAAACCACCTATACCAATTTCACAAATCGCACTCTCAGCTCCAACAACTAGCATCTTGCTAGCTTCTGATATCATTATCGTCTTAGCTGCTTCACAAATTGCATGAGTAGAAGCCGCACAAGCTGTAACGCTTGATAAATTTGGGCCTTTTAAAGAGTGATAGATAGAGACTATACCACCTAGCATATTAACTAATGATGACGGTATAAAAAAAGGAGAGATTCTTCTAGGTCCTTTTGTGTAACAAGTTATGGAGTTCTTTTCAATATTTGGAAGTCCACCGATACCTGAAGCTGAACTCACACCAAAATCATCAGGATCAAATTCCTTAAAATTTGCGTCTTTCATCGCCTCATCAGCAGCCTTTAACCCTAGCTGGATAAATCTATCCATCTTTTTTATCTCTTTAGCATCTTCGATAACTTCTGCTGGGTCAAAACCAACTATCTCAGCAGCTATCTTAACAGAGAGTTCACTAGCGTCAAAAGACTCTATGTTTTTAACACCTGTTTTACCCGCACAAATGGCCTCAAAAGAGCTATCTTTACAAAGCCCAAGGGCGTTTATCATACCTAAACCTGTTACCACAACTCTTTTCAAAATTTCTCCTTAGTTGGGCTTATTTTTCTAAATTCTCAATA
Source organism: Campylobacter corcagiensis (assembly GCF_013201645.1). Lineage (NCBI taxonomy): Bacteria > Pseudomonadati > Campylobacterota > Epsilonproteobacteria > Campylobacterales > Campylobacteraceae > Campylobacter > Campylobacter corcagiensis. The sequence continues at coordinate 208,577 of NZ_CP053842.1, read as the reverse complement.
TATGTTACAACATCATTTATACTGATAAGTTTTTCTGCATCGCTATCTGGAATTTCAACATCAAATTCCTCTTCTAAAGCCATAATAAGCTCAACGACATCAAGTGAATCAGCTCCTAAATCCTCAATAATCTTCGAGTCTAGCTTAACTGCATCTGGACTAACACTTAACTGCTCAACAACTACATCTCTAACTTTTTCAAATACTGCCATTTCAGCACTCCTTAAATAAATTGTGTAATATTTTACAATATTTATGCTTTTGTTTAAGTTAAAACAAAGCAAAATTATATCATAAATTTAGAAATTTTACCAAAAAGCAAATTTACATATATAATCCGCCATTTACTTTTAAAACTTCTCCTGTGATATATCCAGCACCATCACTTAGTAAAAAAGCAACTGCATTTGCGATATCACTTGGCTCACCTAGTTTTTTAAGTGGAATAGCGTTTATATAGCTCTCTTTAACTTCATCGCTTAAAACTTCTGTCATATCAGTAGCGATAAATCCAGGCGTTACGCAGTTAAATCTAACACCTCTACTAGCACCTTCTTTTGCAAAGCTTTTGCTCATCGCTATCATTCCACCTTTACTAGCTGAGTAATTAACTTGTCCAGCATTTCCCATTTCGCCAACAATTGAAGCGATATTTACAACTGAGCCAAAGCGTTTTTTACTCATTACTTTTAAAGCTTCCCTACTTCCTATAAAAGCAGAAGTTAAATTTGCATTTATAACATTTGTAAAATCATCAAGTTTCATACGAATTGCTAATTTATCATTTGTAATTCCTGCGTTATTTACCAAGTAACTTAACTCACCATCACAATCAATTATGGTTTTTATAGCATTTATAAAATCTTCTTCATTTGTTGCATCAAATTTCACAACCGCACCGCTACCGCCGTTAGACTTAATCTCTTCACAAAGTGCATCCGCAATTTCTGGTTTTGATCTATAATTTATCCAAACTTTTAATCCTTTACTAGCTAAAACTTTACAAATTTCAGCACCAATTCCACGGCTACCGCCTGTAACTAAAACATTTTTACCACTAAATTTCATATCTTTTTCCTTAAATTAAAATTTATTTTAATATTTTATTACAAAAGTGTAAATTTATTTTTTTAAGTTATTATTAATTTTGATATTGCTTCGTCATTTAAATATGGCGATATAATCCTTACTTTCTCTCCTAAATGTGGCAATTTTACATATAAATCTCCACTTCCTAATAAATTCTCAGCCCCAGTTTCATCCAATATGACTTTTGATTGTCCAGAAGTTGTTGTTTTAAGCCCTATGCGTGATGGTATGTTTGCCCTTAAGGTTTGTGAGAATATATCTGAATTTGGCGTTTGTGTAGCTAGGATTAAGAATATATCCGAACTTCTTGATTTTTGTGCTAAAATCTCAAATTTCTTTTGGACATCTTTAAAATTTGCAAACAAATCTGCCATCTCATCAACAACTACAACAAGTCTTTTAAAAGGAGTTTTTAGCTTTTTATTATTATTAACACCTTCTTTTTTCATAAGTGTATTTCTATTTTCCATTTCTAAAATAATCTCACTTAAAATCTCATCTACACTACTCATATCTGTTATGATTTTTTGATTTGAAATTTCACTTAAATTATATAGTTTTTCATATTTTATAAACTCTGTTCCTTTTGGATCAATAAATATAAATTCTGTATTTTTATTTAACATATTAATAGAATTTATTACAACATCCATTAAGCTTGTTTTTCCACTTCCTGTTGTTCCACCTATAAAAAGATGAGGAGCTTTTGATAAATCAAAATAAAATGGCTCATTATTTAAATTTCTACCCAAATAGGCAGGCATATAAAAATCAAAATTATATTTGTATATATCGTTAGTAAAATCCTTTTCGTCAAATTTATCCCACTCCTGTTTTGGTAAATGAATATAATATTCTAAACTTTTTCCAGTTATACTTTGCATAGAAGCTTCTCCGTATAACCCAAATAAATCTTTCATGTATTGAATTTTTTTGTTTAATATTTGATAATCTTTTTCACTATTAAGTTTTAAATGGTAAATGGTATGTCTTATTGAATTTATAACATCGAGCAGTTTATACTCTATATTATTGTTTAAAAGGTAGTTTTCTAAAAGGTCTTTTTTGCTTTCTGTTTTTAAGAATTTACTATTTGAAAGCCCAAAATCATCTACCAACCATTGATAAAAGTTATCAGACGCTTTGTAAGTATTGTGTATTTCAAAAAGTCCTCTATGAATATATTTAGTTAATGCATTTACAAACATACTCTCATCAGTAAAATCAATGTGTTCACTTTTGTGTCTATATGAAAACATTACCCTTAAAAGCATATCATAATCCTTTATATCTTTACCAATGCCGGTTACTTGAATAAGATTATACTCTCCCCCTTTTTCAAAAACAGTATCTTTTAAAACTTTATCTGCCCAGATTGGATCATTTAGTGGCTTGTAATCTAATCTAAAAGACTTTGATATAGCAAGTCTAAGAACTATATATTTAGGAATTTCCCCCTTGCTAAATTTAAGCCCTTTAATAATCGTATTTATAAAATTTTCTTCCAGCCCTGTTGTAAAAACTCTACTCGCCATATTCTTCTCCTAAAATCTCACCAATATTTTTTATGCCAAATTGAGCATGTCTCCTAGTGTTGTCATTATCTATTCTAAAGCTTTGTGCTATTTTTTCTTTAGAAATTTTATACTCATTTAAACCAAATTCCTTAGTTGAGTGAGGAAGTATAATAACTTGATTTGAAGCTTTTAAGTAGTAGTTTGTAATAATATTTTTAGTATTTATATTATCCATTCTACTCAATGGAGTATCAATAACTAAAGGCAAAACTCTACCACTTAATTCAGATAATGCCCAAAATATACTAATAGCAGTAACTTGTTTTTGTCCTGCGCTCTGATTTTTAATAGCTATGTTATTGCCATTTCTATCTTTTAAACTTAATTCAAAATCAATAGTTATATCAATACTTTCAACATTATCATCATCTATTAATTTTTTATAATTTCTTAAAACTCTATCTTTTAAGTCCATAAGAAGCTTTGAAATAGATCTATTTTTATATTCCTCTAGTCCTTTTATAATATTTTCTGATATTTGAACCTGTTTTTCAAGACGTAAATTTTTGGCTACTGAATTTTCTAAATTTTTGATTTCAATTTGAGTTATTTCTAAATCTTCTTTATATTTTATCTCTAAATTTTTAAATTTATCATACTCCATATCGGCCTCTCTATACTTTGCATTAAGAACAGCTATATCATCATCAAGTTTTTGAATTTCTGCCTTAATATCACTATCTGTTAATATATCTTGAAGATTAAAATCTACTTCTTCTAAAGTTAAAAGACCATTTTTTATATTAACTATTAAATCTGATAAATTTAATGCATCCTGTTTACCATAATCTATAATTTTTAAAATTTGAGAATCTAAAAGCCCATTAAATGGACCAAAATCCAAATTCTCACCGGCTATTTCATTTATTATTTTTAAAATTTCATCTCTTAATTCATATTTGTTGATATTTTTATATTTTAAAGATAGTTTATCTGCTAAATTCTCACTTAATGGGTTTTTAATTAAATTAAGGTTATTCATATCTGTAATATTTTGACTGCTTAAGATTTCTCCAAAGAAAAGCTTTAAATCTGTAAAAAACTCATCTAACCCTAGAAATAAAACCTCTGGCAAAATTTTAATTAAATTTTCTTTCGACTTTTCTATATTGTCAAGTGTATTTTCTTTTTCATTTAAAAGATTAGCTTCTTCTTTCCCACTAGTTTTTATATGACTATCTCTAATAGCATTTTTTTGCAAAATTTCAGAATCTAATTCATTTAGCTTTAGTTTTGCTTGTGATAATCTCAAATCATTTATTTCTTGGTTTTTTAATAGAATTTCTAAATCATTTTTTAAAGCGTGGAATTTATTTTTTCTTCCTCGTTGCTAATGCTTCTATCAAAATACTCATTTCTTACTTTTTTTGCTTCTCTGATTAGATGATTTATAGGCGTTATGTTTAATATATTTTGAATTTTTTCTTTTAAGCTAGAACTAATTTTTTCAGCCATTTTCTCTATTTCTTCACCATCAAACATAAAAAACTCAACAAACATTGATGGTAAAATCTGGTCTATTCTCTCCTGTGCTTCATCATCATAAAATTCTAAATTATCTACTTTATAAACTAAATTTTCTTTTAATGGCTCAACTTGCCAGCTTCTTCTGATAAGTATACTTTTTTCATTTTGAGTAAGATTAATTTCTACAAAATAATCTTTCAAATTTTCATCAACGGCATTTTTATTTAAAATTCCAAGCCAATTTTTATTATCACCTAAAACAAGTTGCCTTGAGGTTATAGTTCCAGTGAAATTTTTAATACTATCAGGAACTATTTTACTATCATCATTTAAGCCAGTTCCTAAAAATAAAATTTTTAGAGCTCTAATAAAACTAGTTTTTCCATAGCCATTATTTCCATAAATAAGATATAAATTTTTATTATTGTATTTATCGAAATTTATACTCTGTTTTTCTTTATATGCAAAAAGATTAGAAATTGTAATTTTATTGTAAAAAACCATCTTCATCCCCTATCTTCATAGTTGCGTTATCAATATTTTTTTTAATAACATCAAAAAGTTCTTTTTTTGTAACAAGACCGCGATTTGATATGTATATTCCTTCTTTTACAATAGATTTTATTATATCCTTGTTTTCATTTTCCAACTCATCCAAAATATCTTCATTAATGATTTTAACATCTTGTATATCTTCATACTCTTGCATACGCCCATACTCCTTTGCTAATTTTATACATGAATTTAATGAGTCAAAGTCTTTATTCCACTCATCTGCTATCAAACTAAGTTGTTCGTCACTTATTAAATTTATTCCGCCTTTATCTTTAAATTCTTTTTCACACTCTAAAAGCTTTTTTAGTATAAGCTTTCTTGCAAAGCTTGTAAATGGTCCTGGTCTAAATTCTCCATGTCTATTAAAATCACTTCTAAATTTAGGATTTTCTCTTGCTTTTTTTATAAAATTCCTAAATTCGTTCAAGGGCTTTAAATTTTCTTTGCCACTTGATATAAAACCTTGCATGGACTTATCCTCATTTACTAATGTGCAAACCCAACACCCAAAACGACTCCCCCCACAACTACTTTGATTCTTATCGATTATAAATTGACACTCATCTCCACTTGCTTTTGTGTATAAATCAAACAAGATATTATGTGGTATCTTCCATGAAGGAGGGTTAAAGGTAGTCAAGTAACTCCAAACATCATCTAATGTCCAGTCAACTATTGGATTATAAATTAGTGTATTTTGATAGTAATCGTGTTTACTAAACCCATCTTCACTTAGAATTCTTTTTTCTATACTTTGCTTTCTATTTTGACTTTCACTTTTTCTAACACCCAACATTAAAATAGCACTGCCATGTTTTTTAACTATTTCATCAACAACCTTTTTTGTAGGATTTATTTTAAGTCTTTCAGTACACCATCTAAAAGTTATTGTAGGGCTTGGATACCCTTTGCCTATTAAATTTACCCAAAACTGATCTTTTTGAGCTGGCTCAACTATTTTTACTTCAAATAAAATATCTCTTCTTTTTGCATCGTCATTAATAGCTTTTACTAACATTTTTATGTATTTATCTACAACAGGTGCTTCAACTAGAGTATTAGAAATTATCGCATAAGTTGGGTTTAACTTTTCTTTTGGCATACTAATCATAATCTCATAAAGTAGCTGAAGAACACATGTGCTATCCTTTCCACCACTAAATGCAACTATCCAAGCCTTTTTGTTAGAGATATATTTTTCATAGATATTATTTTTTGTAGCTATGAGTTTATTCAAAAACGACGTTTTTGACTCAATAATTTCTAAACCATACTCTTTTGCTTCTAATAAATTTGCATTTAAATAATAAATATTATTATCTGGCAAATATTTTTCAATATTTATGGCCATTTTTTTAGCATTTGTTGATGTAAAACAACATAGCACGTATTCTTTGTTTGGATTATTTTTTATAAATTCTACTATTGAATTTGCTTGACTTAAATTTATAGAATTTGCAATATGGCTAGTAAAATATGACTGTTTAGGTCTTATGTCTATTAAAGAAAATTTACCTAATTTTAACTCATCTATCTCTATTGGTCTACTCATTTTCTCTACTCTTTTATTTGGTTTTAGATTAATCTAAATTTAAGTTAAAACAACGCTTCATCCATTTGTTTAGGAATTTCTAAATTCATTATTTTTAGTAGAGTTGGTGCAACATTGCTAAGTCCGCCATCTTTTATCTTAGTTACGCCATCAGACATAACAAAGCAAAAAACATCAAAAGTTGAGTGATTTGTTAAAATATCGCCATTTGGTGCTTTCATAGCTTCGCAATTTCCATGATCTGAGATTTGCATATAGGAGTAGTTTTTATCTTTTGCGACCTTTAAAATCCGCCCCAAACACTCATCAACTGCTTCAACAGCCTTAATGCTAGCTTCAAAATTTCCAGTATGACCGACCATATCGCCATTTGCAAAATTTACAACGATAAAATCATGCCCAAATTCCATGCCTTTTATAACCGCATCACAAACCTCATAAGCACTCATTTCAGGCTTTTCATCGTAAGTTTTAACTTTTGGGCTAGGAATTAGCACTCTTGTTTCATTTAAATAAGGCTCTTCTTTTCCGCCATTTAAGAAAAATGTCACATGTGCGTATTTTTCAGTCTCAGCTGTGTGAAGCTGTGTAAGACCTGCTTTTGAGATAACCTCAGCTAAAGTGTCCTTAATATCGTCATTTTCAAACATCACAGGAAAATCAAATTTATCATCATATTTTGTCATTGTGATTAATTTTTCACAAATTTCATCCCTTTGAAATTCGCTAAAATTTAGAGTGCCTAAAGCATCACAAATTTCTCTAGCTCTATCATTTCTAAAATTTATAAAAACTACGCCGTCCTGGGCTTTTATACCATCAAATTTTAAAAAACTAGCCGGTTTTATAAACTCATCTGTAACGCCATCATCGTAAGAATTTTCAATATACTTACTTGGAGTTAAATTTAATAAATTCTCATTTTTTGCCATAGCGTCATAAGCAGTTTTAACTCTATCCCACCTTTTATCTCTATCCATCGCGTAAAATCTTCCAGATATCGTGGCTAAATTTATGCTATTTTTAGTGGCAAAATTTTCAAATTCTTTAACGAACTCAAGACCACTTGTAGGGCTTACATCTCGCCCATCAGTTATTAAATGAGCAAAGACCTCTTTTCCAAAATCAAGCGAAATTTTACAAATTTCATCAAAGTGAGTTTTATGTGAGTGGACACCACCATCGCTATAAAGCCCTATGACATGAACCCTTTTTACGCTATTTAAAAGATTAACTAAAGCACTATTTTTAGCAAGTTCTCCATTTTGAACTGCTTTATCAATCTTAACTAAACTTTGATATAAAACCCGCCCAGAACCTATCGTCATATGTCCTACTTCTGAATTTCCCATTTGCCCTTTAGGTAGACCAACAGCTAAACCTGAAGTTTTAAGAAGTGAATTTGGAGTATTTTTAAAAAGCCACTCATAAGTTGGTTTTTTGGCCACTGCAAAGGCGTTAAACTCGTTATTTGGATTGTATCCGATACCATCTGTTATTACTAAAACTATCTTTTTTTTCACAAATTTACCCTTTGAAATATAAATATAAGCAACATTATAGTAGAATTTCCCTTTTTATTTGTTAAAGGTTAAATTTAATGTTTTATTTGTTTTATGAGATTTTTAGTGTTAATATTTTTAGCTATATCACAGCTAGAAGTGGTGGAGCGTTTTTTATAGGCTTTGTTTTATCTGTATATTTGATGCCAAAATTTATAACTTGGGCAAAACTTAAAAACGCAAGTCAGCCGATATACGAACTAGCCCCTAAAAGCCATCTAGCCAAAATTCACACTCCAACTATGGGTGGTATTGTCTTTACTGCTAGCACTGTCATATCCACACTTTTGTTTGCAAAGCTTACAAACCCTTATGTAATTGGAGCTTTGATAACCTTGATAGGCTTTTGTTTGATTGGATACATTGATGATTATTCTAAAGTTGCTGGTAAAAAAAATCACTCTGGTCTTAGTCCAAAAGCAAAACTAAGACTTCAGGTAGTGCTATCTTTTGTCATATCAATATATCTTTTAACTCTTACAAATTTAGATACAAAACTCTATATACCTTTTTATAAATACCCGCTTTTTGATATGAAATTTTTTATTCTGTTTTTCTGGGCGATAGTTATCATAGCTAGTTCAAATGCTGTGAATTTAACAGACGGGCTTGATGGGCTGGCTACCATACCATCAGTATTTGCTTTTGTAACGCTTGGAATTTTTATATATTTAAGCGGACATGCGGTATTTAGCGAATATCTATTCTTACCAAAAGTTAGTGGTGCTGGAGAAGTTGTTGTTATATGTGCGGCATTAATAGGTGCGCTTTTAGGGTTTTTATGGTATAACTGTCATCCAGCAGAGGTTTTTATGGGAGATAGCGGAAGCTTAACTCTTGGGGCTTTTATGGGGTATTGTGGTGTGATAAGTAAAAATGAATTTTTACTTATATTAATAGGCTTTATTTTCGTAGCAGAAACTTTAAGCGTGATACTTCAAGTAGGAAGCTTTAAGGTCTTTAAAAAGCGTGTTTTTTTAATGGCACCACTTCATCATCACTTTGAGTTAAAAGGCTGGGTAGAAAATAAAATCATCATACGCTTTTGGATGATAGCTCTCATTGCAAATGTGATAGCTTTAGCATCACTAAAACTAAGATAGGAGTTAAAATGGCAAAATCTTTATTTGGATATGGTGTAACTACAAAAGCTTTGGCAAGTAGTGGCGAGTGGGAAATTTTTGATGATAAATTTAGTGAAATTTCAAAAGATGAATTTGGAAATTTATTAAAGCCAGTTAGTGAATTTGATCCTTTAAAAAGCAACTTAGAAATTCCAAGTCCTGGATTTCCTAAAGATCATACTTTGGTTAAAAAAGCTAGAAATTTAATAAGTGAGTATGACTATTTTAAAGATACTTCGCCAGTTAAAATTTGGATAAGCGGAACAAACGGCAAGACTACAACCACACAAATGACAGAGCTTTTACTTCGTAAATTTGGTGGCGCTATGGGTGGAAATGTAGGAACGCCTTTGGCAAAGCTAGATAAAACGGCAAAATTTTGGATACTTGAGACAAGCTCTTTTACTATCCACTACACTAAATTTAGCGCTCCTAAAATTTATGCCTTACTTCCTATAACTCCTGATCATCTAAGTTGGCATGGAAGCATGGATGAGTATGTTAAAACAAAGCTTAAACCACTTAGCATGATGGATCAAAGTAGCGTAGCAATAATACCTAAAATTTATGCTAATACTCCAACAAAAGCTAAAATTTTCGGTTATGAAAATGATAGCGATTTAGCTGAAATTTGTGACGTAGATATAAAAGATGTGAAATTTAAAGTGCCGTTTTTAGAAGATGCTTTAATGGCTCTATGCGTTTCTAAATTTGCTACTGGAGTGGCAAATTTTGAGCTTTTAAATAGCTTTGAAATAGATAAAAACCGTGTTGAAGAATTTCATGATAAATTCAGTAGACTTTGGGTAAATGATACAAAAGCTACAAATTTAGATGCTTGTTTAAAAGCCGTCGATAGATATAAAGATAAAAAAATTTATCTAATACTTGGCGGTGATGATAAAGGCGTGGATTTAACGCCACTATTTGAAAACTTTAAAAATCTTAATCTTGAAATTTATGCTATTGGCTCTAGTGTTGATAAGATTATGACTTTAAGCAATAAATTTGGCTATAAAGCTTATAAAAGTGATATTTTAGAAAATGCAGTTAATGAAATTTCAAAGAGCTTAAAACTGGGGGAAGTTGCTCTTTTGAGTCCTGCGTGTGCGAGTTTAGATCAGTTTAGCTCATATGCACAAAGGGGTGATAAATTTAAGGAGTGTGTGCTTAAAATTTAATTATAAAGATGAAAAAATAAATTTTAATCAAACTTTAAGTAAAAAAGCTATATAATTTCATTTCGCTTTTACGGTGGTTGGATAGCTCAGTCGGTAGAGCAGCAGACTGAAAATCTGCGTGTCGGCAGTTCGATTCTGCCTCTAACCACCATTTAAATTTTACCCTTTTACAGAATTTGTTACATTTAACCCATCTAAATCATAAGCCCTACCAAATCCTTTAACAAAACGACCATTTTTAAGTTTAAATTCTATAATATGAAAATCTTTAAGATCTTTTATCATCTTTAGTGCTACTTCATCTTTGAATTTTTCTTCAAATTTAGAAAAAATCTCATCTCTAAGTTCATCTTTTAAACCAACTTCCACACTAAAACTCGCCCTAAATCTAGCAAAAATGCTTTTAACCATGCTCTCATCTTCAATAAACATCACACTTACTAGTTCTTTGTTTTTATTTATAGCCTGATAGTGCCTTGCAATGCTTGATATGATCACAAATATACTATCTTTAAGCCTAATAAATGGAGCATATGAAGACAAGCAAAAATCATCAAAACTTGATATTATCACACTTTTTTGTGAGTCTATGAATTCTATTAGCTCATTTTGTAAATTTTTAGATTCTTTTAACATAATCTCTCCTATAAAAATATAAAATTATATATAAAAAGTCTTAAAATAAATTTTTAACTAAATTTATTATATAATAGTAAAAATTTTAACCATAAAGGATTTAAAATGGAAATTTTTAAAACGACAGCTTTAATGGTTGGCTTAATGCTTCTTTTTGTCTTTGTTGGCGGCGTTTTAGGTGGCAAGACTGGAATGATAATAGCTTTTTTACTAGCCTGTGGTATAAACTTTTTTAGTTATTTTTTTAGTGATAAAATCGTCCTTAAGCACTACGGAGCAAAGCCAGTAGGAAGCGATACTAGAATTTATCAAGTAGTAGAAAAACTAGCAAATAAAGCTGGTCTTCCTATGCCAAAAGTGTGCATAATAAATGAAAATGTTCCAAACGCTTTTGCAACAGGTAGAAACCCAAACAATGCCGTTGTTGCTGCAACTACTGGACTTTTAGACATCTTAAATGATGAAGAGATTGAAGGCGTTTTGGCTCACGAACTTAGCCATGTAAAACACTATGACATCCTTACAGGCTCTATTGCTTCAGCATTTGCAGGAGCGATATCAATACTTGGAAATTTCGCTCAATTTGGTGCAGTTTCAAATAATAACCAAAACAGAAATCCTATACTAATAATAGCCCTAGCAATAATAATGCCAATAGTTGCAACGATTATACAAATGAGCATTTCAAGAAGCCGCGAATACGGAGCTGATAAAGGAGCAGCAATGATAACAAAAAACCCACTAGCTCTAGCTTCAGCACTTACCAAACTAGAAAACTACGCAAGGAGTGGCAGAGTGCTTTCTGGCGCACAGCCTGAAACTTCACATATGTTTATTGTAAATCCTTTTAGTGGCGTAAAGTCAAATTTAGCTAATCTTTTTAGAACTCACCCAAAAACTGAAGACAGAATAGCAGCACTTAAACAAATTGATATTGAACTTAGATAGAAAAGAGCCTAAATTTAAGACAAATTTAGTAAAAAAGTAACAAATTTACTGAATTTTACTGAATTTGTCTAATTTTAATACAGCATTTAGCTTATATCTAATAATATACATAAATTTATTTCAAAGAGGTCTTATGCAAAATATAAGTTTTAAAAGCTTCATAATCGTAAGCTTAACACTTTTTTCAATGTTTTTTGGCGCAGGAAACTTTATATTCCCACCATCTCTTGGATTTCAAGCTGGTGTTAATACCAGCGTTGCTATTATTGCCTTTTGCCTTACGGCTGTGCTTTTTCCTATACTTGGTATAGCAGCTGTTGCTAAATCAAATGGTCTTCAAAACCTAGCAAGCAGGGTTTCATACAAATTTGCTCTTGTTTTTATAATTGCCATGCTTTTGATAATTGGTCCACTTTTTGCTATGCCAAGAGCTGCAAATATGCCTTATGAGCTTGCCATTAAGCCTTTTCTTGGAGAATTTACTAGTTTTTTACCACTTTTTATATACTCAGTAGTGTATTTTATCATAAACTGGGCACTATCTATAAACTCAACAAAAATGGTTGATATGCTAGGTAAGTTTTTAACGCCTTTGCTTTTGCTTCTTATTGTGGTTTTGGTTTTGGCTGCCATAATAAATCCTATGCATACAGGTGAGTTTGCAGCTGCAAGTGGTGAATGGGCAAATCACGCAGTGTCAAAAGGTGTAGTTGAAGGATATCAAACAATGGATGCGTTAGCTGCTCTTAACTTTGGGCTGGTTGTGCTTATTACATTTAGAAAACTAGGCGTAAATGATGAAAAAAGTATCGTAAAGTATACTATTTTATCAGGATTTGTAGCTGGGTTTATCCTAATGACAATATATATCGCACTATCTTATGTGGGTGCAAGTATAGGTGCTTCTGGACTTATATCAGAGGTAAATCCAAATGGAGCTACAATTCTTTCAGCAGCTACAAATGCTCTTTTTGGTAGGTTTGGCATTGTTATACTAGGAGTAAGTGTATTTTTAGCCTGCCTTACAACAACAGTTGGACTAACTTGTGCAATAAGTGAGTATTTTGTATCTATAACAAAAATTCCATATAAAACATGGATTATTATAGTATCTGTTTTTGCTTCTATAGTAGCAAATTTAGGTCTTAGTGCGATTATTAGCTACGCTGTACCATTTCTTTTCATAATCTACCCAATAGCACTTTGCTTGATAGTTTTATCACTACTTGATGATATTGTAAATGGTGATAGATTTACATATGTTTTAACTGTTGGAGTGGTTTTTGTAATAAGTCTTGTAAGAACTTTTGATACTCAGTTTGATATTAATTTTCCTATAGTTACTGAGCTTTTCAAAACATACTTACCATTTTATGATGGCGGGTTTGAGTGGGTTATACCAGCTGTAGTTTGTGCAGTTATTGGCTCAATAAGAGCTTCGACTAAGAGATAAATTTTAGGTATAGTTTTACCAAAATTTGTTTTATGTTTTTAAACAATGAATACAGACTATATATTAAAAAAAGTATAACTACGAGCACTATCGTATATACAATAAAATTTAAAGAGTCTGTATTTATATAATCTTCATCAACTAGAAGCACCATTAAATTTGCCATTATGGCAATCACTAAATAAAAATTTATCTTATTTGTCTTTAATAATTCTTGATCTTTTTTAATATTTATTTTTAATATAAAATTATAAAGACAAACTAGAATATTGAAAGTTAGACAACCATTTGTTAAGACAAACAATAGGATCTTTATAGACGAAATATTACTAATATTTGCAAATAAATCTTTATTGATTGAAAAAGCACCGGTAAAAGTAACAACTATGGCTGCAAATATACCAAGGATTGTTACATAATCTTTCGTAGACTCTTGTGCTTTATAAAACGCATCTTCTGCCTTTTTAAGAGCATTGTTAGCTGAGTTATTAACCTCATCTTTAGCTTTATTTATGTTTTTATCTATTTTACGACTAGTATCTTTTAACTCTTCTTTTATTTCTTCCCTGATAGCTTTCATATAGTTAATTCTGGCTATATCCAAATTAATATGATCATATAGCTTTGCCAGCTTTGGTATGAAATTTATATAATAATCACAATACTCTTTATAATATTCTCTATTATTGTAGAGGATTGCAGGTGTTTGGCTACACAACTTCCAACTAATATCATGAACATTACACCTTTTTTTGCAAACTCAAATAAAACGCATATAGTTTCACTTAACTGATCTACGCTGAGCTCTTTCTTGCTATCATCATTTATTCTTGATAAAATTTTAAAAATTTCAGAATATTGATGTCTAAAACCAGAATGATATATTTTTTCAAGCTTTTTTATATTTCCTTTTATCTTATAAAACATCTTTTTATCATCAATCTGCTTTAAGCTAGAAAGAGAGCATAAAACTTCATCTATAATTTTATGTTTATCTTGCAAATCTTTAAAATCCATTCTCTTTTATGTCTTTTTGCTGTATTATTTTTCCCGATCCAGCACCTTGAGAAAACACCTTATCCCAAGCCTTATTTTTTTTATGAACTTCATTTACCAAATTCCAAGGATATTTTATTCTTTGTTTCTCTACAATTTCGTCAATTACATATTTTTGATTTAAATATAAATCATTAAAATCTTCATCAGCATTATCATTACTTATAATTTTTAAAGAACCACCAGCACAATATTTATAATAAATAGATGGTATTACTGGACCAAATTTCCAAGCTTCAAAATCATCTTCAAAAAGCGGTTCATCATATTTAGTTAAAAATTCATACTGTATATAATAGAGTATTTTTTGAAGCTGCAAATTACTAATAGGGTGACCATCATTAGTACATTTAGCTAAAATATATTTAGCCACATACAATGCTTTCATTCTATACCCCCTTTACACATAATTTTTATTGTGATTTTCATTCTAATACAATTAAGTATAAAAGTCAATAAAAATTAAAAATTTTTATTGACTTTTATGATAATGCGGAATTTAAGTTTACATATAAAATAATCATATTAAATGTATTAACAAAAACTTTTCAGCAAACTTAATCCCAATACTACCCTAATCTTTCTCCCAAAATTTCCAGTCAATTCCGCCTTCGAGTTTTTTCTTAGCTAAATTCTTAAGCCCTTTTAGGTCAACCTTTCCTGTACCTAAAACCGGAATTGAACGAACTTTAATAACCTCACTTGGTCTAGCAATCGGAGCTAAAGATGAACCATTTACTATCTCATAAAGCTCTTCTTTTTTCTTCTTTCCAACATATAAAAGTATGATTTTTTCACCCTTTTTATCATCATCAAGGTTAGTTGCCGCTATCATCTCATCTTCGCTAAAACTATCTCTTAAACTCTCTTCAACTGCTGCTAAACTTATCATCTCACCACCTACTTTAGCAAAGCGTGAGAGCCTATCAGTTATAAAAATAAAGCCTCTTTCATCAACATAGCCGATATCGCCGGTATTATAGTAAGTAAATCCATCTATTTTAACTCTCCACTCCTTATCACTCTCATAATACCCCTTCATAACCTGATGACCAGCTACTAAGATAAGTCCACTTTCACCCAAATCAAGTTCGTTAAATTCTTTATCTACTATTTTTACAATAGTCCCAGCTAAAGCTATTCCAACACTATTTGGACGCTCGAAAATTCTCTCTTTAAATGTTCCTTCATCAATCTCATTTGGTAAATTCACACTTATCACAGGTCCGGTCTCAGTCGTACCATATCCTTCAAGTAAACTTATACCAAATTTAAGCCTAAATTCCTTTTTTACATCCGAATTTAGCTTCTCGCCACCAGCCACAGCGTACCTTAACGTATCAAACATAGCTGGAGCAAGTTTTCTTTGTTTTATATATAACCTATAAAAAGTTGAGGTTCCAAACATTATCGTAGCTTTATATTTACACGCCATCTTTCCAACCGTATAAGCATCAGTTGGATCTGCCACACAAACGCTTTTAATACCTTCTACTAAAGGATAAAGCATAGTTACAGTTAGTCCAAAAGTATGAAAAACAGGAAGACTTGCGAACATTACCTCATTTTTTGGTGATGCTAAAAGATCAGCAATTTGCTTTGTGTTTGCAACTAAATTTTTATGAGTTAAAACTATACCTTTTGGCTCACCCTCACTTCCACTACTAAATAAAATAAGTGCATCATCATTTAGTTTAACACTATCAAAATATAGTGCATTTATAAGAAATTTTGGCATAAAAATAGCAGTTAAGGCAGTTGAAATTTTATCAAATTTAGAGACTATATCTGCTAAATCTTCAAGGTAATAAATCCTAGACTTAACATTTTCATTTATAATAAGACCTCTGTTTTCTAGCTTTTCTATAAATTTCCTTGATGAAAATATAACTTTAATCTTAGCTTTATTTACGCACTTTTCAAGCATAGCATCGCCCATTGTATAGTTAAGATTTACTGCTCTTTTTTTCTGAGAAAAAATGGCTAAATTCAAAGCACTACAAGCAACACTTGGAGGAAGCAAAATTCCTATATTTTCACCTTTCATATCAAGCTTTTTTATAAACATAAGCACAGCAGTTAAAAATGCAAATCCTCTAACTTCTTTACCATCAAAATTTACAATATTTACTTTAAATAAATTTCTTCTTACACTATCTAAAAACTGCAAATGTGGTGGCTTTTGCTCTTTTAAATAAAGATCCCAGGAGTAAAAACTTTGCTTTTTAACAGCCTCTTTTACCTCTAAAGCATTAGATCCTGATGGCATCATTTCACCAAATGATATAGCTAAAATTCTTCTAAATCTCTGTTTTTTTGTCCTTTTTTTAAAGTCTTTGTTTGCCAAAGACCAAAATGAACCCCAAAAACCTTTCATATGAAAAGGAATAATCGGCGCATTTGTGCCGTTTATTGCTACTTCAAAACCTTTTTGAAAATCATACATTCTAGAATTTCTTGTCATATGCCCTTCTGGAAAAAGACATACTAAACTACCGTTTTTTAGCTCTTCACTTATCGTCTCAAAAGCACTTCTACTTGAACTTCCACCTATTGGAATAGCACCAAAAAATTTCAAAAGCCACTTAACACCTAGCCCTTCATAAAACCTAACATGCATCACAAATTTAATCGGTCTTTTAACCACCATCTGTATAAAAAGCCAATCAATCCATGTTATGTGATTTCCTAAAAGCAAAGCCGAACCACTTTTTGGTATGTTTTCTAATCCATGTGAACGAATTGTGTAAAAAAGCTTAAAGAATGGTAAAACTATTATCCTAACTGAGATGTTTTTTAGAACATAAAACGCTATAACTGCCACTAATAGTGCAGTAAAACTAGCCAAAAGAAAGATATTCGTTGTGCTCATTTTTATAGTTGAGAAAAATATAGCAATAACTAAAAATCCAACCATGAAGATGTTTTGGATAAAGTTGCTTGCTGCAATTGTCCTACCCATGTGATCATCTTTTGAAAAAAGCTGAATATTTGCATTAAGTGGAACTATAAAAATTCCCCCAGCAAACCCAAAAGATATAGAACAAACTACAAGCATTAATAAGCTATGAGCGTTTGCAAACATAAATAAAGACGCAAAGAGCAAAGCTGCTCCAAGTGGCACAAGACCAAGTTCTATGTGGTTTTTAGAACAATGCCCTGCAAATACAGACCCAAACACAAGCCCTAAGGCACTTATAGCTAGAATTAGCTGTATGATTATAACATTATCATCTGTGCTCATAAATTTATAATGAGCTGGAAAAACTGCGATTATAAGCTGAGAAAGAGCCCAGAAAATAGAAAGTCCCAAAACAGCAAGCCAGATGTTTTTATCTTTAAAAATAAGGCTTAAATTTTCACGCAAATAGCCAAAGGTTATGTATTTTACAGGCTTAAATTTAGCCTCTTTGTTAGTTGGTTTAAAATAAGGAAGTCTGTAAGCTAAAAATGTCTCAGTTGAAGAAGTTATAAAAAGAATAAGACCTATAAACCAAACTGATTTCATTATTTCACCAGGATTATCTGAAACAACGGCAAAATTTTCAAACACGATAGAAAAAACTAGTGATGATGCAAGTATGGCAATAATCGTAACCGCTTCTATGACGCCATTTGCTGGACCTAGGTTTTTCTCACCTACGATCTGTTTTATGAGTGAGTATTTAGCAGGAGAGTAAATAGCACTTTGTATAGCTAGAAGTATTGTCATAGCAAAAGCAAAATAAAACCAGCCGTTAAAATAAGCTATTGTTATAAAAGCAGTAAAGATTATCTCACTTGCTGCAGCATATCTTGAGACTAAAGTTCGTGAGAATTTATCATTTATAAAGCCACTTAGTGAAAAACAGGCTACATATGGCAGCAAAATCAGCAAATTTACTAAAGCTGTAAGAGTTACTAAAGTATCCCCCGTAAAGCTTTTAACAAGTGTGTTTTGTATGGTAATCTTATGACCTAAATCTATGCTGGCATTTAACAAAACTATCGTAGTAAAAACTAAAAAACCCCTCAGTTTAAAAAGCTCTTTCATTTATTCCCTTTTTAAGGCTGAAAAGTCCATAATAAAGGTTAAATTCAACATATCAAATTTAAAATCATAATCCACAATCAACCTTTTAATTTTACTTAAATCTAGCATTTTATCTAATTTTTACTTAAAAAATGCTACTTTGCTAAAATTTATAAATTTCGCTACAATACCCAAATTTTAAAAAGGAAAAAAATGAGAGTTACCATCACAGATAAAGATGTCATTAACCTAAACACCTTTATGCTACTTCACAGTAAAAAGGCAAAAAAACAAAAACTAATTAGCACTTATGCTATACCTTTTGAATTTCTACTTGTTGGTATTATCATCGATGGTATTGCTAAAACAGTGCCAATTCTTACTATTACAGCCATAGTTGCTTCTATTTTATGGCTTATTTTTTATCCTAAATTTTATAATCGTTTGCTTTTAAAGCATCTTAAAATCGCAAAAAATATAGAAAATTCTAGTGTTTTGATGAATTTTGAGATAGATGATGGAGTGATTAAATTTTATAACAAAGAAAAGCCAAAGCCAAGTGAGATTTTCCAGCTTGACTCGGTTAATAGAGTAATTAAAAGCGAAGATAACTACTTCATCGCCTTTAAAGAAGGTCATCATATAGTTTTGCCAATAAATGAAGAAACCACCGCACTTATGGGCAAAATCAAAGAGCACTTCAGATACGGTGATATAGAAAAAATCAAGCTAAATTCGTAGCATCTTCATCAATCTCATTGCCAATTTCCTTATAAAGTGCGTGATAATACTCAACAAATTCTCGCACTTTTTTATCCTTTGGCAAGTAAACATCACCTTCAAAAACAGCAAATTTATCCAAAAATATAGCCGCATCTAGCTTTTTTGTATAATGAGTTGCTAAATTCTCATAGTTTTTTATCGTTAAATCTTTAAATTTAGGATAAGCGTCTAAATTTACTATTAGTTTTTTACCATTAAAATTTAACGCCCCACTTTCAAAAAGCAAAGTTAAATGTATAAGTCCTTCGCAATAATACGCCCTAACATGTTCTACTTCTTGCCAAGCAATAAGCCCTACACTTCTACGGATAAGCTCATCAAATACTGGCTTTTTAAGTTCAGCTTTTTCGTTATAAAAGAAATTTATTAACCCGCCAGTTGTTGCTTTATACTCCTCTATAAATTTAAAAACACCGCTTTTGTTCATAGAATTTTCTGTGCTATCATCTATAAACCAAAGATGACCAAATTCATGACCAATTGTGCTTATCTCATAAACTTTTCTCCAGATTTCAGGCTTATTGTTTAAGATATCTCGTCCATAGTCCAAGTAGTTTTTTTCAAAAATCTCACTTGCTATTTTCATATATGGTCTTGATTTGGCCGCTTCATAAACATGCTTTACAAAAGCAAATATTTTTTTCCCACTATTTGCACTTACAAACTCATCATTTGGAACAACTTGAGCACTAAAAAGACCTTCTAAATCAGCTCCATAATAAAGTGCTGGAGTTGAAATATAAAGCTGAGTTTTATCAATATTAGAATTAACCATAGAACGCATAAACGAGTTATTTGCCCCGATATTTTCATAAACTTTTCCAAAGCTTTTTTTAACATCTTTTTTAAAGTCTAAATCATCAAAATCGCCATTTTCTTTAAGCCTAACATCCCATTCTAAGGCAACTACATGAGTGTAAGCGTCTTCATAATACTCAAGCAGATGACCTATTTGGATATCACCTTTTGTATCCATCCAAGCCATTTCAGCATCTCTCCAAGCATCTATTACTCTATCAGGATTTGTTTCTAAAATAGCGTATTTTAAATTCTCCAAATACCTAATATAAGAAAGCTCTTCTTGACTTACACCATAAATTTTAAGCTCATCTAAAAGCTCATCAAAAGCTCTTTCAAGCTCTTTTGCAAACTCAGGAAAAGCTACTGCGTAAGGCTCTAAAACAGCCTCTTTGTCATTTATAAATTTTACCACCCCATAGCATCTATCAGAAATCTCACCACGGCTTGTTTTTTGATATAAGGCATTATCTTTTATAAATTTATATGGATTTTTCATAGCTTTAAATTTAAATGAGTTTTCATCAATAACTCTTTGCTGCCAAAGGGGTTGAAGTTTGTTAAAAATAAGCCCTATTTTATGTATGCCATTTATGAGTGCTAGATTAAAGCTACTTAACACTTTAAAATCCATAGCTTTATTTACTAAATTTCTATGCATATTTTCATGAATTAAAGCCGTATATTTAAACATCTTATCACGAATTTCTATGCTTTTTTCCTTACTTAGATTTTTCTTTTTAAGCTCTATTAAAAGTGGGTCTGTTTTTAAGTCAACTATGCGTCTTAAAACCGCCATTTTCTCACTTTTTGAGCCTTTAAAGTCACAAATTTGAAGCCCTTTTTTAACATAATCATTATCTAAATCTTTATATAAAGCATTAAGCTTTTGTCTATTTTCTTCTACAAATTCTAAAAATTTACTGTAATCATTATTCATCTACAACCTTTTAAACTTACTAATAGATTATTTTAGCGTAATAATTTTAATAGTGTTAAAATTTGTTTGATAGAATTTATAAGATATAAAATAAAGGAAAAATATGATACAACAGAGTGATTTAAGAATAAAAGTTGTAGCAATGCCAGCTGATACAAATCCAGCTGGAAATATCTTTGGTGGTTGGATTTTATCTAGAATAGACCAAGCTGGAGCTATGGCCGCTAGAGAAGTTGCCCCTGAAAGAGTTGTAACGATATCGATGAAAGAAGTTATCTTTAAAGAGCCTGTTTTTATAGGCGATACAGTAAGTTGCTATGCAAAAATAGTAGCAGTTGGAAATACATCAATAACAACTAAAGTAAATGTAGTAGTGGAGCGTTTTACTAGCGATAATACAGTAGTTTGCCTGCATGTAACAAGTGCAACTGTTGTTTATGTAAGTGTTGATAGAGCGGGCAATAAAAAAGCTATAGACCCAGAGCTTAAAAGAATAAAAGGACTTTAATCACCCCTAGTATAAAATTATAAATTTGTATATTTTACGATAAATTATGTAATTAATAAATTTCTAAAATTCAAGCTAAAAAGGGGCTAAATTTAACCCCTTAAATTTACGCTAGTAAAAATTCTCTTCTGAAATGCTCTTGTGGATGATCACAAACTGGACATACTTTTGGTGCGGTTTTACCTCTGTGAACATGGCCACAAACTCCACAGACCCAGACTTCCTCACCCTCATCTTTAAAGAATTTCTCATCATCAAGAAACTGTTTTAACTCAAGATACTCTCTTTCGTGTTCAACCTCAACTCCACCGATTCTTTTAAACATAGAAGCTATCTCTTTATGCCCCTCTTCTTTTGCAACTTGAGAAAAGTCTGGATACATTATCTCATGTTCATATCTCTCTCCAGCTGCTGCATCAAGCAGGTTTGCACCGATATCTTTTAGATCAACACCAATCTTTTCTTTATATGCTTCAAATTCCATTTTAGCGTGTTTTCTCTCATTTTTAGCAGCTTCTCTGAAGTGATCAGCTATAACTCTATAGCCAGCTTTTTCTGCGTAATCTCCATAAAATTCATACTTATTTCTAGCCATTGACTCACCAGCAAAAGCCTTCATAAGGTTTACTTCAGTTAGATCTTTTGTTATACACTCCATCTTTTCGCCACAGCAAACAAGCTCGCCACCGCCAACTTTTTGAACTTCTACTTCATTACCGCATTTTGGGCATTTATAAGTTTCATATTGTCTCATTTTCAACCTTTCATTATCAAAATCACGTAATTTTAGCATATTAAAATATTTTTGTCAATAATAAAAATTATTAATAACGACTATCAAAATTGTAGGTTTTTTAAATTTAACTTCTAATTTTTATAGATTTTTAGCTAAATTTCATCTAAGAGTTGATATTTAGCTCTAAAATTTTGCTCTTTTTGATAGACATTGTGTGAGAGATTTATAACAAAAAGAATTTGTAAGAAAATTCCAAGAAGTGGTATGAGCGAAACAAGATAAAACAAAAAGCACAAAAAGATAAAATCATATCCGCCACCTTTAGCATAAAATCTCTCAAAACGCTCTTTATTTAGGGCATTTGAACTAACATCGATAAGCATAAATTTATAATACATATAAAAAAATGGAATGTGAATAACAAAAATATTAACAAGTGGCACAAATAAAAAAGGAAGAGCGATCAAAAGCAAAAGTATAAAAATTCCAAGCTCTTTTAGCATAAGAATACTTACTCTTATAAAATTTGGCTCATCTTTTTTGTTTAGTTTATAGTACTTTAAGTTTATATCTTTTGTCACAACTGGAGTTAAAAACCCAATCACAATAGCAGCGATTACTAAAGATAAGATTATAACCAAAAAAGTTCCAGCAAAGTAAAAAAGAGCTGATATTATCCACTTTGTAATGCTAAAAGTTAAAAATTTAGCAATAAGTGGAAATTTTTCTTCATCTAAAAAGCTAAAATCCCCACTTTTTGCCCCTATTTTTAACGCATCAAAAAGCTCTAAACCGCCATATATCATAAAAACAGCAAGCAAAACTGCTGATATAATAAAAGGCAAAAATGAAAGCCCAAGAAATTTTGGTGTTAAAAAATCCTTAAAAGAGAGTTTTATACTCATCTAAATTTTAAATACTCTTTTTCTAAGGCTTTATAAATTTCATTAGCATTTAGTGAGCTATCTTTTAAGATCTCACTCATAACTTCGTTATCCTCTTTTTTGCCCCAGATTTTTTGATATGAGCCATCTTGATAGCCGTTGTCTTGACGAAATTTATTAAGTACATTTTTAGCGATATAAATTTCATAAAGCTTATGCAAATTTACACCACACTTAAGAGCAAGTCTAAAATAATGAGTCAAAAGCTCGTGAATTTGGTAGTTAAAGCCACTTGTTTCATGGATTATGATCTCAATATCATTCATTATTTCATAGATATTATACTCGCTCATATCGTAAGCATCAGAACAAAAATCCCCAAAACCACTAACAGAAGCAACATCTTTTACAACATCGCTAATAGTGTAGTTTGGATAGGCTTTTTCTAGTACAAGGCTTAAGATAAAATGCCAAATGTCAACTATCTCAACTGCAACATTTTGGGCATTTGTAGGTGAGTTTACATTTTTCCAATGCTTCCAAGCAAAGCTATCTAAAAGCTCAGCACACTCCATATAAATGCACCTTTTCCAGCTTATTAATTTACCATTTTGTGCGATGCCATCTTCCCATTTTTTACCATTTGTCTCATCATTTAGGCGTTGTTGGAGCATAAACATATCTTCTAATTTTTCTAAATCTGTCATAGTTTTCCTTAAATTTTAGGTATGATTATAACAAATTTTTGTAAGGTTTTAAAAAATGAGAGAAAATTTTGATAAATTCATCATGGAAAACGAAATCTTAACCATTTGCGTAATAGCTGAAAATTTGCCATATTGTGCAAATTCATTTTATGCTTATGACTCTTTAAATTCAGCCCTTATAATAGCAGGAAGTAGCTCTTCAAAACATATAAAATTTGGACTAGAAAAGAGCGTTAGCGGAACAATCTTTGTTGATACTAAAAAAATAAAAGCCATAAAAGGACTTCAATTTTTAGGGGTGTTAAAAAGAGCAAATTTAAAGGAAAAAAAGCTTTATTATAAGAAATTTCCTTTTGCTCTGCTTCATAAAGGAGAAATTTTTACAGTTTTAATCTCATGGGCAAAATTTACAGACAATAGCCTGAAATTTGGCCATAAAGAAATTTGGCAAAGATAGTAAAACAAAATTAACTTTTAGATAAAAAGCTAATTTTGTTCAAACTGAAATTTTACTTAAAAGATAGCTTTATAGATTCATTATCTATCGCATTTATGCCATTATCAAGCACATTTTGAGCGATTTGTTTAGCTTCATCAAGGCTATGCATTTTATAAGTTCCGCATTGATAAACATTAAGCTCTGGTATATCACCTTCACTTTTTACTTCTAAAACATCTCTCATAGATCTTTGCCATGCATCTATAACTAGTGAGATTTCAGGACTTCCAATCACGCTCATATAAAAGCCAGTCCTACAGCCCATCGGCGATATATCTATAATCTCACAGCTATTTGAGTTTAAATGATCTCTCATAAAACCAGCAAAAAGATGCTCTAAAGTGTGAGTGCCTTTTTCGCTCATTATATCTTTATTTGGCGTACAAAATCTAAGATCAAAAACAGTTATAGTGTCACCTTTTGGGGTTTTCATCGTCTTAGCAAGCCTAACTCCTGGGGCTTTCATCTTTGTATGATCAACTCTAAAACTATCAAGTAGTGGCATTTTATTCCTTTCAAATTTAGTTAAATGTTATAGCAAAAACAGCAGGTTTGCTTATTTTTTTAACACTATCTTTTACAAAAATAGCATCTTTTAGACCAAAAATTTCAAGTGTTAAATTTGCAAAATTAAAACTAACATCTTTTCTATCACCGCAATCAAGACTCTTTGCAAGCTTTAAAATAAAACCAAGCCAAACAATCTTATCTTCACTAGGAAGAAGCATTTTATAATCATAAAACTCAGATACAACGCTTTTTTTACCATTTTGTTTTATTATGATAGCCATCAAAGCCTTTTCTTCATGAGTAAAGCCGTAATTTAGGCTGTTTAATACAAGATAACTTGAGTGGCTATGTTTTGAGTAAAAGCTAACTCTTAAGCCTATATCGTAAATTTTTGCTGCTGTTACTAAAGGTTTTATAAACTCATCACTAAGTTCGTGTAGTGGCTTTAAAACTTCAAATATATCTTTTGCAAATTTAGCTATATTTGGCCTAAAATCCATCTCAAATCTATCTCTTAAGCTTCTTAGACTTGGATTAAAACCAGCTGGAAATTTAGCATTTCTACCGATTAAATTTGTTAAAAAAACGCCCTCTCTAACTCCAACTCCACTTGTTGTGATATGCTTTGCACCGATTAAATTTACCACACTTTTAAAGATATAAGCCCCACCTCTTATGGTATCATAACGATCTTTTTTGATAGCGAATTTATTAAGATCAAGAGCGTCTGAAGTTGAAATTTCACTTAATAGCTCTTTTTGTTCATCCCACTCATATTTAAAACCATGAACTAAATTTAAAGGATAGCTTTCAATCTCCATAATAGCATTACTTATGGCTCTAAGTGAACCACCAATGGCAATGATATTTTCGCAACTAAAATTTGAAGGAATTTCATCTAAACTAGCCTTGATAAACTCATCAAGTCCTTTTAAATTTCTCTTATCATAAAATAGCTCTTTTAGCCTAACGGTTCCTAAATTTAGCGATCTTGTATCAATAACTCTTCCATCTTCAATCAAAGCCAACTCAGTAGATCCACCACCGATATCTATAGCTACTGCTTTACTAAATTTTGGCAACAAATTTGAAGCTGCAAAACCGCCTAAATATGCCTCTTCATCGCCTGAAATGACGCGTAAATTTATCCCTAATGTTCTTACTTTTTTGATAAACTCACTTCTATTTTTAGCATCTCTTAAAGCTGAAGTTCCAACTGCTAAAACTTTGCTAACTTTATATCTTGATATTAGTTTTTTAAACTCAGCAAAAGCTAAAAAGCACTTTTCCATCGCCTCTTCTTGGATAACTCCACCTTTTTCGTAAGCCCCTTCACCAAGCCTAACTCTCATTTTATGTTCGCCTAAAATGTAAAATCCTAGCCTACTTGTTCGCTCAAAAATAACCATTCTAGCGGAATTTGACCCAAGATCTATAACTGCTACTCGTTTTGACACTCTTCTTCTCTTTCTGATTTTTCTTTATTTAATCTTCTACTTGCTTCTGAAATAGGAATTCTAAGCGTGGCAATAGCACCTTTTTTATCATTTCTATTTCTTATATAAATTTCAGCATTCATAGCTTCTGCTGCTCCTTTAGCTAAAAATAGTCCAAGACCAGCCCCGCTTTTATCTCCATATCTTCTAAAAGGGGCAAAAAGATCTCTTGATTCATCTATCCCACACCCTTCATCAACGACATCTATCCTAAAATACTCATCTGCTGTAACTCTAGTTTGTATAAGTATAGTAGAATTTTCAGGTGAAAATTTAACAGCATTTTGAACAAAATTTTGAAGTATATGGATGAGTAAATTTGGACGAATTTGAAGGTATAGTATTTCTTTGTTTTGCTTTAAAATGATATCTTTTTTCTCAGCTTTTGCTAGAACTCTAAAGCCCTTAAAAAGCTCTTCTACAAAAGATATCATCTCTTTATTTTCAGCATTTTCAAAATGAGCACCTTCTTGCCTTCCAACCTCTAAAATAGAACCTATCATTTTATTCATACTATCAATTGAAGCGTTGTTGCTTTTAAGGGTATTTATGTATTTTTCATTATCGCGTGGCTTTAAAAGAGTGACTTCGTTTTTGGTTTTCATAACAGCAAGTGGGGTTTTAAGCTCATGTGCGATGCCAATAAAAAGCTCTTTTTGATAACTAACAAATGTTTCTATTCTATTTATTAGACGATTTATACCTTTTGAAAGTGGGCGAAATTCAAGCGGAATCTCACTCTCATCAAGTGGCTTTAGGACTGTTTCATTAAGATTTGAAAGATTTTTTGTGATGGTTTTTACAGGTATTAGAAGCGAACGAGATAAAAACATAGCAAAAAATAGTATCAAAAATATCATCGTAGTATTTATAATGATAATATCAGTTAGAATCTGCTTTATGATATTGCTATAAAATGTAGTGTCAGTTGTAAGTGCTATAACCTTACTATCAAATGGATACTCAAGGGTTAATGTACTGCTGTTTTTACTCACTTTTTTAGTATATTTTGGAGCTTTAATACTCCTAGTATTTGGATAAGTATCTATAAATATCTGGTTGTGACCAAGCGTGCTAATTGAATAATTTGATGGCAGTTTTGACTCTTTAGTGAGTCTTTTGGCTTCGGAATTTAAAACCTGAACTACATTTTCAAAGATATTTATCTTTATATATTGATAAAGCATCCCAGAAAATATCAGTATTAGCATCGCACTACTGCAAATCAGCTGGAGTATAAATTTAGCCCTAAGACTCCTATTTGGCACTAGATTTGCTCTTTATTATTTATCTTTTGGAAAGCAAAATCTATATCCGCGTCTTCTTACAGTCTCGATTGTAGAGATGTTTAGTGGTTTATCCATTTTTTGGCGAATTTGATTTATAGCAACCTCAATAACATTTGGAGTTACAAGTTCTGGTTCTTCCCAAATAGCATCTAAAAGCTGTTCTTTACTAACTATTTGATCTCTATGTCTTGCAAGGTGAGTTAAAACTTCAAAAGGTTTTCCTTTTAGTTCTACTTCTTTTTCTCTATAGATGATTTTTTCTTCATCTGGATCTATAATAAGATCTTCAACTTGTATAACATTTGTTCCACCAAATCTAAGCCTTGCTTCTATCCTAGCAACTAAAACATCAAAATCAAAAGGCTTTTTAATGTAATCACACGCTCCAGCTCTTAAAGCCTTAATCTCGCTATCTTTATCATCTTTTGCAGATATTATGACAACAGAAGTTCTTGGGCTTTTTTGTTTAACGATATTTATAAGATCTATTCCATCTCCATCAGGCAGCATCCAGTCAGCTAAAACAAGATCATAATTTCTTATACCGATATAATACTCAGCATCACTAAAGCTCTCAGCTGGGTCAGCTTGATATCCAAATTCTTCAAGCCCTTCTTTAATAGTCCTATTTAGTGTAACTTCGTCTTCAACTATCAAAATGCGCATTATTATTCCTTTAAGCTAAAAATTTACTTAAGATTATATCAAACTTTAAGGATAAATTCAAGTTTTTTTAAAATATTTTTAATAATTCTTTGAAATTTCAGCTCCAACTATCGCTGGAGCAAGGATTTGTGGCTTTAAGACTTTCATATAAAAAAACTTTAGTGTGCTAAATCTAGCCTTGAATTCCATCTCAAAAAATGCTAAAGCATCCTCTATTTTCATAAATTTCTCTTGTTTAAATTTATCTTTTATAAAGCTACAAACCTCTGCATAATCTATGAATTCATCTGCTCTAAATTTAGCTGAAATTTGAATTTTTTGCTCTTTTGTTCTTTCAAAATCCAAAAGCCCAATAATACACTCAAACTCAAGCTTTTCTATTAAGACATTTATCATTTATATAACTTTTGTCTCTTCTTTAAAGATAAGTCGTTTGATGTTTGGAATGTGCTTGTAAAAAACAATAAATGCTACTACAAAAATCGGAGCGTGGGTATTTATACCTGGAATATTATAGTGAAATATAAAGCTTATTATCACAAAAGCTACTATTCCACTAAGTGAGGCTATACTTGAAATTTTTATAAATTTTCCAACTCCAAACCAAATAGCAACTGAAATGATCGTCTCAAGTGGAAGAAAAGCAGCAAATACTCCAAAACTTGTAGCAACTCCCTTTCCGCCTTCAAATTTAAGAAAAACTGAAAAACAGTGCCCAATAACAGCTAAAACGCCCATTGTCCAAAGCACATTTATATCAAATCCTGCGAATTTAGCGATCATTATCGGTATAAAGCCCTTGAAAGCATCAAGCAAGATAGTTAAAGTACCAATTTTTTTAGCATTTTTAACGCCGTGAGAATTCAAAACTCTAAATACATTTGTAGCACCGATACTTCCACTACCTTCTTTTCTAATATCAACCCCGCCTACAAATTTAGCAATCATTAACCCACAAGGAATGCTTCCTATAATATAAGCTAAAATATACATTATCAAATTTATACTCATTTTTATCCTTTATTAAAGCCGTGATGATACCAAATTTAGCCTAACTTTTCCATAAAAGATAGACTTTTTCATTAAATATATCGCTTTTTTTGGCTGAAATTTCCTTTGTTTTTATCTCTAAATTTTTAATGTTATAAATTTCTTTTAGCTCTTCAAGCTCTTTTTGATTTTTAGCAACCAAATCTTCAATCTCAGCTTCTACGCTATAAAGTGCCTCTTTGGCAAATTCTACATCTTTTCTAGCATCAAGCACTCTTCCAGCGCTTTTTGCACTAGTTGCAACCTTGCCCATATTTGTTTTGCTTACTGTTTTACTTCCAAGAAAAGCCCCTAAAATCGCACTTCCTATATTAATAACCGCATCAAGCCCTCTTGATTTAACATCAGCAGTTTCTCTATCAACTCTAACTTGTGCTTTTTTAAGTTTATCTTCTAGTTTTAGCTTTTCTTTTTTAAATTTCTCTTCTACTTTATCAGTTTTAGCTTCTAAAATTTCATTGCATTTATCATGAAGTCTTAACAAAAACTCACTTTTTTCTTCGCCAAAATTTGAAGTAATGCCTAAAGCAGTAAAAAGCTTAAGTTTAACATTTCTAAAAATATACTCTTTTAAACTCTTTTCAAATTCGTTAAAATTCCTGCTACTTGTGATAAAGCTTGGCGGGTTTATGTATTTTGAGTCATCTTTTTTTATACTGCTAAAAGCGACATCTGTTTTTTCTGCATCGCTCCAGTTTACTTCATTTACTCCAGCAAGTGGATATAGTAAATTTATATCTTTTTCTACGACTAAATCATTATGGCTAAATTTAACCTTTGCAGTTCCAAGAAGATATGGTGATAAATTTAAATCCCCTGTGTAGCTATAAACTTCACTAATATCTGAAGATATTACTGGTTTTAACCCAGAAATATCAGTCGTAACATTTGTTTTTATGCTCTTTTTTTTATCCACCATAAGATCTGAAATTTGCTCACTACTTAAAGGACCTTTTAAATAACTAAGTGCAAATCTTGTGCCAATAACTTCTAAGCCATCTTCATTTATGTTTTTAACTAGAAATTTACGCTTTTCTAAATTTGATAAAAGCTTTAAAATTTCATCTTTTTGCATAGCACTGCCACTAATTCCAGTTAGTCCGCTTATGACTCTTTCTTTATCTTGAGCGGTTTGGAGTCTACCGATAAACCAAGTACCGATATTTGAAAGCCCTTTATAATCTAAATCTACTGGATTTTGCGTGCTTAAAACAAGCCCAACACCATAAGCTCTAGCCTGTTTTAAAAGTGTAAGCATCGGGGTTTTGCTAGGTGGATTTGAAGTTGGAGGAAAATATCCAAATATCTCATCCATATAAACTATAGCTCTAAGACTGCTAGTTCCTTGAGTAGTTCTCATCCAGCGTATAATCTCATTTAACAAAAGCGTTACAAAAAACATTCTTTCATCATCATTTAAATGTGAAATCGTAAAAACATTGCACCTTGCTTTGCCATTTTCATCAAAAAGCATATTTGAAATATCAAGTCTTTCTCCTTGACACCACATCTTAAAATTTGGACTTGCAAAAAGCGAGTTTAGTTTCATAGCTAGTGCCATTCTTTTAGTTTGTGGATAAAATGTCTCAACATCAAAAACTCCTATTTTTTCAAATGGCGGAGTGGCTATTTGGTGGATAAGATCAGCTATTGTTACTGTTTTATTAGCTAAGAAATTCTCTAAGAAAATTTGCTGTAAAAGCACAACTTCAGGAGCGGCTAAATTCTCGCTATCGACATTTAGTAAAGATAAAATCGAACTTGTAATGGCTGAAATGTAGCTGTTTAAATCCTCACTATTTAGCCCTACAGGAGCTATAAAATCGCTTAGCAAGCTAACGCCTAGTCCAGCACTACTTTTTGGGGTATAAATTCTAACATCAGCGCTATCTTTATAGGCTTTAACCCTTTCTAGGCTTTGAAATGAATTTTCAATGCCGTTTTTCCAACTACTACTAGTTTTAATGGCTAATTCTTTAGTGCTAAATCCTTTATTTTGTGCTTCACTCTCATCCATATAAGGTAAAAAATCATCTGCTTTCATATCAGGAAAAGCAAGAGCAAGGTTTGTCATATCGCCCTTTGGATCGATAATAATTGATGGTATATTATCAAGACTTGCTTCCTCAATAAGAGTGATTCCAAGTCCAGTTTTACCACTTCCTGTCATACCGATGATGACTCCATGAGTTGTTAGATCTTTATTTTTATAAAGATATGGCTCATCACTTTGCTTAATACCTAAGAAAAAATACTTCAAACTCTCTTGTATACTCACCTTTCATCCTTTTATTTTAGTAAATTTAATCTAATTTATATCTATCCACAAGCAAATTTATATATATAGAAATAACCCTTGAACTATCTCTTGATTCGTATGCGCTTTGAAGTTCTATAAAAACCTCATTTGCTTCATCTTTCTTTTTAGCTTTATCAGGATGGCATAAATTTACAGCTTTTTTATATATGGTTTTTAGCTCTTTTTTTGTCAAACTATCAAAGCCCTCTTTGTTTTTCTTACTAAAAAAAAGCTTTTGCCAATACTTTTTCTCATACTCTTCACGCATATATCTATCTTGCCAAAACTCTTTTTGCTCTTTTTGAATTTGTGCATCTTGTAGGGAAATTTGGTACTTTTTATACAAATTTCTTTGATATCTTACTACAAAATACATTGAAATTCTCTCATAAAGTCTGTTAAATTCTCTATAAACAAAGCCAGCAAAAGAGATAAAAAATAGCATAAGAAATATCGCGGCTAATAAATATAGAAATTTACAAAAAAACCCATCTGTAACTTTTATCAAAAAAACAACCCCTATAAACATATATAAACTCACCATGTAAGATGGGGTGTTGTAAATTTTAAAAGCACTATCTTTTATAAATTCTTTCATAAACTTTCTTTGCTGCTCCATTAGAATTTGTGTATTATACAAAAATTTAGCTGTATTTTACTATAGATATGAAATTTTTAAATTAGGGATTTTAGTTTTGAAATTTATTTTTATAAGAAATAAAGGGGGCTAAATTTAGCCCCTAAAATATTAAAGTTTGTCTGAATTTTTACCTAGATAATCAGCAACGCCTTCTGGATTAGCTTTCATACCTTCATCGTTTTTATTCCAGCCTGCTGGACAAACAACACCGTTTTCATTTGTGAAAATCATTGTATCAACCATTCTTATCATCTCATCAATGTTTCTACCAAGCGCATCATCATTTAGTACCATATGTCTTATAGTTCCATCAGCATCTAGCAAGAATGATCCTCTTAAAGCTACCGCATTAGCGTATAATACATCAAAATTTCTTGATATCTCTTTTGTAAGATCTGCAACTAGTGGGTATTTAACTTGACCGATACCACCTTTATTAACTGGAGTGTTTTTCCAAGCAAGGTGAGAAAACTCATTATCTGTACTAATTCCAATAACTTCAATGCCTCTATCTTTAAAGTCTTGATATCTATGATCAAAAGCGATAATCTCAGTTGGACATACAAATGTAAAATCTTTTGGATAGAAAAATACCACCGCTCCTTTTGGTCCTAGGTTTTTATAAAGATTAAAATCCTCTACTATTTGGTTATTACCCAAAACCGCCGTAGCTGTGAAATCAGGTGCTTTTTTTGTTACTAACATGTAATTCTCCTTAATAATTTTTATTGTTTGCGAGATTATAGCTCCGCTTAGTTAATAATTTTTTAATTTGATTGCTATTATCAACTATAAATTTTAGGAAATTTTGTAACTTATAAATTTAGTTTTTATTAATTACTGGTATGATATCATTTCAAATAATTTAAAATTTTAAGGAGTTTATAATGGCAGTATTAATAACTGATACCTGTATTTCATGTGGGTCATGTATAGATGAATGTCCAGTTGAAGCGATTGTTGATGATAGTGACAACCCAAATGGCGAAGATATATACTATGTATATCCTGATAAATGTGTAGAGTGTGTTGGTCATAATGACTCTCCAGCCTGTGCGGACGCCTGTCCAACAGATGAGTGTATAGTGTGGAGTGATGTGGTTGATGGACAACCATTTAGAGAAGAGATTGGTACAGATGAGAGAGATGGCACAGTAGCTGTTGCTGACTAATTTTTTTAAAAGCTCAAAAAAATTTGAGCTTTTAAACTTATCTTAACATTTATTACGATATAGTTATAGCTTACAAATTTCAGAATTTTATCATTATCAAAGGAGATTTTATGCAAAGAACGCTTTCTATTATAAAGCCTGATGCTGTAAAAAAAGGTGTGATTGGAAAGATCATAGATAGATTTGAGACAAACGGACTAAGAGTTGCAGCGGCTAAAAAACTAAAACTTAGTAAATGCGATGCTGGTGCATTTTATGCTGTTCACAAAGATAGACCATTTTATGGCGAACTAGTTGATTTTATGACAAGTGGTCCAGTTGTTGTTATGGTTTTAGAAGGTGAAGATGCTGTAGCTAAAAACCGTGAGTTAATGGGTGCAACAAACCCAAAAGAGGCTGCAAAAGGTACTATTAGAGCTGATTTTGCTGAGAGTATTGATGCAAATGCAGTTCACGGAAGTGACAGTTTAGAAAATGCAGCTAATGAAATAGCGTTTTTCTTTGCAAGTAGAGAAATTTGCTAAGCATACCATTTGATAGAGTAAAAGGAGATGTTTTTCCCTTTGAAATAACAAAGGACTCACTTAAATTTAGTGGAAATTTATCTAGAAAATCGCTGAATTTAGTTAAATGCAAAGGTCAAATTTCAGGAGTTTTGCCACATATTTGTGATAGATGTGGTGATGATATGGAGATTTTGGTCAATGAGAGCGTTGATCTTTTACTAAGCGATGGTGCTTGTAAAACAGAAAATTTAGATGTTATGGAATTTTTTGGATCAATTATAATTGATGAAATTCTACACAGCGAAGTTGAAAGCCTTAAAGCTGGATACTTTTACTGTAAAAATTGTGAAAATTTATAAAGGAGTATAAAATGGCAGTTCCAAAAAGAAGAGTTAGTAAAACTCGTGCAGCAAAGAGAAGAACTCACTATAAAGTTACCCTTCCAACACCTGTTAAAGATAAAGATGGTAGTTGGAAAATGCCGCACCGTGCAAATCAAACAACTGGCGAATACTAATGATTAAAGTCGCTGTAGATGCTATGGGTGGGGATTTTGGTCCAGCACCCATAGTAGAAGGAGTTATAAAAGCTCTTGAAGCAAGAGATGATTTTGTCGTTACGCTTATCGGTAGTCAAATAAAGCCTTTAATACCTACAAATTTACTAAATAGAGTTAGTTTTGTAGAGTCTAGTGAAATCTTAGAAATGAGTGATCATGCAACAGATGCTCTAAAAAGAAAAGAAACTAGTATCTACAAAGCTGTAGAACTTGTAAGAGATAAAGAGTGCCACGCGGTAGTTTCAGCTGGGCATAGTGGAGCTACTATGAGCCTTGCCACACTTAGAGTAGGTAGAATTCCAGGAGTAAATCGCCCAGCTATAGCAACCTTAATGCCAACTGTAAATAAAAGCAGAGTTTTAGTCCTTGATGTTGGAGCAAATGTGGACTGTAAAGCTAGAAATTTATATGAATTTGGCATAATGGGTGTAGCTTACGCTAAAGAGATAATGGGGTTAAAAAACCCTAGATTGGGCATTGTCTCAAATGGTGAAGAGGACTCAAAAGGCGATGAAGTTACAAAAGAAGCTAGAGAATTACTTAGAAATTTAGATGCTTTTAAAGGAAATGCCGAAGGAAGTGATATTTTTAGTGGTGAATTTGATGTTGTAGTTTGTGATGGCTTTATAGGAAATATCATCTTAAAAACAGCAGAAGGTGCAACAAGTGCTATGAGTAAATTTATAAAAAATGAAGTTAAAAACTCTTTACTAGCAAAATTTGGAGCTTTGCTAATGAAGGGTGCATTTGATAATGTAAAAAAATATGTTGATTATGATGAGTACGGCGGAGCACCGCTTCTTGGCGTAAAGGACTGCGTTATCATAAGCCATGGCAAAAGCTCACCAAAAGCTATAAAAAACGCTATTTTTCAAGCTTTAAAATTTGCAAACTCAAATATTGAAAATATTATTGAAAACAGACTAAAAGAACAAAGTGGAAATCTAAAGTGATAAAAGCATCTCTTATTTCAATCGCAGCCTACGCTCCAAAAAGTATCCTAACAAACTATGATTTAGAAAAAATGGTGGAAACTAGCGATGAGTGGATAGTAAAACGAACTGGCATCAAACAGCGTCACATTGCCCAAAAGGATGAAAGCACTAGTGATTTAGGCTACGAAGCTGCAAAAGTTGCCATTAAAAGAGCAAATTTAAGCCCTTGTCAAATAGATGCTATAATTTGCGCAACAATCTCTCCTGATTATCTTTGTATGCCATCAACTGCAACTCAGATTGCTCGTAAACTAGGACTTTTAAACATTACAGCTTTTGATATAAGTGCAGCTTGTACGGGCTTTGTTTATGCTTTAGAAATGGCAAAAGCTCTTGTAGAAAGCGGTATTAAAAAAAATGTCCTAATCATAGGTGCTGAAAAACTAAGTGCCATCACAAATTGGAAAGATAGAACGACTTGTGTTTTATTTGGCGATGGTGCTGGAGCAGCTGTAATATCACAAAGCAAGGATGAAAATTTCATCATCGACACCCACACAGCAAGCGATGGTAGCAAAGGCGACTTGCTCATAACTCCAGGATGTGGATCCATAAATCCAGCTAGTAAAGAGATGCTAGAAAATGAGCTTCAATTTATCCATATGAAAGGAAATGAAGTCTTTAGAGTAGCTGTGCAAACGCTAACTAATGATGTTTTAAATATCTTAGAAAAAAACCAAATTCAAGCTTCAAATATAGATCTTTTTGCACCTCATCAAGCGAATTTACGCATCATCAAAGCTGTTCAGCAAAGACTTGAGCTAAATGATGATAAATGCGTAGTTACAGTAGACAGATACGGCAACACATCAAGTGCTTCTATACCTATGGCTCTAAATTTTGCTTATGAAAATTCTAAACTTAAAAAAGGTGATTTGGTTTTGCTTGATGCGTTTGGTGGTGGATTTACTTGGGGGTCTGCTTTGCTTAAATTTGGTGGTGAAATTTATAATGTCAGAGAGAATTTTTAACCAAATTTGCGAGCTTTTAACAAAAGAAAATGCCAAATTTAAAGTCCTAAAACACGCCCCAGCTAAAACTAGCGAGGAAGTTGCTAAAATGCGTGGCACTATCATTGGTCAAGGTGCAAAGGCTTTGGTTTGTATAGCAAAAGGCGGCATAGAAAAAAGATATGTTTTAGCTATCTTGTCTGCTGATTTAAAAGCAGATCTATCTAAAATCGCCGTGCATTATGGTGCTAAAAAAGTTAGCCTTGTAAGCCCTAGTGAGGTTTTAAAGCTAACAGATTGCGAGATTGGTTCAGTTCCTCCATTTAGTTTTAATAGCTCTCTTGAGCTAATAGCAGATCCTAAAATCTTTGATAAATTTGATGAAATAGCTTTTAATGCTGGACTACTTGACCACTCTATAGTACTAAATTCAAAAGATTATCTCAGAATTGTTAAGCCAAATTTAGTAGATTTTTCTTGCTAAACTTACTGTAAAATGGAGTAAATTCTATAAATTTTTTAGCAATAGGTATTTTTAACAACTTGAATAAATTTATAAAAATTAAAATTTATTCAAGTTATTTTAATGTTAAGCTATCTAAATTTAACCATTTTTCCTAGCAAATTCTCTCATATACTCTACTAAAGTCTTAACATCATCTAAGCTTACAGCATTGTAAATAGACGCTCTTATTCCGCCTACACTTCTATGACCTTTTAGCCCTATCATGCCTGCTTCTTTAGCTTCATTGGCAAATTTACTTTCAAGATCAGCACTAGCAAGGTTAAAAGTCACATTCATCAAAGATCTACTATCAACTTTAGCGTGTCCTTTATAAAACTCACTCATCTCATCAATAGCAGAGTATAAAAGCTTAGCTTTTTGGATATTTTTATTTTGCATGCCTAAAAGACCGCCATTTTCAATAACCCAATCAAGCATCAAATCAAACATATAGATGCCAAATGTATTTGGTGTGTTGCTCATAGAGTTTGCTTTGATTTGCGTTGTATATCTTAAAATACTTGGAACTTTACTCTCATTAACCCTGTTAGCCAACTCTTTTTTGATAACCACTAAAGTAACGCCAGCTGGACCTGCATTTTTTTGCACACCACCATAAAAAACCCCAACATTTGATATATCAATCGGTCTTGAGAAAAGATCACTTGAACTATCTATAACAAGAGTGCTTTTACTCTTAGGAAATTCTTTATACTGTGTTCCTCTTATTGTGTTGTTTGAACATATATAAGTATAATCAGCATCCTTGCTAAAATCATCTTGTGTCGTAGCTGGAATATGGTTAAAATTTTCAGACTCACTACTTGCTACTACTTTGACATTTGCCCCTAAAATTTTTGCCTCTTTTATGGCTTTATTTGTCCATGTATCAGTATCTATATACTCACAAACTTTGCCAGTGCTTAGATTCATAGGAATTTGAGCAAACTGCAAGCTCGCTCCACCTTGAAGATATAGCACAGCATACTCATCTCCAAAACCATAAAGCTTTCTAACTTTACTTGTAGCACTTTCTACAATAGCTTCAAATTCAGCACTTCTATGTGACATTTCAATTATTGATAATCCTAAACCTTTATAGCTTAAAAACTCATCTTTTGCCTTTTCTAATACACTTAGTGGCATTCCACTTGGTCCTGCGTTAAAATTTATAACTCTCATTTTACCCCTTTATAATTGCTTGTTTTTTACTATCTTGTGAGTAGATAGTTATGTTATCACCTATTTTTAAACTAGCTAAATTTACACTTACACTATCTTTTTGAATTTGGACGAAATTTTTAGTTAGTTCATAATAGCTCTTTTTCTCTTCTAAAATCGCCCCTTTTAGCCTTAAAATTTGATCAAATTTACTAAATTTATGCTCTAATAAATTCTTAAATTTAGACTCAAAATTTCTTAAATTCGCTAAATTTATCTCTATTTTACTATTTACTGCTCTGCTTTTTAGCGTTAAATTTAGATTTTTAAGTAAACTGTTGCGTTCTAAAATTTTTAAATCAAGTACTTTTCTAATCTCAGCTTCTTTCATGTCAAGGTATTGCATAAGCTGCATAGAATCAGGTAGCAAATCAACAATCGCCGCTGTTGGCGTAAGGCTTCTATGATCAGCAACAAAGTCTGATATACTAAAATCTATCTCATGACCTATGGCTGAAATAATTGGCGTTTTTGCTGCAAAAATAGCCCTTGCTAAATCCTCATCATTAAAGCACCAAAGATCTTCTCTGCTTCCACCACCCCTTGCTATAATAATAGCATCATAGCCTTTTGTATCAGCTTTTTTTAAGGCATTAATCACGCTGTAAGCTGCACTATCGCCTTGCATAAGTGAGTTATACAAGTAAAATTTACAACCAAACCCTCTACTTTGAGCCGTCCTTACAATATCAGCAAAAGCTGCTGAAGTAGCACTTGTAATAATAGCAACTTTTTTTGGAAAACTTGGAAGTGGCTTTTTATGATCAAAAAGCCCTTCTGCTTCAAGTTTAGCTTTAAGCTGCTTAAAAGCAAGTTCTAGCTCACCATCGCCTTCTGGTCTAATGGCATTAACTATAAGCTGATACGAACCACTTGGGCTATAAATGCTAACCTTGCCACTAGCAACTACTGCCATGCCATCTTTTAACTCAAATTTCACCTTTTGATTTGCAAACCTAAACATAGCAGCACAGATACTTGCCTTGCTATCTTTAAGCGTGAAATACCAATGTCCTGAACTTTGGTTTTTAGTAAGGCGTGAAATCTCACCTTTAACTGCAACATCAGCGAAATTTAGCTCCAAAAGCGTCTTAGCTTGCTCATTTAGCTCACTTACGCTTAAACTCATAAATCCCTTACTTTCTTAGCTAAAAATAGAGTTGATACTTCAAATGTATAGCTTTTTGCTATTTCTACGCTAAAACCAGCATTTAATAGCTCTCTTTTAAATGTCTCAACATCTAAAAACTGCTCAATTGAGTTTGGCAAATACTCATAAGCTTCTTTGTTTTTTGAAATTTTCTCACCTATTTTTGGCAAAATCTTGCTTATATAAAAATCCCTTGCTTTTGCTACAAGTCCGTTTTTTGATGGCTTTGTAAATTCTAAAACAACCAAATAACCGCCAGTTTTTAAGATTTTGTTAAATTCCTCTAAAGCCTTAACTCTTTCAACCACATTTCTTATACCATAGCTTATGCTTACAACATCAACTGATTTTTCTTCTAGCTTTGTATCGGCTGCGTGAGCTTGTATAAATTCAAATTTTGGATATTTTTCTTTAGCAACTTTAAGCATTCCACTACTTGGATCAACACCAACTAAGCGTGTTAAATTTGCATTATAACCTTTAGCTCTTTCATACCAAAGCCCCATCATGTCGCCTGTACCGCAGGCTATATCAGCTACACTTACATCACGGTTGATAAAATTTGCTAAAACCGCTGCTACTGCATCTTTTCTCCACTGAATATCAAGACCCATACTCATAACGCGGTTTGCTTTATCATAAGTTGGTGCTATTGCACTAAACATCTCTATGATTTTATTTTGATTTTTCATAAATTTCCTTTAATAATAAGCTTTTAAAACTCTTGAAACTTTTTTAGTAGACTTTAGAAATTTAGCCCTATAGCTTAAAATTTCACCCCTTATCTCAAACATCTCAACTGAAATTTCACTCTTTTGATTTCTTAAAAAATCCCCCAACTCCCCTTTATCATACATATCAATAATATCACACCAAACATCCCTATCTTGAAGCTTGCCAAATAGTTCTTGCATAAATTTTAGCTTTTTAAAAAGCTCATTAATAGCAGTTATTTCAAACATTGCTCCAAAGCCCTCAAGCAGATATCTAAGGCGTTTTAACTCAACTCTTGTATTGTGAAATTTCTCATTTTCTACTTCAGCTGATAGCCTAAGTAGATCTTTTTCTATTTTTACTATCTCTTTTCTTATAACTCTTGAGATATATGGCTTTAAATATATACATTTTGTACTATAAAATCCATCTTTATCGGCAAGTAAACTCTCAAGGTCTATAAAATTCTCATCATCAAAGTTAGCTTTCAAACTTTGGTTATTGCTTACAAATTTAAGGCTTTTAACTACATCTTTTGAGCCTTCAATTCCTTCTAAATACTCTATAAAAACATCGAAATCTCTTCTTTGATTTGTGCTTTTTGCTACATCTTTAAGGGTTTGTAAAATTTGTGATAATATCTTTTCGTCATACAGATCTTTTGAGCTTTTAAGAAGGCTTCTAGTTTTTCTTAAATTTACTCTAAGCTGGTGAAGATTTTCTGGATTTTTAGTATTTTCATACTCATTTTTATGAAATTTAATCTTAGAGTAGAAATGATTTAAAAGCACTCTTAAGCCATGATAAGCATCGATATAACTTGGAAAATTTAGCTCCAAATTTGGAGACTTTTTCAATAAATTTAGGGTTTTATCTAAATCCAAATCAAAATTTGGTAAGCCATATAACCCAATATTTCTATTTTGATACCTTCTATCTTGTGTAACTTCTTTGGATACAAACTCTGATATTTCGCTACTAAGCTTAAAATCTAAAGCACTGTTTTCAGTCTCAAACTCGATTTCTAAAATATACAGCCCACTTAATAAGCCCTTATAAATATCAACATAGTATGTAACTCCTTCATAATCAAAGCTATATCTATCTTTTGAAATAACAGAGCTTATTTTTTTATCAAAAGCTTCTTTAAATTCATCTTTAGAGATAACAACTTCAAATTCATCTCTACTTAAACCAGAGCCTTTTTTTGTAGTAAGATAGTAAAGATTACCCTTTTTACGATATCTTGTTTCGCTATTAGAGGTTGTTTGGGTATAAAATTGATAAATTTTAGACTTGTAGATGGTTATTTTCTTAGAATAGATAAATTTAAGAATTCTATCATTTTCTAACAGAAATTTACGCTCTATCTCCATATAGCCACCCCCTAAAATTAATAGCTATATTGTACCAAAAAGTGCTTAAAGTTTTACCTGCAACACTCACAATCTGGTATGGTAGCGACTATACTTAGTTTTGAGAGAGTATTATTTAAGGCTTTTTCTAGCATCTCCTTATAATCTTCAATCTTAGAGATATCATTATGATAGTCATATACCTTGCCACAATTTTCACAAATTACATGTATATGTGGACTATGGTATATATCAAACTTTGATTTTTGACCATAGTTTGCAACCTCAACAACAACACCTTTTTCTATAAGGGTATTTAAATTCTTATAAACAGTAGCAAGCGATATAGAAGGAAAAATATCTCTCATCTCCTCATAAAGCTCGTCAATATTTGGATGTGTGTGCTCACTTAATAGTTTTAAAACACAAAGCCTTTGAGGTGTAGCTTTCAAGCCGTGATCTTTTAAAATTTTCATATGTTGCATTTTCTATCCTTTTTCGCAAATTATACCTAAAATTTTTTCAATATAGTTAATATCAAATAATATTTATTATCTTTTAAGGAAAAATTTTTAAATAATATAGCCATTAATATTTAAAAATTTAAAGTATATAAATTTATTTTGTTATTTTTTCAGCTAGTGTTTTTATATCAAGTCCTAAACTCTCTTCAACTAAAGCCGTACTTCCATGAGGTATAAATTTATCTTCATACTCAAAACTAACAACTTTTACATCATAAATCTCTTTTTGCTGTAAAAAATCAGACACTATAGAACCAACACCGCCTTTTTTAGCTGAGTCGCTAAAAATATACCAAATTTTAGACGTTTTAGCTAAATTTAAAAGCATCTCTTCATCGAGTGGTTTTGCAAAAACTAGATCAATTAAATTTACTTTAAAATCAAGCTCATTCATAACTAAAAATGCCCTACCAACACCATTTCCATAGCCTATTAGGCTAACATTTGAAGCATTATCAACTAAAATTTCACCCTTTGCATACTCTATTTTTTTAGCCTTTAAGCCACTATCACAAAGTAAAAACCCACCTCTTGGATAACGAATGGCAAGCGGGGTCTTAAACGAGTAGGAAAACTCTAAAATTTCACAGAAATTCTCCTCATCTCTTGGAGCTATAAGAGTAAAATTTGGCACAGTATTTAGATAGCTTATATCAAAAGCGCCTTGATGAGTCTCTCCGTCCTCTCCAACAATTCCAGCTCTATCCATGGCAATCACAACAGGTAAATTCATAATCGCACAATCATGTATAACTTGATCATAAGCTCTTTGCATAAATGTAGAATAAATCGTAATATATGGCTTAAACCCCTCTTTTGCCATTGCTGCCATTGAAGTTACGGCATGTTGTTCGGCAATTGCCACATCCCAAAAGCGTTCTGGAAAAGCTTCTATCAAAGCGTCCATTCCAGTTCCAGTTGGCATAGCAGCTGTAACGCCAACGATATTTTCATATTTTTTAGCCATTTCTAAAAGTTTTTCTGAGTAAATTTTAGTAGCGTTTTTACAGGTTTGACGCTTTAAAGATTTACCATTTTCAAGATCAAAAGGACCTACTCCGTGCCACTTAGCGTCCTTATCCTCGGCTAAATTATAGCCTTTGCCTTTGATAGTTTGAGCATGAACAACTACTGGTTTTTTAAGAGTTTTAGCTATTTTTAGAGCCTTTATCATGCTTTCTAAGTTATGTCCATCAACTGGACCTATATATTTAACTCCTAAATCTTCAAAGAAAAGCCCTGGGGTTATAAGTTTAAAGCTCTCTTCAAATCTTTTTGCCATATAAGTTGCACTTTCTGGAAAATTTTTAGCTATAAATTCCTTTAGTCCATTTCTGAAATTCATATAAAGTGGCTCTGCCATTTTCTGACTTATATACTTACTAAACGCCCCTATTGGCTTACTTATACTCATCTCATTGTCATTTAATATAATAACGCACGGTAGTTTTATATCGCCTATCTCATTTAGAGCTTCATAAGCCATTCCAGCACTCATTGCCCCATCTCCTATCAAAGCTACTGGAATTCTATCTTCACCTTTTAGCTTTATAGCTTTTGCAGCACCTACTGCAAGACTTATAGAAGTTGAGCTATGTCCTGCAACAAAATAATCACACTCGCTCTCACTTGGCTTAGTATATCCACTAATACCACCAAATTTACGAAGGCTTTCAAACTCATCCCATCTACCAGTAAGGAGTTTGTGAGTATAGCTTTGGTGACTTACATCAAAGATAAATGGATCTTTTTTAACATCAAAAACATAGTGCATCGCTACAATTAACTCCACTGCACCAATATTTGAGCTTAAGTGTCCGCCGTTTTTGCTAACAACTTCTAAAATTCTCTCTCTTATAGCTGATGAAAGCTCTTCTAGCTCTTTTATGCTTTTATCTTTGATATCCAAAATTAACCCCTTAAATAAGAGCCTTTAACGCTTTTAATACTCTTTTGTTTTGCTTTGGAAGTCCAACAGTTATCCTTATAGCGTTTAGACCATAACCTTTTAAATCTCTTAAGATTATACCTTGCTTAAGTAAAGTATCACAAATTTGAGTTGAGTTTTTATCATCAAATATGTAGGTTATAAAATTTGTATAGCTATTTATAAATTTAATACCATTTTTCTTAGCAAATTTCTCATATCTTACCATTTCGCTAGCATTGTTTTCTAAGGTTTTTTTAATAAATTCCTTATCCTTTAGCACCTCATTTGCTGCTATTAATGCGTGAGTTGTAACATTAAATGGAGGTCTTAGTTTGGCTAAATTTGAGATAATGTTTTCATCTGCTACACCATATCCTATACGCATACCCCCAAGACCATAAAGCTTAGAAAAAGTTCCTAGATAAATAGTGTTTTTTAGCTTTGAAATTTCAAGTGGGCTGATATGCTTTTTACTATCTTTATATGTGGCAAACTCATTATAAGCTGCATCAATTACAACCAAAGTATCTTTGTCTATACTTTTTATAAATTCAAAAAC
Source organism: Campylobacter corcagiensis (assembly GCF_013201645.1). Lineage (NCBI taxonomy): Bacteria > Pseudomonadati > Campylobacterota > Epsilonproteobacteria > Campylobacterales > Campylobacteraceae > Campylobacter > Campylobacter corcagiensis. The sequence continues at coordinate 164,420 of NZ_CP053842.1, read as the reverse complement.
CTCTTTAGCATCTAAGCACTCACCAAGCGGGTTGTTTGGCAAACACAAAAATATAACTGAAATTTCATCTTTTTTTGAGTTATAAATTTCCATAAATTCATCTATATTGTGACTTTTAGATGGGGTTTTATAAACCTTAGCACCGATGTGAGCTGCATAAATTTCATACATTGAAAATGTTGTTCCTGCTACCAAAATAGCACTATTTTTACTGCATTTTGCATGGAGTACAAACTCTATAACTTGATCACTTCCTGAGCCAATTATAATGTTTTTTGGCTTTATGGAGTATTTTTTAGCCAAACTATCCTTTAACTCATACATACTATCATCTGGGTAAAGATGAGCTTTATTTGCACTTTTTTTAAGTGCTTGAACGACCATTTTGCTAGTTCCAACTGGATTTTCATTGCTTGCTAACTTTAAAACATCTTTTGGCTCTACACCAAATTCCCTAACTATAAGCTCAATTGGTTTTCCTGCTTCATAATTTTTGATATTTTCTAGTATTTTATTAAATTTCATCTCTCATCTCCATTTATATAACTACCAAGCCACTGAATATCATGTCCTTGTTTTTTTGCATTTTCTAAAACTGTTTTCACGCTTTCATCATCGATATGACCTTCAAAGTCAAGGTAGAAATGTTGAGTAAATTCCTTCTTTTTTATAGGGCGGCTTTCTAGTTTTGTAAGGTTAATTCCTTCATTTCTAAACATCTCTAAAAGCTCAACTAAAGCTCCTGGTTTGTGCTCAGTTCTAGCTAGTATCGAGGTTTTATCGTGTCCTGATTTTGCGTTTTTAAAGTTACTTAATATAAAAAACCTAGTTCTATTAGCAAGATTATCTTCAATCTTTTCAAACATCGTTGGAACACCATATAAATCTGCTGCTATTTTAGAACAAATCGCTGCTGAGTTTGGTTTAGAACTAGCCATTTTTGCAGCTAAGGCAGTAGACTTTGTAGGGATGAATTCGGCCTCAGTTAAAGCGTGATCTTCTAAGAATTTAAGACATTGATTATACCCCTGTGGGTGGGAGTAAATTTTATTTATATCTTTTAAATTTTCATATCTTGAAACAAAACAGTGATGTATATCAAGGTAAATTTCAGCTACTATTTTTATCTTATCATTATACACACCTAAACAATCAAAAGTAGCTCCAACTCCGCCTTCTGTGTTATTTTCAATAGGAACTACGCCGTATTTTGCTTCGCCATTTATAAGTTCTGTAAAAACTGCTTCTATAGTACTTAAAGGAGTATACGAACTAATCGCTCCAAATCTTGCCTTAGCAGCTTGATGAGTATAAGTTCCAAATGGCCCTAAAAATGCTACAACTTGAGGTTTTTCTAAATTTCTAGCAACTGAAAAAATCTCAAAATATATCGCTTCAATGGCTTTTTTGTTAAGATGATTTAGTTCTAAATTTGAAAGGCGTGAGATGATGGCTTTTTCTCTTTCTGGACGGTAAATGGTTGAGCCGTTTATATTTTTAAGTTCGCCAATTTGCTTTACATAGCTCATTCTTTTATCAATAAGCCTTAAAATTTCACTATCAACTCTATCAATACTAACTCTTAAATCATCAATATTTTGCACCAAAATCCTCCACAAGTTCGTTTTTTATCAAGTCTTCAAAACTCTCTCTTTTTCGTATTAGTCTATGTTTGCCAGCTTCTATAGCAACTTCAGCAGCTCTAGCTCTAGTATTGTAGTTACTAGACATAGTAAATCCATACGCTCCTGCGTTTTTAACCACCAAAAGATCGCCACTTTCTAAATCTGGTAAATTTATATCTTTGGCTAAAAAATCGCCACTTTCACAAACTGGACCAACTACATCGCAATTTGAAGTTTGTGTATTTTTTAAACTTAAAATTTCATGATATGCACCATATAAACTAGGTCTTAAAAGATCATTCATCGCAGCATCAACTATCACAAAACGCTTCTTATCATTGATTTTTTCATATATCACGCTTGTTAAAAGCTCTCCACACTCACCAACTATATATCTTCCAGGCTCACAAACTATGGTTAAATCCTGCCCCTTTAAAGACTCTAAAATTCCTTGTGCGTATTGGTATAAATTTACAGGCTCTTCTTTGTTATATCTTATGCCTATTCCGCCACCAACATCAAAAAATTTAATATCAATATCAACTGCTTTTAGTTCATTTAAAAGCTTTGCTACAACCTTTGCTGCTTCGTGTACAGGGGTGATATCTAAAAGCTGACTTCCGATGTGAAAGTGAATTCCAACTGGATCAAGAAAGGAACTATTTTTAGCCTTTAAGTACATAGATTTTGCTTTTTCTATATCAACGCCAAATTTATTCTCTTTAAGCCCTGTAGATATGTAAGGATGAGTTTTTGCATCGATGTTTGGGTTAACTCTTATACTTATCCTTGCTTTTTTATTTAACTCTTTTGCTACTGATTCAACTCTTAAAAGCTCAGCACTGCTCTCAACATTTATCATCAATATATCAAGATTTATAGCCTCTTTTATCTCACTATCTTTTTTACCAACACCTGAAAAGATTATTTTATAAGATTTTGCACCAGCTAAAATAGCCCTTTTTACCTCTCCTATACTAACACAATCAAACCCACTTCCAAGATCTGCTAACATCTTAAGTAAGCTTAAATTTGAGTTAGCTTTTACAGCGTAGCAAATGAGAGATTTTCTGGCCTTAAATTCACTCTTTAAGGCTTCATAGCGTGATTTTATATCATCAAAATTGTAAACGTATAAAGGTGTATCATAAATATTTTTTAACTCTTGATAATCCATAAATTCCCTTTTTTAGGCTGAATTTTACACTTTTTTGCTTAACGATAACTAAAAATAGACTTAAGCGAATAAAGCATCAGTAAGATAACTGGTAGTATCACGCCTATTTCAGGAGGTATAACAGCACTAAAAGCAAAACGCTGCATCACATATAGTATTCCCCAAACACAAACCGTGCTTACAAAAAAGATAAAACTTAAAATAGCAAGGTTAAAAAACCTAGCAGTTGGTGGCAAACGATAAAACAAAATAAGCATCATAAAAGGTGCAAATAGCGGACCAAAGATAAGTGTATAAAGATTTGCTTTAATCCCATCTACATTAATGCCTTGATTTTTAAATATCTTTATAGCTTCAATTGCGTCATTTATAGAGTAAACATTTGAGCTTTTGTAAATTTTCTCAATAGCTTCTGGATTAAAGCCATCTAAATCTATAAATTTATCTCTTGACTCAAATTTAAGCCCTTTGCCGCCTAACTTAAATTCCAACGGCAAAATGGTAGCGTTTTCATCATAAAATGTCCACTTTTCATCATCATAAGTAGCTCTTTTAGCTGAGGTTGATTTTTCAATCTTGCCATCTTTTATATAAAAAAGCCTTATATTGCTAGCTGCTTTTTCTGTAACATTTAGAGCCTCTATATAGAGATATTTATTATCATGCTTTAAAAACATACCGTTACTAATACGCCCAATAGCGTTGAAATTTTCTAAATTTCCTTTGTACTCATTTGCATATGCAAAAGGTGTGGTATTTAGATATATATAAAATAAAGTTATTATTAAAGATATGATAAATGGAGCTTTTATAACTGAGAATTTGCTTATCCCAAGAGCGTAAAAACTTATTAATTCGTTATTTTTTATCATATTAAAAAATGTTAAAATCATAGCAAAGATAAGAGTTAGCGGAAGCACATATTGTATAGCACTGATTGCGGTAAACCCAGCATAGAGAAAGGCTAAATTTGCACTTTTTGGAATTTCATCTAAATTTGTAAGGAAATCAACACCTGTATAAAAAAGGCTTAGAGCAATAAAAACTATAAAAACATACTTAATATATACATAGCCAATATATCTTGAGTATAGTTTCATTTTACCTCTTTTGTGCTATATCTTGCCTTTATATCATCCATTTCGCCATTTATGAGTGCTAAGGTAGCCTCTTTTGCATATGATAGAATTTTTTCTAAATAAATGCTCTCATCATTAGTGAATTTTCCAAGCACATGCCCTACTGCACCGCCTTTTTTGCCAATACCAATACGAACTCTTTCATATCCATTTCCAATAAGTGAGTCAATGCTTTTTATGCCATTATGTCCACCGCTGCTACCGCCAAATTTAAAGCGGATCGCACCTAAATTTAAATCTAAATCGTCATGGATTACTATAATTCGTTCTGGTTTATAAAAATCATTTACAGCTTTTACAGAATTTCCACTTAAATTCATAAATGTCGTAGGTTTTAGAAGTAAAAGTGAGCCATTTTTATATAGCTCACCTTGAAATTTAGCAGAACTAACGTCGCTAAAATTTGAGTTTTTTAGTCGGTCTATAAGCATAAAACCAATATTATGACGAGTGTTTTCATACTCGCTTCCTGGGTTACCAAGACCAACAACTAAAGTCATATTATGCTGAAAGCACTCCAACTACAGCAACATTGTCGCCTTCTAAAATTTTAACACCAGCTGGAACTTCTATATCTCTTATAATAATACTATCACCGGTATCAAGTTGTGTAACATCTAATGTAAATGAATTTGGTAAGTCTTTTCCTAAACACTCAACTTTAAGTCTTCTTTTTGACTGAACTAAAATACCTTTATTTTTAAGACCAACTGGTACTCCAACCACATTAACAGGAACTTTGTATTTTGATTTAACATCAGGTAGTACCACTCTTAAATCCACATGAGTTAAGAAATTTGTAACGGGATCTTTTTGATAATCCTCAACTATGACATTATAGGTTTTACCACCTACGCTAACATCAAATGCAAGGTTTTCTTTATCTCTAACATACTTTACAAATTCGTTTAGTTTAAATGCCGCGTAAACATTTTTAACATCTCTTGCATAGATATTAGCAATCAGATAACCATCTCTTTTAAGCTCTTTTGAAGCTTTTTTACCGATACTCTCTCTAATAATGCCTTCTAACATCACTTTTCCTTTAAAATAAAATAAACTTGTGATTATACCTTAAATTTCTAAATTTTGGCTTATAGCTCTTTTAGTTTAGGTATATTATCTTCATTTATTTGATTACCGCCTCTTTCTGCTATAACATTTTTGATAGCTAAATCAAGGTCACTTCTAATAGTTGATTTATCAAGAGCTTCTTCTCTACTTATAATGCCATCTCTATACAGCTCTAAAAGATGCTCATCAAATGTTTGCATTCCATAGCTATCTCCACTCTCTTTCATAGCATCAGTTATTTCGTGAATTCTATTTTCTAAAATCATATCTTTTATACGAACAGTTTTTCTTAGAACCTCAACAGCTGCTCTTCTTTTTCCATCAGTTGTTAAAACAAGCCTTTGAGAAATAACAGCTTCTAAAACCGAAGCAAGACTTAACCTAACTCTTTCTTGTTCTTTAGAACCAAACATAGAAACTATTCTGTTTATGGTTTCTTTGGCATCTACTGTATGAAGAGTTGACAAAACAAGGTGTCCAGTCTCTGCTGCGTGAAGTGCTGTGTCTATAGTTTCTAAATCTCTCATTTCACCAACAAATATAATATCAGGGTCTTCACGAAGTGCTGCACGAAGTGAGTCAGAAAAGGTGTTACAATCTTCTCCAATTGAACGCTGATTTATTATACATTTTGAATCATTATAAACAAACTCGACTGGATCTTCAATACTAACAATATGACTTAAACGACTATGATTTATTCTATTTATCATACTTGCTATGGTTGTCGTTTTACCACTACCTGTTGGTCCTGTTATAAGTACAAGTCCCCTCATGCTTTCATCTGTGATTTTTTTAATAACCTCAGGAAGCTTTAAATCATCAATTGTTGGTATGCTTGTAGGAATTGCTCTAAATACAAAGCTTATTCCATTTATCTGTTTAAATAAATTTACACGAAATCTATAGTCTTTATTTAGTGCATAACTAAAATCTAGGCTTTTTCTTACTTGCAGCTCATCTATGCCACTATCTCCAACCAGTGCTCTTGTAAGCTCTAATGAATCCTCCTCGCTAAATACAGTTTTAGTAAATTTAGTAAGGCTACCATTAATCCTACCTCTAGTCTCAGCACCAGCTTTTATATGAAGGTCACTTCCACCATTTTCTATCAAAAATTCCAAAAACCTATCAAGTCTTTTAACTAACGGGTGTTCTCTATTTACCATTTTATACTCCAACTATTTATTATTATTCCAACTCTTTTAAAATTTCATCAAATGCCACTTTAAACTGCACTAAGCCATCTTTTAGCAACTTTTCATAAGCACTTTTCATATCTATTTTATCTAAAAAAGCATCAATTTCATCTAAATCAAGAGGTGTTTTAAGCTCTTTTTTGCTTTCTAAAAATGCCTTTATTGTATCAAGTGGGGCTGTATTTATAGAATTTTTAAACATAAGCTCATCTATATAGTAGCTTTTTTCATACTCATCACCTTTTACGCCAGTGCTTGCAAAAAGAGCTTTAGCGTTGGATAAATTTGCGTTTTCTATGATATGGTAGCACTTTGTAGCATTATAAATTCCAACTTTTCCACGGTTATTAGGCTCTAAATTTGAATCAAGCAGTCTATCAAAACGGCTTACAAATATGCTTATAACAGCACTTGGAAGAGTTGCTTCAGGTCCAAATCTTTTTTTGAAAAGTTTGGTTCCTTCTTTTATAGCCTCCAAACACTCTTTTGTCTGAGAAGGTGAAAAAATAAGAGTAGCATTTATATTTATGCCACGAGCCAAAAGTGCACTCATCGCACCATATCCAGCTTTTGTAGCTGGAATTTTAATCATCACATTTGGCATTCCTATAATGCTATAAAGCCTCTTTCCTTCCTTATAACTCCCCTCTTCATCATCGCTTAATCTTGGATCAACTTCGATACTGATAAACCCGCCATCTTCTTGTATGTAGTTATTCAGCAAACTTCTAGCTGCTAAACGAATATCAGTAGTTGCTAAAATTTCATAAATCTTTTTTGGATTTTTATCTTTAAAAAGCTCTTTTTGCTCCTTATAAGCAGGTGAATTTAAAATAGCATTTTTAAAAATAGCTGGGTTTGAAGTCGCTCCATTTACAACGCCTTTTTGTAATAAATCTACAAAATCATCTTTTATAAAATCTCTTTCTACAAAATCACACCAAAGACTAAAATTTCCACTATACATACTTTTTTATCTCCCTTAAATCTTTCTTATCTACTATAAAAGTCGCCTCTTTTTTAAGTACTTCATTTGCACAAAATGCTATTTTCAGGCCAGCTTCTTTAAACATAGACAGATCATTTGCGCCATCTCCTACGCACATGACTTCATCTTTTGTAAGTCCAAGTATGGCTTTAAGTTCTTTTAAAACTTTCCCCTTTGAGTCACCAAACATCATCTCGCCACCAACATTTCCTGTTAAAACACCATTTTTCTCATGTAAGTAGTTAGCAAAACTAGCATCATAACCCAAAACCTCCTTAGCATAATCAGTTGCCACATGAAAACCACCACTAAAAACTATAATCCTAATGCCCTTTTGTTTTAGATAAGAAATGATATCTTTTGCCCCTTCTATGAATGGTAAATTTTGAGCAACTTCTTTGATTTTTTTACTATCTATTCCTTTTAAATAGCTAACTCTTTGTTTTAAGCTCTCATAAAAATCAAGTTCGCCAGCCATAGCCCTAGAAGTGATACTTTGAACCTCTTTTTCTTTGCCTACTACCTTAGCAAAATTTGTAATAGTCTCGCCATCCATAAGCGTACTATCAAAATCAAAAACACATAGCTTTATCACATATCTCCTTTAAATTTTGTAAACATAACAGTATCATTTAGAAATTTTACTATATAAACCTTAGGATTTACAGCAAATGAGTTTAAATTTATATATTTTTTTTGGTTAAATTCTAAAATTTCATCTTGATGATAGTGCCCTTCTATGATAAATTTGGTGCTGTATTTAGAGATTTTTTTACCTATAAGGCTCTTAAAATTTGGGTGTTTTTTATATAGAGTTTTATCTTCTTGTGATTTTAAAATAAGCTTTGAAATTTTAAAATTCATAGCTTTATCTATAGTGTCCATAAATTTCAAAAACGGTTTATTTCGTAAAAATCTAATGAAAACTCCACTAAAAAAAGGTATAAATTTATCGCCATGACTAAGCGAAATATCTCCTACTTCTGAACTAAAAATAGCAGGCTGATTTTTTATGCTAAAAACCTTAACATTTGGAAAAATTTCTGTTAAATTAAAATCGTGATTTCCCTCAAAATAGTAAATTTCATAAATCTTAGATAACTCATTTATAAGAGAAATTTCATAAGCATAAAATTTTTGCGTATAAGTTGTATTTGCTAGGAAATCAAACATATCTCCCATAAAGAAAATTTGACTAAAATTTGGGTGATTTTTACTAACAAATAAAAGCCAGTTTTTAAACTCTTGTTTGTTAACATTAGCATGTGCATCAGCTACAAAAACCGCACCAGACTTTACTTCAAACACTATTACCTACCGTTGGAAGAGCTAACAACTCATCAAAACCTAGCATTATGTTAGCGTTAGCTAAGGCTTGAGAGCTTGCACCTTTTAAAAGATTATCAATAGCTGAGTTTATATAAAGATGAGAACCATTTTGCTTAGCATAAATATCACAAAAATTTGTTCCTACCACATCTTTTATACTAACTGGAGTTTGTCTTACTCTTATAAATTTTTCATCTTTATAGAAATTATTTAAAACTTCCAAAGGGTCTATTTTAGTTTTTAAACTAACAAATGCACTTACTAACATGCCTCTTGTTAGCGGTATAAGATGTGGAACAAAGCTCACATTTATCGCTCTTTTAGCTACTAACGAAAGCATTTGTGTTATCTCTGGAGTATGGCGATGTGTTAGCGGGCTATATGAATTTGCATTTTCATTTACGCTTACAAAATGACTACTCTCTTTTAGACCTTTACCTGCACCACTTACTCCACTTAGTGCTGATATAAACACATCATCATTTATATACTCTAAAAATGGAATAATAGCTAGCAAAGAAGCTGTTGGATAACACCCTGGATTTGCCACCAAATTTGCACTTTTTATCTTTTGGCGGTTTAACTCAACTAGTCCATAAACTGCGTTTTTTAAATTTTCTTTATCTTCATGTAGGCAGTAAAATTTCTCATAATTTTCTAAACTTAAACGGTAATCAGCCGATAAATCAACAACCTTAGTTGTGTTAAATTTAAGTATCTCTTTAGCAAAACTCATGGCCGTTTTATGTGGCAAGGCTAAAAAAACTAAATCGCATTTTTGGCTTGCTATTTTCGCATCTGCTATACTTACATCAAATTCAAAAACCCCTTTTAAACTTGGAAAAATTTCACAAATTTTACTCTCTTTGCTTGCTGCAAGATATGAAATTTCCATATAAGGATGATTTAAGATTAGCTTTATAAGCTCAAGTCCAGTATATCCACTAACGCCTATAATCCCAACTTTTTTAGTCAAATTTTATCTCCTTATAAACAACCTTAATTACTTCTATATCACTTCTACCATTTGGCAAATTCAAAGTTAGCTCATCTCCTTCTTTTTTGCCTATGAGTTGTTTTGCAAGTGGGGTATTTATGCTGATATAACCTTTGTTTATATCACTTTCGCTAGTTCCAACTATTGTATAGGTTTTTTCTAATTCTGTATCAACATCAAGTATTGTTACAGTTGAGCCAAATTTTACCTTATCATGTTCATAACTACTCGGGTCGATAACTTGTGCGCGTGAGACTATATCTGAAATTTCAGCTATTCTTGCTTCTATAAAAGCTTGTTTATCTCTTGCGGCATGATATTCAGCGTTTTCTTTTAAATCTCCATGACTTCTAGCTATATCAATCTCCTCAACTACTTGTGGGCGTTGAACTAGCTTTAAATCCTTAAGTTCTGCTGTTATTTTCTCAAATCCATATAGTGTCATTGGTTCTGTCATTTTTTTCCTTTTAACTGTTTTTTATAAAATTTGCTACATTTTTACTGCTGCCAAATTTTAAGTACTCTTTTAACTCATCTTTGGCAGTTTTAAATTTCATAGCGTTATGGTTTTTGTAAGCTTTTAGTAGATTATCTACTGTGACTTCATTTTGAATCAGCTCTTCGTGAAGTGAGTCTTTGCCCATAAAATCAAAGAAAATATTAGCAAGTCCTACATGCTTTATCCTTTTGCCAATAAAAGTTTTGGCAATTAATATATCTATGCTTTTTGCTTTGTAGCAAAGAACAAAAGGGGTGCCAATAAGAGCTGCTTGAAGAGTAGCAGTTCCTGAACAAATAAAAGCAAAATCACTAATACTTAAAGCTTCAGGCGTACTATATGAAACCTCAAAACCATTAATATCTCCATAAATTTGGCTATTTTTAAGATGCGGTGGAATAACTAAAATTTTCCTAAATTCGTCAAAATTTAGCACTAACTTTCTAAAAATAGGCATAAGTCTTGAAATTTCAGCCTTTCTTGACCCTGGTAAAAATGCTAAAATTTTCTCTTTTTCATAGCTAGTTTTTTCTACTTTTATCTCATCAAGCAAAGGGTGCCCCACATAAGTTGAACGGCTATAAAATTTCTCATCAAATGGTAAAATGGAAGCCAAAATATCACAATTTTGCTCAACTATTTTTACCCTTTTTCTTTTCCATGCCCAAACTTGTGGAAGGATATAGTAGATAATTTTAGCCTTAACTTTTTCTTTTTTCAAAGCTTTGGCAAGTGGTATATTAAAAGCTGGGCTGTCGATTAAAAGCACAACATCGCAGTTTTTAGCTAAATTTACCATATTTTTTATAGCCTTTTTTGCCTTAAATATAAGTGGCAAAACCTCAACAAAACCCATTGCTGAGAATTCCCTACTCTCCATATAAGGCGTGCCAAATTTTTTATCAAAAATTCCATAAATTTCTATATTTTCTAAGTGATTTAAGATTTCACCAAGATGGAGATTTGCCGATGGCTCTAGGCTTGAAATCAGTAATTTTTTACTCATATTTCCTCTAAATTTTTAGTTATTATACCAAAGTATGATAAAATAATGCCAAAAAAGGATATAAATTGAGAGAAATTCTAATAACAAATGATGATGGTTTTGAAGCAGAAGGGCTTTTAGAACTAGCAAAAAGCTTAAAATCAAAATACAAAGTCACAGTAATTGCTCCTAGTATAGAAAAATCAGCTTGTGCTCACTCTATTACGATAACTAAACCTTTAAGGCTGATAAAACTTGATGATAATTTCTTTAAAGTTGATGATGGAACACCAGCAGATTGTATTTTTTTAGGACTTCACTCTCTTTTTAGAGATAAAAAACCAGATCTTATCATAAGCGGCATAAATCATGGGGCAAATATGGCTGAAGATATCACCTACTCAGGCACTTGTGGAGGGGCTATGGAAGGAGTGCTTCAAGGAGTTTCTAGCCTTGCTGTCTCACAGCTTTATATAGCAGATAGTTTGATAAAATATGGGTTTGATTTAGCTTGTGATATAACTCTTGATTTAGTTGATAAAATCTTTAAAGATGGCTTTCCGCTTCCTGAGAAAAAACTACTTAATCTTAATATCCCAGCAGTTTCAAAGAGCGATTTTAAGGGCTTAAAAGTAACTCACGCAGGAGAAAAAGAGTACTACACAGATGCAACTTTAGCTAAAAACCCAAGGGGCGTTGAGTATTATTGGCTTGGGCAAAATTCAATGAATTTTGATGCTAGTAAAAACTCTGGAAGTGATTTAGAAGCGGTATTTAGCGGATATGCAAGCCTAACTCCAATAACTCTAAATTTAACAGAATACAAAGAACTACAAAGGCTAAAAGAGTGGCTAAAGTAGAAGATAGATTTACTAGAATCAAAATGCTTGTAGGAGATGAAAATTTCTCTAAACTTCAAAGTGCAAAAGTTTTAATATGTGGCGTTGGTGGCGTTGGTGGCGTTTGTGCTGAAGTTTTATATAGAAGTGGGGTTGTGAATTTAACACTTATTGATTGTGATAGTTTTGAAATAACAAACCAAAATCGCCAAATCGGAAGTGAAAATTTAGGAAGCAAAAAAGTAGAAGTTTTTAAAAGTAAAATGGCTGAAATCTCAGCCATCCACGCTAAAATTGATGCTGAATTTATAAAAAACTTTGACTTTAGTGAATTTGACTTTGTTGTAGATGCTATAGATGATATTCCTGCTAAGGTCTTTTTAGCTAACGCTCTTGCTAACAAAAAAGATGGTCTAATAACTAACAAACCAAAATTTGTTAGTTCTATGGGTGGAGCAAAACGCCTAAATCCAGGGCTTATATCTATAACTAACATTTGGAAAACAAAAGATGATGCGTTAGCTAGAAAATTTAGATATGAACTAAGAAAAAGTGGCTTTAACGGGGATTTTGATGTAGTGTATAGCAATGAAACTCCAAATTGCACTAATCTTGGTAGCTTTATGGGCGTAACTGCAACATTTGGAAATTTCTTAGCTAGTTATGTATTTAAAAATTTAATATCTAATTAAACTCTAAAGTAGCGTGATAATAAATTCACGCTTTTACACATTAAAATTTATCTAATCTTGCATAACAAAATTTAGCTCTAAAACCCGAGCTCTTCATTTATCAGCACTATGGTAGTTCTGCCTGGTTCATCACTATCTATTATGCTCCATTTTTTAGCTATATTTTGAGATGTAAATCTTGCTTTTTTACCAAAACTAAGAGCTCTTTCATTACACCTATCAGCATTTAGTGGTGCAACGACATCTTTTATTCTTTTAAATCCATCTTCAACGCTGTCAACTATTTTGTTTATTCCAGCAAAAATCGCAACCTTTTTAGGTCCATAAATTTGAGCAGCTATTCTATTTCCACTGCCATCAGCATTTACTAAGCGACCATCTCTTGTTATGGCATTACACCCCGTGATGTATAGATCGCTTACTAGCCCCATTCTTCGTCTATTGTAGTTATCAGTTTCAGTTATTCCTTGTTCGTATTGATTGTAGAGTTTAATGTCTGGTAAATTCTCCAAATACTCCAAAAGACCTATTTGAGAAACTGTAACAGACCCACCAAGCCCTACACTCATTCCTCTTTTTATCATTCCTTTAGCATATACTAAAGCCCATGCTCCGCTCTCAGCCACAACGACTTCAAAGCCATTTTCACGCAAATTTGAAATAGTCTCTCTCATCTAATAACCTTTAACTTTTTTCTTGAAATTTTATAAATTCTAGAGCTTTGTTTTGATGAAAAGTTATTTCCCACTATCTCATCAGCTACGCTTCTTGCCCACTCTTCATCAAAGCCCTTTCCATGAGGATTTGCAGATGTTGAGTACATACTACCGTGCTCTTTTAAAAAGCTCTCATGTTCACAATCTTTTACTACTCGTATACTTTTAGCATTTGGATAGATAAAGGTTGTTTTTCTAGCTTTTCGCACTAAATTTTTAAAAGGTCTTGGCACTCTAAGACCTAAAAATTTAGCTGTAGTAAGTATGCAAGGCGTATTAGCGTCTCTGTTTTTGGCTAAATTCAGCTCTTTAAAATCCCTACTTAAAAGCCCTACAGTAGTATCAGTTTGAACTAGATATATCACAAAATTCCTTAAAATTTTTGTCATTATATAAAAACATTACCAAATTTCAGCTTATTTTATAAAAAAATAGCTTTTTCCTAATCTTTTGTGGCTTGATTTTTACTCTTTGGTAAAACTAAATTTAAAATCACTCCAACAACTGCACCAAGACCGATTTGACTAAAACTTGCAAAACCAAAGTCAAGCACCATTCCACCAAGAGAAGGCACTAAAATAAGAGCGATTATTACCATATTTCGTGGTTCATCCATATCAACTCTATGTTTTATCAAAGTCTCCATTCCAACACTTGCTATGATACCAAAAAGTAGCACCATTATACCACCTAAAACGCAAGGTGGCACACTTGCTATCAAAGCTCCTAGTTTACCAACAAATGCTAAAAGTATAGCAGTTATTGCCGTCCAAGTCATAATAGCTGGGTTAAAAGCCTTTGTGAGCCTAACTGCTCCTGTTACTTCAGCATATGTTGTACAAGGTGGTCCTGCTAAAAAGGCTGCCACAGTAGTCGCCACGCCATCTGCAAAAAGCGTTTTATGAAGTCCTGGTTTTTTTGTGTAGTCGTAGTTTGTTACATTTGAGATTGCGTAGATATTTCCAATGTGTTCGATTATTGGAGCTATTATGATAGGTATCATAAAAAGTATGGCATCTAGTTCAAATTTAGGCGTAGTGAAATTTGGCACAGCAAACCAAGACGCTGCTTTTACATAGCTAAAGTCTACTATTCCATAAAATAACGAAATTATATACCCAACGCTTAAACCACATAGTATTGGGATGAGTTTTAATGCACCTTTGGCAAAAACAATACACAAAAGCGTTACAAAAAGACTAATGCCAGCAATTATCATCGCATCAGTTGTAGTAAAATTTGGATTTAAAGCTGTATATAAGCTAAGATCAGTTGGCATTGCTGAAGCTACAGCAGTAGGAGCTAAAACAAGCCCAATCGTCATTATCACAGGACCTACGACAATCGGTGGCAAAAATTTATCTATAAAACCAGTACCTTTAAATTTCACAAAAAGCCCAAATAGAGCATAAACAACGCCAGCCACGACTACCCCGCCCATCGCAGCTGCTAAGCCCCATCTGTCTACTGCAAAAGATATAGGAGCTATAAAAGCAAAGCTTGATGCTAAAAATATCGGCGGAATTTTGTTGCGACAAATAAGCTGAAATATCAGAGTTCCAACACCAGCGGTAAATAAAGCGACATTTGTATCAAGCCCACATAAAATCGGCATAAGCACCAAAGCGCCAAATGCAACAAACAAAAACTGAGCACCTAAGAGTGCATCTTTTGGATGAAATTTATACTCGTGTGAGTTCATTTTATACCTTTAAGTAAGAATTCGCGGGAAGATGAAGGTAAAGCTTTGAAAAACCTAAATTTTCCAAAGAATGGATTATACCTGAAATTTCTTTAAAGAAATTTTATAGTGTTAAAAATTTACCTTAAATCTATCCCAAAGATTAAAAATATCAGCTATGACGCTTATGAAGGTTAGTATCGTAATAGAAGTACCAAGCTTTACAAATTTATTCATCTTTTTATCTTGTTTTTCTCGCTCTAGGGTCTGCTTTTTTTGCTCTTCGAAAAGGTTTTTTATATGCTCATTAAAGTCATTTTGGAGTTTGATGTTTTTTATCTCATACTCTCTAGTTTTTACAGCAAATATCTCTTGAAATACTTGCGAAATTTTTTCAAAAGTATTTTTAAAATCAAAATACTCAACGATCATCTTATAAATTTCATATGTTTCATCGCCAATATGACTTTTATAAAGGTTGCATTTTATCTCTTTTAGCCTGAAGTTATGAATTTTAAATGTTAAATCTGAAGCAACCACATCATCAAATTTACCGTCAAGATTTTGAAGATTTTGAAGAAATTCTTGATTTAAGCCCTGATAAGATATAGATAAAATTTGCAAAAACAGAATTTTAAAGACATTTGGCGAATTTAGACCGCTATCAGTACTCATCTGACTAAAGCAGATAAAAGTATTATTATTAAATCCAACCATATAACCGCCTCTATCTCTTTTATACAAATTTGTGATTTTATATATTTTAACCAAATCATTAAATTCAGACTCAGATTTTAAAAAATAGAATTTATTATAAAAATACTCATCGCTATTTTTATCATCATTTATAGCGTAATACTCATCATTAAAAACCACAAATTTATCGGCAAAATCATCACTATAAGTAACTTTTTCTTCTATAAAATAGCAATCAAAATTTCTTTTATAGTTATCATTTGTTTTTAACTCATCTAATTTTTGGATTACCTGGCTATACTTTTCTTTATCTAGTTTTATTATTATAAATTTCATAATTTTATTTTAGAGACAAATTGTCTAACCTTTCTATCAACTTCTAAAACACTTTCTAAGCTACCCAAATTCTCACCACAAAATTTATCCAAAGCTTTTAAAACCATACTCTTAAGTGCTAAAAACTCACACTCTTTAGCTAAAAATTTAGCCACATATATCTCATTTGCTGCATTTATTATAACCCCAAGGCTAGGATTTTTTAAAACCTCATCTTTTAGTGAGAAAATAGGGTATTTTTTAGGGCAAATCTCTTCAAATTTAAGTGGTGGTAAACTAAGAAGATCAAAGTGTGATAAAATTTGAGAATTTAAATTTGGCATAATAGCGTGAGCTATGGCTAGTTTCATATCTGTTTTGCTGATATGAGCAGTTGTTGAACCATCAACAAACTCAATTAAAGCGTGTATTGTTGAACTTCTTTCAATGACTGCATCCACGCTCTTTAAGCCATAGAGCCAGTAAGCTTCTAGTACTTCAAAAAGCTTATTTGCCATAGTAGCACTATCTATTGTTATTTTTGCTCCCATGTCCCAGTTTGGATGCTTTAGTGCATCTTTTGGCGTTGCAGTTTTTAGATCATTAAGCGTAGCATCGCGAAATGCCCCGCCACTTGCTGTTATTATTAGTTTAGAAATATCAGGGCTATCTTTAAGCAAAAACTTAAGCCCAAAATGCTCACTATCTATAGCACAAATTTCACTAGTTTTTAGAAATTTACCACCAACTACAAGGCTTTCTTTATTAGCAAGACAAAGGGTTTTGTTGAGTTTTTGAGTTTTTATGCTAGGCTTTAGTCCAGCAAAGCCAACAAGAGCGTTTATAACCTTTTGGCTTTTAGAATTTTCAAGCATATTTAAAATTCCATCTTCACCAGCAAAAACCTTAACATCACCTTTAACTTTACTTTTTAAATTCTTGCTTCCAACACAGACAAATTTTGGCTTAAACTCAGCTATTTGAGCATTTAAAAGCTCTATGTTTTTATTGCAACTAAGTGCTTCAACGCTAAGATTAAACTGCTTAGCGATGAGCAAGGTATTTTTACCAATACTTCCAGTTGATCCTAAAACAACCATAAATTTACCACGCCACAACCATACTCATCGCAATACTTGCAAATAGATAACTATCAAGTCTATCTAGCATACCGCCATGACCTGGAAATATATCGCCACTATCTTTAACTCCAGCTTTTCGTTTCAAGTAGCTTTCAAACAGATCACCAAAAAAGCTCGCTAAAGCAATAAACATTGTCGATAAAAACGGACAGCCAATAACACCATCTTTTAAAAACAGGCTATAAAAAACTCCAGCTATGAAAAAAGTAGCTACAAAGCCACCTATAACGCCTTCTATTGTTTTGTTTGGAGAAGTTGTTGTAAATGTGTGTGAGCCTAAAAATTTGCCTACAAAGTAAGCTCCAGAGTCCATAACAGCCACTATTACGATTAGATAAACTAAATATATCATGCCAAGTGAGTCATAAATTGCCCACATCACAAGAAGTGGAGCAAAAGGGTAAAGAGTAACTTTTATCGGATCTAAATTTTCGCTATTTTTAAGCACTACAATAGAAGTTGCAAGTAAAAGCGTAAAAATTATAAATTTATAATACCCACTAAACGAACCACATAGTATTGCTGCTACTACAAAAAGAAAACCACCAACGATAGCAAGATCGTTTTCTTTAATTCCGTAAAGCTTAAAAGCTTCAACCATTGCAATAACCAAAGCAACTACAAATATCGCTAAATTTAGAATATAAAAGTCCAGCCACGCAAGCACAAGAAGTGCTGCTATTAAAATTCCTGCTGTTTTAATGCGAGTTTTCATAAAATTCCTCCATTTTGTCAAATTTTGGGTAATTTTATCTAAAAATACTTAAATTTAAGGCTTATCAAGCGTAATCGTATCGTAATTATCATAGTTTACAAAAGCTTTTTGCCTAACCTTAACATTTGAGCGTCTTGTAAAGTCTACAGCGTATTTTCCAGCACCTTTAACGCTAAAATTTATACACACTTTGGCAGCAAATTCTATAACTTCAGGCGTTAAGCTTTGCTTATTTGTTTTAACGATAACATGAGATGATGGGATATCTTTTAGATGAAACCAGAAGTCATTTTTTTTAGAATTTTTTAGTAAGAATTCATTTCCTTTTTCATTTTTTCCAACTGAAATTTTATACTCATTAAAATAAAAATTTTCTACATTATCATGCTCTTTTTCGTATGATTTTTTAGAACTTCTTTTAGGAAGTAAGATTTCAAGTTCATTTATGCTTTTTGCGTGAGTAATTAGCTCTTTTAGTGAGTTATAAAACTCTAGCTTTGAGGTTAGATTCTCAGCTTCTTGTTCAATTCCAGCTGCTTTTTGCTTAAGTTTTTTACTTTCGTTAAAAAGATTTTTAGTATGAATTTTAGGGGGTTCATCAATCTTAAATGAGATACTTTTACCACTAAAATCTTTAAGAGTAAATTCTCTATCAAATTCCTTTAAGGTATGCAAATTTGCAGTTATAATTGTGGCTAAATTTGAGATATTTTTTGACTTTTCTAAAAGCTCATCTTTGCTTTCTAAATTTGATAAATTTAGCTCTAAATTCTCAATCTTTTTAGAAATCTGAGTTAGCTTGCTTATCTTTACAGATTCAAGTTTTTTATCGTTTAAACGCCTAAATTCATCTATAAAAAACTCTTTAAAATCCCCAATCTCAAGAACAGCTTTTTCTTTTATGTCAATAGGCTTAAGCATAGTGTAAATTTCGCCTACTTTTATAGCTCTGTGATCATTTTCATAGTGGCTTAATGCTTCTAAAATAATGCTATCTTCATCAGTTATTATCACATTTGTAAAGCGTCCAGTAAATTCAAAGTATATATTTGTAAAAATCTTTTTATAACTTCCACTTTTGCTAGCCTTTATAAGTAAAATTCTATTTCCTTTCATAACCTCTATTTTTTCAATATCACTAGCGTTAAATCTCTTAGCCAAAACCCCGTCAAATGGAGCTTTATACTCTTTTATAGGAACTAAATTTTCATCTATGTACACGCTTGAATTTGTCTTATCCATATCAAAATTTAGCCTGTAACTCTTACCAAAATCAACTAATAAAACTCTATCATTTACCCGTTTTATAGATGAAATTTTTCTAAACTGCTGTAAAAAACTACCGATTTGAGTTAAAATTTTATATTTCATGACCTAATTATAGTGAAATTTAGTAAGATTTGGGTAAAATAACATCATTTTGTAAAAAGGTAAAGTATGAAGCAAACAATTACTGAAAAAATTTTTAGTGACCACATTGGACGGGCTGTAAAAGCTGGAGAGATAGTGGATTCTAAAATTGATATGGTTATAGGAAATGACATAACAACGCCAATTTCAATAAAAGCTTTTAGAGAAAGTGGGGCAAAAAAATTAGCTAATCCTGATGGATTTGCCATTGTTATGGATCACTACATTCCTGCAAAAGATATATTAAGTGCAAATCAAGCAAAAATTTCAAGAGATTTCGCATACGAACATGACTTAAAAAACTATTTTGATGAAAAAGATATGGGAATTGAACACGCACTTTTGCCTGAAAAAGGGCTAGTTATTCCAGGAGATGTGATAATAGGAGCTGACTCGCACACCTGTACTCATGGGGCTTTGGGGGCTTTTGCAACTGGTATGGGAAGTACTGATTTAGCATATGCCATGATAACTGGAAAAAACTGGTTTAAAGTTCCTGAGAGTATCAAGGTCGTTTTTAAAGGAAAACCAGGTGAGCATATTTATGGAAAAGATTTGATTTTGGAAGTTATTAGGCAAATAGGCGTTGATGGGGCGTTATATAAAGCACTTGAATTTACAGGAGAAAGCATTGAGTTTTTAGATATGGACTCAAGATTTAGCCTTTGTAATATGGCAATAGAAGCTGGTGGAAAAAGCGGAATAACCGCAGCTGATGAGATCACAAAAGAGTTTTTAGCTAGTAAAAATTTAAGAGATACACCAAAATATTTTTACTCAGATGATGGGGCAACTTACTCACAAATTTTAGAAATTGATGCTTCAAAGCTTGACCCAGTTATCGCATATCCATTTTTACCAAGTAATGGTAAAAGTGTTAGAGAAGCAGTTAAAGATGACATCGCGATAGACCAAGCCTTTATAGGAAGTTGCACAAATGGAAGACTGAGTGATTTAAGAATAGCGGCAAATATCTTAAAAGGTAAAAAAGTAGCTCGTAAAACCCGCCTTATCATAACTCCTGCAACGCAAAAAATCGCCCTTGCTGCACAAAAAGAGGGTTTAATGGATATATTTGCTGATGCTGGTGCGGTTGTGAGTAACCCAACTTGTGGGGCTTGCCTTGGCGGATATATGGGGATTTTAGGAGCAGGAGAAAGATGCATCTCAACAACAAACAGAAACTTTGTTGGTAGAATGGGCGATAGAAGTAGTGAAGTTTATCTTGCAAACTCAGCCGTTGCAGCAGCTTCTGCAATAACTGGTAAAATCACTGATCCACGGGATTTGTAAGCCTTTGCGTAAAATAAAAGGTAAAATTTGAGCAACAAACTACAAGTAACAGCAGTTATCCTAGCGGGTGGCAAAAGCTCTAGAATGGGCAAAGATAAGACATTGCTACCATTTGGCGGATATCCTACACTTACACACTTTTGCTATGCTAGATTTAGCGAAATTTTTAAAAGTGTGTATGTTAGCTCTAAAGAGCAAAAGTTCGTGCCAAATTTACCACTTATCAAAGATGATTTTGATAGCTTTTCGCCGATGGGGGCTTTGGCTGTAATTCTTGAAAAATTTAATGATGAATTTATCTTTATAAATCCAGCTGATATGCCCTTTACTAGCCAAAATGTCATAAAAACTCTATATGAGAATTTAAACGAAGTTAAAATTTGCGTGGCAAAAGATAAGGAATTTACACATAGTTTATGTGGCTTTTATCACAGCTCATTAGCTTTAAAAGCAAAAGAACTTTACGAAAAAGGCGAGCATAAAATAGGGCTTTTGTTTAAGGAAGCAAATTTTAAAAGCATAGAATTTGATGAAAAATTTTACAATATCAACTACCCAAATGAGTATGAAAATTTAAAGGAGAGAGTATGAAGAAGATATCTGTTTTGTCGCTAGTTTGTGCTAGTTTTTTGATGGCAAATAATAGCGAAATTTACCAAAAAGCCTTAGAGTATGAAGCAAAGGGGGATTATAAATCCGCAATGCTTGAGTATAAAAAACTAGCCACAAAAGTTGTAGTTCCGCAAAATACAATAGCAAAAGATGAGTCATTTTTTGATGCATCTAGTCAAAATACAGAGCCAACTAGCACGCAAAACGCACAAACTCTATACACTAAAGATACAAAATCTTCTAGCAAAAAGTCACTTTATCCAAAGGCAAAAGAAGAAAATCCACAATGGCTTTATATGTATGAACCAACATATATCGGATGGGCATACGACTTTAATGACAAAGATGGCAGAAATGGAAAAGGTAGAAAAAACGACGAACTTAAATTTCAACTCAGTTTTCAAAAGCCTTTATTTGATGATCTTATCGGTCTTGATGAGACTTGGAGTATCGCTTATACGCAAACATCATTTTGGCAGATTAGAGAAGACTCAGCTCCATTTAGGACTAGTAGCTATCAGCCTGAACTTTTTGTCACTATTCCAACAGAGGGATTTTTTGACTATGTAAGATTTGGATTTAACCACGAGTCAAACGGCAAAGATGGCATGGAGTCAAGGTCGTGGAACAGAGTCTATGCAAGCACTACTTTTGATATAAACGATTTTCGTATAACTCCACGAATTTGGCACTCATTTACATTTGATAAAGACAACGAAGATATTAGACAATACATGGGTTATGGAGATGTGAAATTTGCATATGATATCGGTCGTCATCATCTAACAGCTATGTGGAGAAATAACTTAAGATTTGATAGCAATAACCGCGGGGCTTTAGAGCTTAACTACTACTTTCCACTATTTAACACAGGTCTTCATGGCTTTTTACAGTACTTTACAGGGTATGGAGAGAGCTTAGATGATTATAATAAACATGTAGATAAGATTATGCTGGGCATTGCTTTTTATCAAGAGTAGGTGATTTAGGCTTTGAGCCTAAATCATAAAATTTAAAATCCAGCATTAACATAGCTAGTTTTTAAATAAACACTAAATTTATATATAGAATTTACCATAGAAAGTATTTCATATAAAATTTAAAAGCAAAGTTTTAAGTTTATAATCTTAAATGACTGTATTTTGAATGATTAGTTTTAAATCTGAAAATAGAAAATTATTTTGAAAAGATAGTAGAATTTAAAAAAGCCCTAGAGCAAAACCCTAGGGCTTAAAGATGCGTTTTGTTTAAAGATTAAAACTTAACGCCAACACCACTTATAGCAACTTCACCTTCATCACTTTCAGTATCTGTGTATTTTTGAGTTGTAGCATCGTACTTAGGATATGTATATTTTCCTTTTAAAATAGCATCTATTGCAGCTAAATCATATACTTTTTTACAAATTTTCTCACCACTATCATCACCTTGAGTAACTTTTAGAGTAGCTGGTTTTTTTGTAGTCTCATCATAATCTGTTGCTTTAAAATGTATGCAAGCTTTTCCAGCTGTCATTAAATCACCCTCTAGACCACTTACACCAGCAAGTTGAACATTTGTCATTTTTGAAATTTCATCTGCAAGTTCGCCTTGTGAAGTATAGTATGCACCTAGGTCACTTATGATAGTTGTCATATTTGTTCCAACTTTTACAATCTCTGCATCATCTCTTGTAGCTGCTAGTCTTGGGATAGCAACTGCTGCTAAAATACCTAAAATTACGATCACGAAGATCAACTCGATCATAGTAAAACCTCTTTTCATGGTTTTCTCCTTATTTTAAATTTCACTTTACATACCCTTATGTAAAATGTTGATATGATTGTAGTCCAAGTAGGCTTAAAAAATACTGAAATTTTATACAAATTTTTGATATTCTTACTTTTATAACTGTTGTCATTTAAATGTAACTTTTTCCTACTTAAATTTAGCTTACAACGCAAATTTAAAGGCTTTGTTTATAAGCTTAAGGTCATTTTTTGAGTTTATGTGATGAGCGTATGTTTTATGAATTTGTGAAAGTCCGCTGTGACCTAGCGTTTGCGCGATAAGAGTTTGGGGTGTGTTTTGTTGTATAAGAAGTGATGTATAGGTATGACGAGTGATATGAAGTCCGCATTTTGGAAGATTTAGTAACTTTAGGAGTTTTTGAAATTCATAATAAATACAGAAGTAATCTTTAGTAAAAAGTGGTATTTGAGAAAAAGAAGAGTTAAAATTTATATCATTAGAGTTTTGGTTGCTATTTTTACAAAATTCTTGATTTTCAAAATTTCTAAATATCTCTACAAGATATGATTTTAACTTTTGTGGGAGCAATACCTGCCTAGATTTTGCATTTTTAGGCGTAGTAAGCTCAAAGCGAGTTTGGTTTTTGCTAATAAAAAGTATGTTGTTATCAAGATCGAAGTCGCTTTTTGTAAGAGCTAAAATCTCACCGCTTCTAAGACCAGTAAAAAATGCTATGTATAAAAAGCTCTTTAGTTCGCCTGTGGCGGTCAAAAGTAGCTTATTTATCTCTTTTTGGGTAAAAATGTGATGAGTTTTTGGTAGTATTTTAGGAAATTTAAGGGCTAAAAAGGGGTCATTTTTCACTAAATTTTTAGCTTTTGCTAATTTAAAAGCATGTCTTGGATAGACAAATAAAGTACGAATAGTTCTAGGTGATAGGTTGGCACTTTTCATTCTATAAATAGCATCTTGGAAGTCTTTTGTGGTGTAGGTATGGATAGCCTTGTTTTGGCAAAAATCAAAAAAGCGTTTGGTAAAACTTCTTGCATTTATTTTAGTGGATAGCTTGGTAGTGGGCAGAGAATTTATGGCTTTGGTGGTTAGGTTAAAAAGAAAATTTGGTGTTGATTGAGAGTGGTGCTTAAAGACGCTAGGTTTGGTTTGTATATGCTCTTTAGTGGCCTTAAGTTTAGTAAATATAGGAAGCAAGGTTTTAGTAGCGTAAGCTATGTTTTTAGGGGTGTAGGTAAGGTTTAGAGATCTTTTAGTAAGTTTTGATTTTAGATAGAACTGAAGGTAAATTTTGCCTTTGTGGTTGATAAGTTTCATTTGTGTCCTTTGGTGATAAATTTTCTGAATTTTACTAGTGTAAATTTAAAGATTTGCAAAATTGTACAAATCATTTTCACAAAAGATAAATTCTAAAATTTACATAAGGGTATGTAAAGTGAAATTTAAAATAAGGAGAAAACCATGAAAAAAGGTTTTACTATGATCGAGTTGATCTTCGTGATCGTAATTTTAGGTATTTTAGCAGCAGTTGCTATTCCGAGACTAGCAGCTACAAGAGATGATGCAGAAATAACAAAAACTATCTCAAACGCTTCATTTGCTATTAGAGATTTTACAGGTTATTACACAGCACAGGGTGATTTTAATGCAACAGCAGCAAATATGACAAATGTTCAGTTAGTTACTGAAGCAGACAAACCACAAGAAACTAGTGCTACTGCTGGAAAAATGACTGCAGATGATAGTGAGCCAGCAGTATTTGTACCATTTAAAGGTCAGCCTTGCATAGGTATTAAATTTTTAGCGACTGAAGCAGCTATGGTGATAGTTGATAACTCAGGTAGTTTAAGTGGCTCAAGTAAAACTGCTTGCGCATCAGTTGCAAAAGCTCCTGGTATAGATGCTCTAATCAAGTCTAAGTTTACAGCCGTAGATGGATCAGCTAAAACTGGCGTAAGAGTTGGCGGAACATCTAATATAAAATATTAATTTTAAAGCCCCATTTTGGGGCTTTAAATTCTGCTAATACATTCAAAAAGGGAAATAAAAATGAAATTTTGGCTACATAAAATAAATCCAAGTCAAAGCAATGAAACAAATTGTTTTAACCTTTTAATAAAGCTAAATTTATTAGCTACTGGATATAGTGATATGGCTAAAAGTTTTATTTACGATCCAAATAACAAACTTCAAAGCGTAAAAGAAGCACTAGATAAAGAGTGCCCTGGCTGGAATTACAACTATGTAACTGAAAACAATGTGATAAATTTTGTCTATGAAATTAAGAAAAATGACATTATAGTGATTCCACTAACGCAAGAATTTGATAATGAAATTTATATCTGTCAAATAATTTCAAATAAAGTTATAAATGTCCAAAATGGTGAAATCCCACAAATCGCTAGCGATATAGGATTTTTACATTTGGTTAAATTTATAAAGAATATAAAATTTAATCAAGCTAGCCAGAAACTACAAGCTCTTATAGAAAATAACAAAAGAAAGAATACAACTATAGAAATTAATGATTTAGACATCATCAAAACAATTTAGATTTCAGTTTTTAGTAAAATCGTTTTATTTCTTGTTATATTAACTATCTAAGCAGAATACTTTAAAAAATTTAAAGCCTCAGCGAGTGCTAAGGCTTTAATATTTAAGATAATAATTATCTAACTACTGGAACACCACTTACGATGATACCATTTACTGTTGTGCTTGCACCAGTTACGCTATCTACATAAGTGCCA
The DNA here is from genome assembly GCF_013201645.1 of Campylobacter corcagiensis. Taxonomy (NCBI): domain Bacteria; kingdom Pseudomonadati; phylum Campylobacterota; class Epsilonproteobacteria; order Campylobacterales; family Campylobacteraceae; genus Campylobacter; species Campylobacter corcagiensis. The sequence continues at coordinate 138,804 of NZ_CP053842.1, read as the reverse complement.
GTAGCACCAGTTAATCTTGTAAATCCAGGGTCTGCTTGTATTTTACCACATAGACCAGCTGTGTTTGTACCATTTGCTACTGTTATTAGAGCTGGAACTGGACCACTAGTACCAGCTACGCCAGGTGCATCTGGAGTTAATGTAACACTAATGCAAGGCTGACCACCAGCATTGATAGCAGACGTTAAACCAGTTGTATTAACCAAAGGAACATTTGTCATATCACTTAGATTTGGAGCAAATTGTCCTTGAGAAGTGTAATATGCACCAACATCTGATACCAAAGTGTTAATGTTATTTAATGCTTTTGAAATTTCAGCATCATCTCTTGTAGCTGCTAGTCTCGGAATAGCAACTGCTGCTAAAATACCTAAAATTACGATCACGAAGATCAACTCGATCATAGTAAAACCTCTTTTCATGGTTTTCTCCTTATTTTAAATTTCACTTTACATACCCTTATGTAAAAATCACTCAAATTTAGCTGTAAATTTCAACAAACTTTGATATAATAAACTTTAAAAAAGGAGATAAAATGCAAGCTATGACAAAATTTTCATTTGAATTGCCAAGCGATGAAAAAGATCTCATCGATATAGCAAATTTACTTTTAGAAAAAGCCAAAAAATTCAAAACTTTATCTAACGATAGCCTAACAAGTAAAAAGATAGCCAATAGATTAGAATTTGCAAAAAAACACAGGCATAAGATATCAGGTAGCGGTGATGAGTGCGAATATGGTTTATATTTAGAAGAAAAATATGGAAAATAAAAAGCTATTTTTAGATACAAATATCTTACTTGATGAGCTTTTTGAAGATAGAGTTTTTAGCAAAGCAACAGCAAAAAAGATAGATGGTTTTATAAAAGATGGATATACTTTTGTCTTAAATGCTCTTAGTTTAAATACTATTTGGTATATCGGAGCTAAAAAAGATAGGTTAAAAACACTAGAGTTTATAAAAGATTTTTTTAAAACTGATCTTTTTGAAGTTTATGAGATAAAAAATAGAGATATTGTAGAAATAATTAGCATAATTGACAAAAACCCAAAAGCTGATTTTGAAGACTTGCAACAATACATTTGTGCTAAAAACAGCAACTCAATCGCAATAATAACAAATGATAAAAACTTTCCAAAAATTGACCTACCGCTTATAAGAACTGAAAATTTTGATTAGTTTGATGTTTATATTCTATAGAAAGACTACAATATATTAATAATGTTTGAATGTTTATAAATAGCAGAATTTAAAAAAGCCCTAAGGTTTGAACTTAGGGCTAAAAAATAAGCTTTTTGTATACTTATTAAACTACTGATAAACCAGTTAAAGGAAAGCCAGATATGTTAGTTGCGGGTTCCCATTTAGTACAAGAAGTCTTACCTTCTTTTGTTTCTACTGTTTTGCATTTTTGAGCATCAAACTTTGCAGATACCATTTTTACTATTTGTGGGTTTGCTTGAGCAGCTTTACAACCATTTTTAGTAACTTTTTTTGCCGCTGCAATAGTTATAATATCTGTATTAAGATCACCCACTTTTATATTAGTAGTAGGTCTAGGGGTTACAGTCACTGTAAAGCAATCTTCACCAGATACTCTCATATTTCCGGTTGCAGCTTCACCTTTTGATAAATCTCCCGTTGCTTCTGTTAAAGCAACGTTAGTCATTTTATCTAAATCTTTTGCAAATGTTCCCTGAGAAGTATAGTATGAACTAATATCTGAAATTATAGTGCTAACATTTGTAGCTGCTTTACTGACTTCAGCATCATCTCTTGTAGCTGCTAGTCTTGGGATAGCAACTGCTGATAATATACCTAAAATTACGATCACGAAGATCAACTCGATCATAGTAAAACCTTTTTTCATGGTTTTCTCCTTATTTTAAATTTCACTTTACATACCCTTATGTAAATTTTAGAAATCCAAACATCTAAAATTTACACCTTTTGGCTATAATTTTGAAATTTTGTATCAAAGGAAACTGATGAAAAAACTAATCACCTTGCTATTTATGAGTCTAAATTTAGCCCTAGCTAATCCTATACAAGAAGCACAAAAAGCTCTAGAAGTTGGAGATACTCAAACAGCGATATCAAAACTAACCAAAGAGTGTGAGAAAAAAACCAAAAACCTAGCAGCTTGTCATAACCTAGGTCTTATATATCTAAATGGCTATGGCAAATACTCAAATTTAGCTGAAGCACTAAGGCTTTTTACACTTTCATGTGGTGGCAAGACATATCAAAGTTGTCAAAGTTTAGGGGTGATGTATGAAAACGGTATTGGTGTGGCAAAAGATCTATTTATGGCGTTTGACTACTATGAAAAGTCTTGCGATAAGAGCTTTTGGCAAGGTTGTGTAGATTTAGCTTATATGTATGAAAATGGTATGGGTACAAGGCAGGATTTTACAAAAGCAAAAGAGCTGTATGAAAAAGCTTGTAAAAACAAAGAGTACTCAGCTTGTGTAAATTTAGGTTTAATTTATCAAAACGCAAAAGGAGTAAAAAAAGATCTTAAAAAAGCTGAAGAGTTTTTTAAAATGGCTTGCGATAATAAAAATGCCACCTCTTGCCACAATCTTTCAGTGCTTTACCTTAATGAACATAACCAAACAGGGCTTTTGGATAGTCTTGCTAAATCTTGTGAGTATGGCATGGTTCAAAACTGCTTAGAACTTGGTGTAGCTTACACAAGCGGTACAAATGTAGAACAAAATCTTACAAAAGCTAAAGAATTCTTTGGTAAGGCGTGCGATTTAAGAGACTTAAAAGGTTGTGATAGCTATAAAATACTAAACGAAGCTGGGTTTAAGTAAGATTTTTATATTTAATTTTAATATTATTAACAAAGAGTTACTTTAAAGTTGTAAAATTTTACAAATTTTATTAAGGAGGCTTGTATGAAAAAGCTTATTTATAGTTTAGTTGCCGTGTTGGCTCTGTCTTTTTTAGTAGGTTGTTCAGATAATTCATCTAAAAATGACGATACAAACAGGGCTGTTAATGAAATGAAACAAGATGCAAAAGAGATTAAAGAAGATGTTGTAAAAGCAACAAAAGATGCAGCTCAGGCTACAAAAGAGGCTACTAAAAAAGCAGCCGATAAAGTAAGTGAAGCAGCAGACAAAGCAGCTGATAAAGCTCGTGAGGTTGGTTCTGATATCAAAGAAAGCTCAAAAGATGCTTATGAGAAAACAAAAGAAGGCACTGCTAATATAGTAGAAGATGTTAAAGAAAGCTCTAAAGAAGCTTACGAAAAAACTAAAGATAAAATAAACGAAGCTACAAAAGATGCTGATGATAAAGCCGCTAAAGTTGGTTCTGATATCAAAGAAAGTTCCAAAGAGGCTTATGAGAAAACAAAAGAAGGTGCTGCTAACTTAGCAGATGATATCAAAGATGGTAGCAAAGAAGCAGCTCAAAATATAAAAGAAGGTGCATCTAAAGCCGCTAAAGCTATAGAAGATAACGCTACAAAAGCTAAAGAAAATATAGAAGAATCTAAATAATAGTAGCAAAATACTCTAAGGTGGCTAAAAGTCACCTTTATAACAATAAAACTAATATTTTTAAAAACAGTTTAAAATTTCTTATAAATTTCACTGATAAAATAACCATAAAAACCATATTAAATTTCTAAGTAGACTATAAATCTCATAAATTTGGTATAATTTTGATATTTGATTTAGGAGATAATATGGAGTTTTTCATATCCACATACGCAAAGATGTTTTTTCTAATGACACCATTTTTTGTACTTTCTGTTTTTATGAGTGTGATAGAAACAGCAGATGATAAAACAGCAAAATCCCTAGCCTTAAGAGTTACTCTTTCAATAGTTGCAATAACTCTTGTGATACTTTTCTTTGGTAAACATATATTTAGCCTTTTTGGTATAACTATTGATGCCTTTAAAATAGGTGCTGGAGCGATACTTTTTCTAACAGCAGTTAGTTTAGTAAATGGTGGCAAAAACGATATCAAAAGTAGCCCTGAAACCCTTATGGAACTAGCCGTTGTGCCACTTGCCATACCTATAACAATTGGTCCAGGAACTATTGGAATGCTTTTAGTTTTTGGTATCACTTATGAAAAAATGGCTCTTTTTATAGTGAGTCTTGCCTTGGTATTTGCTGTTTTGACTATCGGAGCGATGTTATACTCATCAAACTACATCAAAAAATTCATTGGTCGTCAAGGGCTTTTAGTGATGTCAAAGATAACAGGACTTATCTTAGCAGGACTATCAGCTCAACTAGTATTTGAAGGCGTCAAAGCGATGATGAGTTGAAAATTTATAGTAATCTTTAGGATTTTGAGTATATAAATCTTAGCTTTAAGATTTTAAATTCAACACAATTAGAATTTGAAAATTAAGTTAATTGTGTTCTTAAGGTTTCCACTGGTTGGCTTTGTAAATTCCTAAAATAAGTAAATCGCCATTAGTTTCTATTGAGTATGGTATTACAAAGCCTTTGTAAATTAAGTCTCTTTTTGTTTCATCATCAAATTTTATACTTTTGCGATATGCCTTAGGGTGGTTCGGTAGTTCTCTAAGCTCATCAAAAAGTCCGTCTGTAAACTCTTTGGCATTAGTGGGGCTTTGCTCTTTTATGTAGTCGTGTATCGTTTTTAGCTCATATTCAAAACGATTATTAAAAACTACCACAATAGGGCTCTTTTCTCTAGTTCTTGAAGTGTGATTGTATCTAGTTCACCATTTCTATAAGCTTCTATGTCTTTTAAAATACTTTCTTTTATTGGGTCGCTTGTTTTGCTTAGTGTAACCTTATCTTTTACTTCTTTAATAAGATCTAAAATTTGGTTGATTACTTCGCTATCGCCTTTGATTATTAGTGTAGTCATTTTTTAACCTTTGTGTAAATCTTTAATTTTATTTTAGCTAAGTGAAGTTAAATTCTAGCTTTAAATTATTTTAGTTAAAAATTTTGCAAATGTAAAAGTTTAAGAATTTGTTCGTGGTGTCAAGAGGGAGACTTGAACTCCCGACCTCCGGCTTATGAGACCAGCGCTCTAACCAGCTGAGCTACCTTGACATAAAGGCTGAATTATAGCGTAAGTTTTCTTATAAATTTATAAAATTTTGAACTTTTATTAAATTAAAACTCTTTTTAATATATTTGATTATAATTATCAAAAATTTAAAGGTCAGATGTGTTTGTAGAAATTTTTTACTATATAGTTGCAGCATTTTTTGAAATACTAGGATGCTATCTTTTTTGGATAGTTTTCAGACATGACAAAAGCTCATTATACCTTGGTCTTGGCATTTTATCGCTGATGATTTTTGCGTTTATTTTGACCCGTGTTGAGAGTGAATTTGCAGGTAGAGCGTACGCTGCTTACGGTGGTATTTATATATTAAGCTCACTTCTTTGGTTATTTTTTATAGAAAAAACAAATGTCACAAAATTTGATTTAATCGGTGCATCTTTTTGTCTGTTTGGAGCGTCTTTGATAATATTCTCAGCTCTTAAAAAGCTATCATAAGCCTAGGAAAATTCCTAGACCTTTTTTATAATACTCATAATAATAGAAGCAACAAGTAAAACTAAGAATATGTAAAATATTATCCTAGCTCCAGAAGCTGCTGCTCCAGCGATACCGCCAAAGCCTAAAACTCCAGCTACCAAAGATAATACAACCAAAATTATAACCCATCTTAGCACATCTTATCCTTTGCTTTTATCTATTTTCTTAATAACCAACCAAGCACAAAGCCTACAGCCAGAGTTATTCCTACGCTTTTAAAAGGCTCATCTTTTATATTTTTCTCCACATAATGAACACCGTCCTTGCCCTTTTCTTTAAGTTCATCTAGTGTTTTTTGGAGTTCATCAAGGGAAATTTGATCTGTGATTTTCTCTTTTCCACTATCAATAGCTTGCTTACCATAGCTTTTCATAGAATTTACTAAATCTTTCATCTCACCTTTTAAAGAGTCAAGCTCTTTTTTCATAGCATCCATACTATCTTGTGCAGCCATTTTAAATCCTTTTTTTAAAATTTAGATAGCTTAAACCATCTATGGATATCATTATATACTCATCTTGGTAAATACTAGTAAATAAGACTATCCAACGAAGTATTTTTTAGCTTCATCTTTGCTTTCAAATGGAGTAGAATTAATCAAATTCTTATCAACTGAAATTTCATAAATTTCACCTTTTTGCGTTCTAGCGTATGTTAAAACAAGCTTTGCGGCTAAATTTATATCATCACTAGCTGCTTCTTTGCTTATCAAAGCATAGGGTCCAGTAACGCCCTTTGGCAGTGAGATTTCAAAGAATTTAGGGTTTTTTATAGATTCTAACTTATTATTGTCGTTTAAATCTCTTCCGATGATAAGTTTTGCTCCGCTAGGAAGTCTTAAATGGCGTCCAAATTTTAAAATCTCTGTATCTTTTGGAATATCAAGACCTTCAAATTCTAAAGCATCTTTTAGCTTCCCACTAAAACTTTCAAGAGTTAGTAAACACCCGCCACCTGGACTTTCATAATCGCTAAATCCAAACTCTTTTGCCATATTTAACTGCCTTTGTCTTCCTCTTCCTGAGATATCAAGAAGTTTTTCTCTATCAACCCAGCCATTTATCTCAGGCGTTGTAGGCTTTAACAACTTAGCACTTAAAGGGCGAAGGATTAAGTTGTTTTCATCTCCTGTTAGACTTAGGACGCTATTTAGTGCATCTTTTCGCTGGCTCATCGGACGTTGGGCTAAAACTTCGCCTGTGATGATGAAACTTGCATTTTCGCTTTTTAGCATACTTAAAGCTGTCTTAAACATATATCCATGACAATCAATACATGGATTAAAATGCTTACCATAGCCAAATTTAGGATTTAAAAGCACATCTTGTAAGTAAGGATTTTTTATATCCACTACTTTAAAATCCGCCCCTGCTTCGTTTGCTCTTGATTTTAGAATTTCACTTCTATCTTCACGCCCACCAAAACCTATATCCATATGAAGTGCGGTGATATCTATGTTTTGAAGCCTTAAAAGCTTGATGGCAAGCATGCTGTCAAGTCCACCGCTAAATAGTGCTAATGCTCTCAATTTCATACCTTTTAATTTTTAAGGAGTGATGATATCAAAATTTGATAAATTTTATTTGAATTTAAAAGCTAATTTATGCTGAAATTTATCAGGGCAGCAACTTCTGCCGCCCTTTAAGATAAATACTCTTGAAGTGGCTTTACTTCTAAAGCATCTTTTACTACCTCTATCGATGTAGAAGCTACAAGAGCTGCTTTTATAGTTGTGTAGTATGGAAGCTTAAAGCGAAGTACGAGCTGCCTTATGGTGGCTGCATCGCTTGTGCTTGATTTGTTATCGCTTGTATTTATAACCAAAGCTATATCTTTGTTTTTAAGCCTGTCTTCGATATTTGGGCGTCCTTCGCTTATTTTGTAGACCATTTTACAATTAACACCATTTTGACTTAAAAATTTATAAGTTCCACTAGTTGCTAAAATTTCAAAGCCAAGCTTTTCAAAATTCTTAGCAACTTCTACGCCTTTTTCTTTATCATCATCAGCTAAACTTATAAAAACTACACCGCTTGTTGGAAGTGCATTTCCAGCTGCTATTTGGCTTTTAACAAAGCTTTTTGTATAACTATCGCTTATGCCCATAACTTCGCCAGTTGATTTCATCTCAGGTCCTAAAATAACATCCGCTCCAGCAAGTTTATTAAATGGAAAAACACTCTCTTTAATGGCAACTTGACCTCTTAAATTTGGCTTATAAATGCCGTTTTCTTCATAAACGACTGCATATTTATCATAGTAAGCTAAAGCCTCTTTAAGACCGCCTTGCCACATGACTCTTGTGGCAACTTTTGCCATGGCTATGCCTATTGCTTTGCTTACAAATGGCACTGTTCTGCTTGCTCTAGGATTTACTTCTATCATATAAATTTTACCATCGTGAACAGCAAACTGGATGTTTAAAAGTCCAACAACGCCTAAATTTATAGCGATATCTTTTGTGTAGGAGTAAATTTCATCGATTATCTCTTTGCTAAGGCTAAATGGAGGCATCATGCTAACGCTATCACCTGAGTGAATTCCAGCTTCTTCTACATGCTCTAAAATCGCACCTACAAAGACCTCTTTGCCATCACTTATAGCATCTACATCAACCTCAACAGCATCTTGTAAAAATTTATCAAGAAGTACAGGAGAGTGGTGACTTACGCTAACTGCTTCGTCCATATACTCTCTTAATTCACTCTCATTTGCTACTTTTTTCATAGCTCTTCCACCTAAAACATAGCTTGGGCGAACTAAGACTGGATAACCTATTTCCCTAGCTTTAATGACTGCTTCTTCTTTGCTTGTAGCAGTAGAATTTTTAGGTTGAGTTATGCCTAAATTTCTAATAAATTCGCTAAATTTCTTTCTATCTTCAGCCAAATCAATAACTCGTGGGCTTGTGCCTATTATCTTAGCCCCAATAACACTTAAACTTTTAGAGAATTTAAGTGGAGTTTGTCCACCAAAATGAACTATAACGCCATCTGGTTTTTCTCTGTCAATAACTGCTCTTAATCTTTCAAAGTCAATTGGTTCAAAATATAAAATATCGCTCGTATCATAATCCGTACTTACAGTTTCAGGGTTGCAATTATACATTATCGTCGTAACGCCTAGCTCTTTTAGTGCATAACTTGCGTGAACACAACAGTAATCAAACTCGATTCCTTGACCTATTCTATTTGGTCCACCACCTATTATTAGTACTTTTTTGTCTGATTTAACTACTGGTTCATCTTCAACGCCAAAACTTGAATATAGATAGTTTGCACCCTCTTTTGTAGGTACTTTTTTATAGTTTTGTTTGATATCAAAGAGCTTTCTAGCATAATATATGTCGTTTTTAGTTAAATTTAAAGAGTCTTTTTCGTTTATGATTTTAGCTAGCATAGCATCACTAAAGCCTATAAGCTTTGCTTGTTTCAACTTAGCTTTGTCATTTAATATATCCATATCAACGCTTTTTTCAAACTCAACCAAATCCATAAATTCTTGTAAGAAAAATTTATTTATCTTTGTATACTCATGGACCTCATCTATGCTCATGCCATCTCTTAGGGCTTGAACTGTGTAGAGAATTCTTTTATGATTTGCGTGTCTTAGGTTGTATATTAACTCATCTTTATTTTTATAACTTATTTTGTTAAATCCTGATAGTCCCTCTTCAAGGCTACAAAGTGCTTTTTGAAAACACTCTTTGAAATTTGCACCTATACTCATAACCTCGCCAACTGACTTCATAGCTGTTCCTAACCTTGTGCTTGCTCCTGGAAATTTCTCAAAAGCAAATTTTGGCACTTTTGCTACTATATAATCAACATTTGGCTCAAAATCCATACCTATCTCTTCTAAACTAAAACCAGCAGCAAGCATAGTTGATACTTTAGCTATTGGGTATCCTGTTGCTTTGCTAGCAAGAGCTGAACTTCTTGAAACCCTCGGATTCATCTCTATAACAATAAGTCTTTTATTTTCTCTATTATATGCAAATTGGATGTTACTTCCACCGCTATTTATACCAACTTCTTCAACGATTTTAAAGCTTTGTTCTTTCATCCTTGAAAAGGTCTCATCATCCATTGTAAGCTGTGGTGCTACTGTAATGCTATCACCTGTATGAACGCCCATTGGATCAATGTTTTCTATAGAACAAACAAGAATTGATTTACCTGTTCTATCTCTTATAACCTCCATTTCAAACTCTTCCCAACCAAGAAGGCTCTCTTCTATTAAAATTTCACTTATTGGGCTGATATCAAGACCACTACTTGCTATTGCTTTAAACTCATCAATATTATAAGCTACCCCGCTTCCTGCCCCGCCTAGTGTATAACTAGCTCTTATAATGAGTGGAAAACCTATTTCATCAGCTGCTTTTAAAGCTTCATCCATATCATAAGCATAGGTTGAGCGTGGCATATCCATGCCGATTTTAAGCATTGCCTCTTTAAAAGCTATCCTATCTTCGCCTTTTGTTATAACTTCAGGTGTTGCACCAATGAATTTGATATCTTTTGCTTCACCACTATTATATACATCCATAGCAGCATTTAGCGCAACTTGACCACCCATAGTTGGCAAAATCGCCTCTACGCCTTCAGCTTTAATGATACGAATAATACTATCTTTTGTAATGGGTTCAATATATGTTCTATCAGCAAAATCAGCATCTGTCATGATAGTAGCTGGATTTGAGTTTATAAGCACAACTCTATATCCAAGAGCTTTTAATGTTTTAATTGCTTGAGTACCACTATAATCAAACTCACATGCTTGACCTATCACAATAGGACCACTTCCTATAACCAAAACTGTCTTAAAGTCATCTCTTTTCATACTACTATCCTTTCTTATTTTTAATATTTGCTATCTAACTTTAGTGACTGCATATAAAAATGCTGGACTATTTTCCTTGAAATAAGGCTCTATTACAGCACTTTTATATAAATCCTCATCTATAACTTCTTTAACCACTCCAACTGGAACACCCGCAAAAAATATCTCATCAAGTCCGCTAGTAAATACCTCGTCCCCTACATTTGGACTAAGCCATTGAGGTATAAATTTAGCAATCAAATTTACACCATCTCCTACTGCAACTGCTGGAATTTCATCAAATCCGATAGAGACTGAAAAAGATGATAATGGATCATTTTGAAGTACTAGCATTGGGTTATTATCTTTGCTAACTACTATTCCAGCGCTATTTCCACCATATATAACTCCATAAATTTCACCATCCTTAAAGCCTTTAAAATCCACCCAAAATTTAGAATAATCACTTATATTTACATATGAAGTTGTTCTAATTAGTACAGCATTAGGACTAAACTGTAAAGAGTTTGTATCTTTTAAAATTTGATTTAACTCATAAGCAAAAGTATTAAGCAAGAGTGCTCTTTTTTCCAACTCTTTGTTCTCTGCTGTAAGTTCTCTTACCTGTCTATTTTTATGAATATGTTGAGTAATCTTAAAACTAATAATATCTTTAACATCTTTAAAAAAACTAACCACTTGGCTACTAACACCTACACTTTTACTTTGTATAGCTGAGCCAAAATATAGAGATACAAAAACAAGTATCGCTATAAAAATGAGTGGTTTTATTTTACTCATTGGTTAGTTGTCTTAATGTACTTATAGACTCTAAAGATTTACCTGTTCCCTTCGCAACAGCCAGTAGTGGCTCATCTGCAACATACACAGGAAGTTTTACAATATCACTTAAATATTTATCTATACCTCTAATAAGTGCCCCACCGCCTGTTAAAACGATACCATTTTCTACAATATCAGCTGCAAGATCTGGTGGCATAAGTTCTAAAACGCTTTTTAACGAATCTGCTATCTCTTTAAGTGGCTCTCTCATTGCCTCTCTGACATCTTCGCTGCTTAGTTCTATTCTACTTAAAAGTCCTGTAATTTGATCTTTTCCTTTTACAACTGTAACTAGCTCTTTTGGAAGCTGAATGGCTGTTCCAACCTTTACTTTTATATCTTCACCAGTTCGCTCACCTATTAAAAGGTTATATTTTTCTTTTATGTAGTTAACAATACTTGAGTTAAATTTATCTCCAGCAACTCTTACTGATTTACTAATAACCAGACCACCAAGTGATATAACACCTATCTCAGTTGTTCCACCACCGATATCAACAACAAGGCTTCCTTTTGGCTCCTCTACAGGAAGTCCAGCCCCTATAGCTGCTGCCATTGGCTCTTCTATTAAGAAAACCTCTCTTGCTCCAGCCATCAAAGCACTATCTCTAACAGCTTTTCTTTCTACTTGAGTTAGACCATAAGGTACAGATATAACTATTCTAGGACTTACAAAACTCTTTCTTTTGTGGGTTTTTTCTATAAAATACCTTATCATTCTCTCAGTCATATCAAAGTCAGCTATAACTCCATCTTTCATAGGTCTAATAGCCTCAATATCGCCAGGTGTTTTACCAACCATATCTTTTGCTTCGTGTCCTACTGCTAGGATTTTTTGTTTGCCATATCTGGTATTCTCAACTGCTACAACACTTGGTTCGTTTATAATAATACCTTTATCTTTAACTAAAATAAGTGTATTTGCTGTTCCTAAATCTATCCCCATATCACTTGAAAAAAACCCTAAAATACTATCTAAAATCATATTTATCCTTTATGCACTCAGTATATCTTGCTTTATCAAAATCGGCTTTTGACTACCATTAACAACGTCTTTTGTCACAACAACTTTATAACCCTTAAGTTCAGGTAAATCAAACATCGTATCAAGCATAATCTCTTCCATAATACTTCTTAAACCTCTTGCTCCTGTTTTTCTATTAAGGGCTAAATTTGCTATCTCTTTTAAAGCATTATCTTCAAATTCTAAAGTCACACCATCAATAGCAAATATCTTTTGATACTGCTTTAAGATAGCATTTTTTGGCTCTGTAAGAATTCTCACCATCGCATCTTCATCAAGTTCTTCTAAAGTAGCTACTGCATGAAGTCTACCAATTAGTTCTGGAATTATGCCATAGTGAACTAAATCATCAGGTTCAACCAGATGTATTAAATTTTCACTTTCGCTTTTTGTGCGTTTTTCTTGCCCAAATCCAAGAACATTTTGTCCAATACGGCGGTTTATTATCTCATTTAACCCATCAAAAGCTCCCGCACATATAAATAAGATATTTGATGTATCTATTTGGATAAATTCTTGATTAGGATGCTTTCTGCCACCTTTTGGTGGGATATTTACCACACTTCCTTCTATTATCTTCAAAAGAGCTTGTTGAACGCCTTCACCACTTACATCTCTTGTGATTGAGCGATTTTCACTCATTCTAGCGATTTTATCCATCTCATCAACAAAAACTATGCCTTGTTCTGCTTTTTTTACATCGCCATCTGCTGCTTGAAGCAGACGAGTAAGGATATTTTCTACATCTTCACCCACATATCCAGCCTCAGTTAAACTCGTAGCATCACTAATTGCAATAGGCACATCTAGAAATTTAGCCAAAGTTTGAGCCATTAAGGTTTTACCACTTCCTGTTGGACCAATTAAAAGTATATTTGATTTTGAAATTTCTGTATCGTCTTCTTGAGCCTCATCTTGTCTAAAAATTCTCTTATAGTGGTTATAAATTCCAACACTAAAGGTTTTTTTTGCTTTTTCTTGGCCTACAACATAGCTATCTAAAACCTCTTTTAATTTTTTAGGAGTTATATCCTCTATATCTTTTGGAGTTTTATCACTCTCATCTTTGATATCAAGAATCTCTCCGCCATGAACTACTTCATAAGCTGCATCTATACAATACTCACAGATAAAAGCGTCTTTTGTATCGTTTGGAAAAATTCTGCGTCCATCACCATCATTTCCGCCACAAAAACTACACTTTTTTATCATTGCTCTTTTCCTTTATTTAGTGGGATTCCACGCTTTGTATTTATTATAAACTCACACATATCTTTAACATTTTCATCACTTGTTTGACTAAGCAAAATTTCAGCTTGCTCTTTTATGCTCACGCCTTGATTAAAGATAAATTTATAAGCTTTGTTAATACTCTCAACTTTTTCTTTATCAAACCTTCTTCTAATTCCTATTAAATTTAGCCCTCTAACATAAGCTCTATTTCCCTCTGCTAGGCAAAATGGAGGAATATCTTGACTAAGAGCAGAAGCCCCTGCTATCATGCAACTTTGTCCAATTTTTACAAACTGATGAACTGGGGTAAGCCCACCAATAACAGCATAATCTCCTAGTTCCACATGCCCTGCTAGGGTTGCGTTATTAGCTAAAATCACATTATTTCCCAAACTACAATCATGAGCGATATGACAATACGCCATTATGAAAGCATTATCACCAACTCTTGTAAAACCATCGCCTTTATGTGAACCTGAATTTATCGTACAAAATTCATGAATTGTTGCGTTTTTACCAATGATAAGCCCTGTTTTCTCACCATCTTGAAAACTCATATCTTGTGGAATTTCCCCAACAACTGCATAGCTAAAAATTTTGGAATTTTCACCTATTGTTGTATCGCCCACAACTCTAGCTCCTTGCTTTATGATTGAGTTTGCACCTATTTTTGCCTTGCTACTAATAAAAGCATAAGCTTCGATTTTAACATTTTCGCCAATAGTTGCACCATCTTCAATGATGGCAGTTTTGTGAATATTCATCTATTTATCCATTATCATTGCTTGAAGTTCAGCCTCGGCTGAGAGTTTGTCATCAACATATGCTTCGCCTTTTAAAACCCAAATTCTACCACGATGTTTGATTGTTTTTATTTTATAAGTGATTCTATCTCCTGGGCGAATTGGGCTTCTAAATTTAGCCTTATCAATGCTCATAAAATATACAACTTTATCTTTTAAATCCTCTTCATTATCCATACTCTTAAACGCCAAAACTCCGCCAGCTTGTGCCATTCCTTCTAAAATCATAACCCCTGGATAGATTGGATGACCTGGAAAATGACCCCCAAAAACAGGCTCGCCAATTGTGACATTTTTTATCGCTGTAATTGTCTTATTTGGCTCAATATCAATAACTTTATCTATAAGTAAAAAAGGGTATCTATGTGGTAAAATTTCCATTATCTGTGTAACATTCATATCTCAACCTTAAAAATTTAACTAAACTAATCATTTTATCAAAATCAAACTAAAATTTCCCTAATATCTGAGTAAATTTTACTGATTGCTTCTATTTTAACCTCTGCTTTTTGTAGTTTTTCAACGATTATAATTGGCGAAAAACTATAGTAACCAAAAATTTTAGCCCTAATTTCTAACTCATCGCTAACACTTAAAGTAGTAGCTAAAAACTCATCAAAGCTTTTAAATTTCACTTTAGAAATTTCACAAAATTTAGCAAACGAAAGTAGTAAAACGCACTCTTTATCAGCGTAAAACTCATCACACTCTTTATCGATGCTAAATTTTATAAAATTTCTATCAAAATGAGAGTTAAATAAAAAATAGCTCTTTACCGCTTTTTGGTTAAATTTAACAACCCCTTTTAAAAGTCTGTAGTTTATAAATTTGTCTTTTTTGATGCTTTTATCTTTAAAATCTTGGGCATAAAATTTAGCTCTTTGTTCTATACTATTAGGCAGAATTTGTCTATTTATTGGGCTAAAAAGATCAGCTTCAAGGCTAAATTTATTCATAGCTTTTAAGCCATAAATACAGCCACAAAATTTTTGATGATAAAGCTTTTCATCCTTAGCTAGCTTCATTTGGGCCTGCGTTCCGCCACCTTTTCTATAATCAGGTGCTATGAAATTTAGCCAGTATTTATCACAAATTTCGCTTAAACTTTTTTCAAGTTGAGCGTGAGTTTTTTTTGGACTCATTAAAAGAGTAGTTGTTATTAGATTTTCACTATTTTTTACAGCAAATTTAGCTGTTTCTTCCATCCTAAAATCAAAACAACTTTGGCACCTTTCTCCACGCTCAGGCTCCATTTCTTGCCCCTTAACACAGTCCATCCAACGCTCTAAATCATAGCTTCCAAGCTCTACTTCGATACCGTATTTTTTAGCAATTCTTACAGTATCATAGTAGCGAAGCATATATTCAGCGTAAGGATGGATATTTGGGTTGTAAAAGTATCCTACAATCTTTTCATTTGGATACTCATCACGAAGCCTTTTAAGAAAATAGGCAAAATCCACCGAACAGCAAATCTGAACTACCAAAAATTCTACTCTTTTGTAAGATCAGCTAAAACTTTTGCAGCGTGATCTTTTGCCTTAACGCTTTTATAGACTTTTAAAATTTTGCCATCTTCATCGATAACAAAAGTCGTTCTTACGATTCCTAAATACTCTCTTCCGTAGTTTTTTCTAACCTGCCAAACACCATAAGCTTTTGCAACTTCTTTTTGCTCATCGCTTAATAAAATATGCTTAAGGCTATGTTTATCAATAAATTTAGCATGACTTTGGGTCGAGTCAGGGCTAATGCCGATTATAACGCTATCATTTGCTATAAAATCATCATAGTTTTGGCTAAATTCACACGCTTCTGTGGTGCACCCTGGAGTGTTGTCTTTTGGATAAAAATAAAGTACAACTTTTTTGCCTTTAAAATCATGTAGTGAAATTTCTACTCCATCGCTATTTAAAAGCGTAAAATCTGGAGCTTTATCACCTGGTTTTAATGTAACTTTTCTTTCTAAATCTTCTTGTGAAAACTCAGCCATTTTTGCTCCTTTTATTAGCTACGCTATCTCCTGCGAAGTAAAAACTCTCAGCTTTAACCTCTTCAAAAGTTATCACTGTTCTATCAGGATTTTTGCCTAAATTTTTAACTAAGATCTCAGTTATCTCTTTTGCTACTTGATCTTGCTCATCCTTTGTAGGCATAGGACTTGAAAATTTAATACTTACATATGGCATTAGTAATTTCCTTTTTTAAAAATTTCAAAATTATTCTAACAAAAAGCAGTAAATAGTTAGAAATTTATCTAAATTTATGAATTTGACTAAAGATTAACCAAATTTTTGGTATTATTGAATTTTAATTTTAACATAAGAAAGGCAAAAAAGATGGCAAAAATAAACGAAGCCAAAAAGATTTGGATAGATGGAAAACTTATAGATTGGAAAGATGCAACTGTCCATGTTTTAACTCACTCACTTCATTATGGAAATGCTGTATTTGAAGGCGTTAGAGCATACCAAACAGATAAAGGCATAGCGATTTTTAGACTTGAAGAACACACAAAAAGACTTATAAACTCAGCAAAAGCTTGCCTTATAAATATCCCTTATAGTTATGAAGAGCTACTAAAAGCTCAAATTGATGTGGTAAAAGCTAACGATTTTACAGATACAGTCTATCTTAGACCACTTGTTTTTTTAGGTTATGGCTCAATGGGTGTTTCGCACAAAGGCTCACCTACACAAGTTGCTATGGTAGCGTGGCAATGGGGCGCTTATATGGGCGAAGAAGCTCTTAAAAAAGGTATAAAAGTTAAAATTTCATCATGGGCAAAACCAGCGCCAAATGCTATGATGGCAAAAGCAAAAGCAAGTGCAAACTACTTTAACTCTCAAATGGCAAATTTTGAAGCTTTAGAGGCTGGGTATGATGAAGCACTTCTTTTAGATGCTAGTGGATTTGTAGCTGAAGGAAGTGGCGAGTGCTTTTTCATCGTAAAAGATGGCGTTATAATCACTCCGCCAAATGATACAAGCCTAGAGTCAATCACACAAGCAACAGTTATAGAAATAGCCAAAGATTTAGGCTTTAAAGTAGAAAGAAGAAGAATCTCAAGAGATGAAGTATACACTTCAGATGAAGCATTTTTTACAGGAACAGCAGCTGAAGTAACGCCTATTACTAATATTGACGCTAGGGTTATAGGAAGTGGAGAGATGGGTGAAATAACAAGCAAACTTCAAAAAGCTTATTTTGCTGCTGTTAGAGGCGAAGACAGCAGATATGAGCACTACTTGACATATGTAAAATAAGGAAAGATATGCCAGCAGATTTAAATGACTATTTTAACAAGAAAAGAAACAACAATAATAACAGCGGTGGTGGTGGAAACTTCAAAGGTCCAGACTTTAGCAATATGAAAATGCCAGATTTTAAAGGATTTGGTAAATTTTCATGGGCTATTTATACGATAGCTGGACTTATATTTTTGCTAGTTTTATTTAGGCCATTTGTAACGATAGAATCAGGTTATGTTGGAATAAAATCAACTTGGCAAAAGTATGAAAACACCCCTCTTCAACCAGGTCTTCACTTTTTCATTCCTTTTATGCAAGAGGTTTTTATAGTTGATACAAGAGTTAGAACCATTGATTATACAAATGTTGATGTAAGTGGCTCAACTGATAAAAACTCAGGAATTATTAGAATGAGTGCTATTTCAGTGCCTGATTCAAGAAACCTTCCAGTTAGTATAGATTTAACCGTTCAATATAGCTTAAATGAAAACACAGCACCAAACACTATTGCTTCTTGGGGACCATCTTGGGAAAGCAAGATAGTAGATAGAACAGTTAGAGATGTTATCCTTAGAGTTGTAGGTAAATTTACAGCTGAAGAAATTCCAACAAAAAGAGGTGAAATTTCAGCAGCTATTACAAAAGAGATAACTGATAATATTCATGGAATTGCAAGTAAACCAGTTGATGTTCACGCTATACAGCTAAGAGAGATAATACTTCCTCAAAAAATACGCGAACAAATTGAAAGAGTTCAAATCGCCAAACAAGAAGCTGAAAGAGCAAAATACGAAGTAGAAAGAGCAAATCAAGAAGCACTTAAAAAAGCTGCTCTTGCTGAAGGTACAGCTCAAGCAACTATTATAGAGGCTCAGGGTAGAGCTGATGCTAAAAAAGTAGAAGCTGATGCTGAAGCGTATGCTAATATAGAAATAGCAAAAAGCTTAGATAATAACATTTTATCAATGAAACAGATTGAAACTCAAGCTAAATTTAACGAAGCACTTCGTGAAAATAAAGATGCTAAAATTTTCCTAACTCCTGGTGGAGCAGTGCCAAATATATGGGTAGATACCAAAGATAAAATTCGCCCAAGTATAAGCGGACAAAACAGCAAACAAGGCTATACGCCAACATCATCAAGTGATTATTTTGAAGGAAAAATACAGTGATAGACTTTAGTAAGGGGCTAGTGCCTGCTATTGCTCAAGATCTAGAAAATGGTGAGGTTTTAATGCTTGGATATATGGATAAAAAAGCCTATGAGCTTACCATAAAAACAGGCTTTGCCCACTACTTCTCAAGATCTAGAAATACTTTATGGATGAAGGGCGAAACAAGTGGTCACACTCAAGAAGTAAAGGAGATTTTTCTAGACTGCGATAGCGACAGCGTGCTTTTAAAAGTAAGGCAAAACGGCGTAGCATGCCATACAGGTAGAAAAAGCTGCTTTTATACAAAAGTTGATTCTTTAAATAGCAAAAGTGAAATTCTAGCCCCAACTAAAGTTAGTGCTTATGATATAATTGATGAGCTTTATCACACTATACTTGATAGAAAACTAAACGCAAGTCCTGAAAATTCATATGTTGCTAAGCTTTTTAAAAGAGGCGAAAATGCTATGCTTAAAAAAATCTGTGAAGAAGCAGGAGAATTTGCTCTTGCTTGTAAAGATCTAAGTAAATTTGAAAATTACAAAGACTTAAAGCGTGAAAAATTTGGCGAACATATAGATGGAAATCCTTCGTATGATGTAGTTTATGAAGCAAGTGATTTGGTCTTTCATCTTTTTATATCTTTAGCAGCTCACAATATCCACCCAAACCAAATCTTAGATGAGTTAGCAAAAAGAAATGGCATAAGTGGAATAGATGAGAAAAATTCAAGAAAAATCTAAATTCTAAATTTCCAGAAAATCATATCAAAAAGTTTAAATTTTAAAAATTTAAACTTTTTATCTATTTAAATCCATCTTATTTAACGAAATAGTCCCCATCAAAGCTAACAAGTGAGTACTTTCTCTCGCTGCCAATTCCACTAACTAGCTCATCTAAGCTTAAAAACTCCAAGCTATCAGCCCCGATGTACTCTCTAACCTCTTCTACGCTCATTTTATGACTTATTAGCTCATCTTTTGTAGGGGTATCAATGCCATACACATCAGGAAATTTTATCTCAGGAGCAGCAACTCTAAAGTGTATCTCTTTTGCCCCTGCATGGCGTAAAAGCTCGACTATCTTTTTAGATGTTGTTCCCCTAACGATGCTATCATCAACCACAACTATGCTTTTACCTTTTAAAATTTCACCCATAGGATTTAATTTAAGTTTAACCTTTAAATTTCTCATTTCTTGCGTTGGCTCAATAAAAGTTCTACCTACATAGTGATTTCTAACTATAGCCATCTCAAAAGGTAGTCCGCTCTCAAAGGCATATCCAAGAGCTGCTGGAACGCCACTATCTGGTACAGGAACGACCATATCAGCTTTTATTTTACTCTTTTTAGCTAAGACTTTGCCGATATTTTTACGAACTTCATAGACATTTTTGCCCTCAACTGTACTATCAGGCCTAGCAAAATATATATACTCAAATGCACAAATTCTAGGTGCTTGAGCGTTAAAAAGCTCAATGCTTTCAAAACTATTACTTCCTTCTTCAAAAATGATCATCTCGCCAGGATTGACATCTCTAATAAATTCAGCCCCCACTAGATCAAACGCACAAGTCTCGCTAGCAACAATGTATCCGCCATCTTTTAGTCTTCCTATGCTTAATGGTCTAATGCCGTACTTATCCCTTACTACAAACATCTTAGACCTACTCATTACAAGTAAACAATATGCACCCTTTATCTCACCCAAAGCCTCTACAATACGCTCTTGCAAGTGCTCTTTTTTACTCCTTGCTATTAGGTGGATGATATTTTCACTATCCATATTTGTATGAAAAATCGCACCCTCTGCTATGAGTTTATCTCGCACTTCTTTATTATTTGTTAAATTTCCATTATGAGCTATGGAAATCTCACCTAATAAGTAATTTGCGGCTATTGGTTGAGCATCTTTGCTCTCCTTGCTTCCAGCTGTACCGTAGCGGTTGTGACCGATAGCCATGTTACCTTTAAGGGTTGACAAATTTTCATTATTAAAAACTTCGTTTACTAATCCTAAATTTTTATATGTTTTTATGTGGTGATTAAAGCTAACGCTTATTCCGCTTGCTTCTTGACCACGATGCTGCATCGCAAAAAGTGCGTAATAAGCAGTTCTGGCTGCATCTTTTGAGTTAATGATTCCTACAACTGCACACATTTTAAAATCCTAAACAATCATTTATGGAGTATAATCCTGGTTTTTGATTAACTAGCCACAATGCCGCTTTTATCGCTCCATTTGCAAACGTTGCTCTTGATGTTGCTGTGTGATTTAGCTCTATAAACTCACCATCTGTATAAAATCCTGCCGTATGGCGTCCAACTATATCACCACCCCTTAAGGACATAACCGCTATCTCATCTTTGCTTCTTTCACCAACATCTCCATCTCTACCACTAACTCTTACCTTATCAAGATCTAAATTTCTAGCATTTGCAATCTCTTTAGCTAAAGTTAAAGCCGTGCCACTTGGAGCATCTTTTTTATGCTTATGATGCATCTCTACTATCTCAGCATCATAATCTTTTAAAGCTTTGCTAGCCAAATACGCTAAACGGTTTAAAACTGCTACACCTAGACTCATATTTGTAGCATATAAAATTGGCATATTTTTTGAGCATACATTTAGCAAAGTTTTAGTTTCATTATCAAGTCCTGTTGTACCGATAACTAAAGGTTTTGGATGATTTTTAGCGAAATTTAAAAGTGATTTTGTCCCTAAATTTAAACTAAAGTCTATTATTACATCACTACCAAAAAGCTCTTCTAAACTTCCTGCTTCTCTATCAAAACCTGCATAAAATTTTGCATTATCACTATCTTTTAAGCACTCTTGTATCATCCTTCCCATTCTGCCATTACAGCCATTAATACCAACATTTACCATATTTTTCCTTTATGAAATTTTACTTTGATTATACCAAATTTAGTTAAGAGATGACTAAAATTTTAAAGTTAGTTTATTTGCTTATTTATCATATAAATTTATAAGCATTTGGATTTTGTATTAATTATAAAATTTATAAAAATAGAAATTCATAAGGGCTTAAGCCCTTATTTTAAACTCTCAATATAGCTCATCGCCGATAGAGCAGCAACTGCACCATCTCCTGCTGCTGAAACTACTTGCTTTGGAGCGTCTTGTCTGATATCGCCAGCTGCGTAGAGCCCTTTTAGGCTTGTTTGCATCTTAAGATCTACTTTTATCTGTCCACTTTGGGTTGTTTCGCAAATAAAATTTCCATTTTCATCTTTTATGACACTATTTCTAACATTTAAACCCACAAAGGTAAAAATTCCAGGAACTTTTAGATCTCTTATATCGCCATTTTTAAATTTAACTTTAACGCCTGTAACGCCGCTTTGATCACCATAAACTTCATCAACAACAGCATTTGTTATAAATTCTATTTTTTCATTTTTCTTTGCTTTTTCTACCGTAATAGGCGCAGCTCTAAAACCATCTCTCCTGTGAATTAGATAAACTTTTGAAACTATATTTGCAAGATAAATCGCCTCTTCCAAAGCAGTATCACCACCACCCAAAACGGCTACTTCTTTGTTTTTATAAAAAAATCCATCGCAAGTTGCACAAGTACTAACTCCACGACCAAAAAATTCATTTTCACCCTTAAAACCTGCTCTTCTTGGCTCTGATCCAGTACAAACAATAACAGCTTTTGCCCTTATCTCGCCTCCATCATCAAGAAAAATACTGAAGCTCTCATCGCTATTTTTAGATACTCTTGCAACATTTTTCATCTCATGTTTTAATCCAAATCTAAAACACTGCTCTTGCCATGGTGCCATAAAAGACATCCCGTCCATTACAGTTGAAACTCCAGGGTAGTTTTCCATCTCCGAGCTTCCTGTAATTTGTCCACCCGGCATTCCCATTTCAAACATAACTACATTTTTTAAACCACCTCTTGTAGCATAAAGTCCTGCACTTAGCCCTGCTGGTCCACCACCTATTATTGCTAAATCTATCATATATTTCTCCTAAGTTTTATTATAATCATTATCAATTTATAATAACACTTATAATGAAACTATTAAAGAGTAATAATGGGGCAAAAGCCCCAAATTTTATAGAAGAGAATTTAATTTATCTGCGATAACTTGCTTTGATTGAGCACCTACTAAAGTATCTTTTACTTCGCCATCTTTAAGAAATATCATAGTTGGAATACTTCTTACACCATACTCAACTGCTAAATCTTGCTCTTCATCTGTATTTACTTTACAAATTTTTGCTTTGCCTTCAAATTCCTGGGCAAGCTCATTAATTACTGGAGCAAGCATTCTGCAAGGTCCGCACCATGGAGCCCAAAAATCCACTAAACTAACGCCACTTTTTGCATCAGCAAAATTTGCTGATGTTAACTCTATGTATTTTGACATAATATCTCCTTAAATTTTAATGTCTAAATTTTATCTTTATATATTTAATCTATTCTAAATACAATCATCAACTAGTTATGTTCTCAACCAGTCTTATACCGCTTTTATCTACAATCAAAACATCAAGCTGAAAAAGCTCATCTTTGCTATTTTTCATAAGATAAAACCTTATTGTTTTCAAAAGCTTTTCTAGCTTTAAAGGTGTAACTCTATAAATCGCCTCGTACTCGCCATTAGTTGCTTTAACCTCGATAAAGTGTAAAATTTCACCATTTTTAGCGATGATGTCTATCTCGCCAAATTTAGAGTGAAAATTTCGCTCAACTATCTCAAAGCCACTATTTTTTAAAAATTTAACTGCCTTATCTTCAGCCTTAAACCCAAAAATATAGCTTTTTAAACTCAGCTTTCTATCCTTATCATAAACGGTCTATTTACGACAAATTCAGTACGCTCAAGTATATCCATAACTCTTTTTACATCACTTTCTTTACAAGTATGTGTTGTAAAAAATAATGTTGTATATTTTTCTTCTTTGTTTCTTGGTTTTTGTAAAAAACTATCAATAGAGATGGAATTTTCACTCATTACATTTGTGATTTTAGCTAAAACCCCTACTCTATCTTCAACTTTAACTCTTAGATAGTATTTAGTTCTTATATCGCTAATTGGCAAAAGTTTAAGTGCATTAACTGGACTATTATAACCAAGCATTGGGTTTTTGTTTCCACGCGTAATATCTATAAGATCAGCTATCACAGCACTTGCAGTCGCATCTCCTCCAGCACCAGGACCATAATACATACTCTCACCTAACGCATCGCCAAAAACGCTAATGCCATTCATAACACCGCCAACTTTAGCTAAGATATTATCTTTATCAATAAGAGCTGGATGAACTCTAAGTTCTGCTTTATCGCCATTTACTTTTGCAATTGCTAAAAGCTTTATAACATACTCAAAATCTTTTGCGAAAAATATATCTTCACTTGAAATTTTAGTTATTCCTTTAATTAAAATATCTTCTGGATTACCATGAGTTCCATATGCTATAGAACTAAGAACTAAAAGCTTATGAGCTGCATCTTGCCCCTCAATATCAAAAGTTGGATCTGCTTCTGCATAGCCTAAATCTTGAGCTTTTTTTAAAGCCTCATGAAAATCTGCATTTGTATCCATCATTTGAGTTAGTATATAATTACTAGTTCCATTTAAAATTCCAACGATTTTTTTTATATGGTTTGCACTTAAACCCTCTTTTAAAGCTTTAATGATTGGAATTCCACCACCAACACTTGCTTCAAACCCAAAACTACTATCTTTTGCAAGTTTTTCTAAAGCATAACGGTGATATGCAAGCATAGCTTTGTTTGCAGTTACAACAGATTTTCCTTTTTTAAGCACCTTACTAACAGCAGCAAATGCACTATCAACGCCTCCCATAAGCTCTACATAGACATCAATATCATCTCTATCTAGAACGCTTTGTAAATCATCTGTTAAAGGAATACTAACACCTCTATCCCTGCTAAGATCTCTTACAACACCAACAACTGGCTCTATTTTTTCTCCGGCTCTTGCTGAGATAATACCGGCATTTTTTTGTAGTATATTTGCTACTGAAGCTCCAACTGTACCTACACCTAAAATAGCTACTCTCACTTAGCCTCTTTTAGATAAGCTTTAATATTTCTAGCAGCTTGACGGATACGATTTTCATTTTCTATAAGAGCAATTCTTACGTGTTTATCACCCGCTGAACCAAATCCAGCGCCAGGACTAACTGCAACATGAGCCTTTGTTAATAGCTGTTTGGAAAATTCTAAACTTCCTAAATGCTGCAAATCTTTAGGAATTTTAGCCCAAATAAACATTGACGCAATTGGAGAAGTTAAACTCCAACCGCTATTTTCAAATGCCTCAATCAGTACATCTTTTCTCTTTGCATATTTGGCTCTATTTTCTAAGATGCAATCTTGTGGTCCATCAAGAGCTATTGTTGCTGCAACTTGAATAGGCGTAAACATACCATAATCAAACCATGACTTTATCTTTTTAAGGGCACTTACAAGCTTTTTGTTTCCACATATAAAGCCAACTCTCCAACCAGCCATATTGTAAGTTTTTGATAGAGTATATGACTCTACGGCTACATCTTTTGCACCATCTACTTCAAATATAGATGGAGTTTTATAATCTCCAAAAGTAAGCTCAGCATAAGCAATATCGCTAATTATATAAAATCTCTCTTTTTTAGCCATAGATACTAGCTTTTCATAAAAGCTTTTATTTACAACAACTGTGGTTGGATTATGTGGAAAATTTACTACTACATACTTTGGTTTTGGTATGCTATCTTTAAAAGTTTGTTCTAAATCAGCAAAAAACGCATCTTCATCAAGCCAAAAATCATCTTGATATTTTAAAGGCATTTTAACAACATTTCCGCCCGCTATAATAAAAGCTTGAGTATGTATCGGGTAGGCTGGATCGGGCACAACTGCAACATCGCCTGGATTTATAATAGCCGTTGCTAGATGTACAAAGCCCTCTTTACTTCCCATAGTTGCTACAACTTCTGTTTCTGGATCAAGCTCAACATTATAGGTTCTTTTGTACCAATTTGCACAAGCAAGTCTTAATTTATAAATTCCTTGAGATACACTGTATCCATGAGTTTTATCTTTTTTAGCACTTTCACAAAGCTTATCTACAATATGCTCAGGCGTTCTGCCATCTGGGTTACCCATAGAAAAATCTATAATATCCTCGCCATTTCTTCTTGCTTGCAATTTAAGTGCATTTATCTCAGCAAAAATATAGTTAGGAAGACGCTCTATTGTGTTAAATCTAATCTCATCAAACATATTTTATCCTAATTTTAAAAATTTGCTTTTACCAAGCTTTGCCACCATTTAGCTTTAAAAATTCATCATAGCTTATTTGGTTAACTTTACCATCTTTTATGTGAAGTCTATGTGGGTTTTTATCGTTAAATTTCTCACTTTTTGCGTCTATTTTAAGCTCAAAAAGTCCGTGTCCTGTAAGAATAAGCTGTTCTTTATCTAAGTCTATTTTGTACTCTTTATCTGTTGTGATAGTTGATTTTTTCTTAGTTGCAATGTCAATTATTCCTATCCAGATATTATTAGATGGAACAATACTAGCCCCAGTTGGTGTTTCATCTTCTAAGGTATTAGTTGCAATGTTATCATTAGTGATATTTTCATCATCAACACTTTGAAGAATTATACTTTTTTCAAGAGCATTTAAATTTTCAGTTTCGTTATTCTCAGTTACTATAAGTGGCTCATCAAGACTTATTATCTCAACACCAACATTTTCAAGTTTACCACCTGCAACCTCAACCATTGTGGTATTTGAAGAGTAAGAAGTTGCGTTGTTTTCACTTTTAAACCTAGTTAAATCATAAAGCTTAAAGTTAAAAATAGCCCAAGCAGCAATTATAATTAGCACCAACCAAAAGAGAATTTTTGGAAGTTTATTGCGATCTTTTATAACTATCTCTCTTGAACTAACTGGAACAAAGGCTCTTTTTTCTTCATCTAATGATATACTTGCTTTATACTCATCAAGCCAAGTACTCATATCAACACCAAATTCACGCTCTATTATCTTTATAAAAGCATAGACATTTTTATGTTTTAATTTATCAAAATCTCTTGAAATTATCGCTTCTATATATTCAGCTTCAATATGTGTTTTTTTAACTATCTCGCTAATCTCTAACTCAGCAAGTCTTTTTACGCCATCTACTGTTTTATCACTCATTCATCATCCTATAACAAATTATCGCAAAAGCTGCACTTACATTTAAACTATCCCAGCTATTTTTCATCCCAATAGCGACTGTTTTGTCACACTTACTAATCGCCTTTTGTGGAACTCCATCGCCTTCACTGCCTAGTATTAAAGCCTTTTTTTGACTAAATTTTATATTATTTATATTTTCACCACCAGCATCTGCTACATATGTTGTAAAACCAGCTTGTTTTAGCTCATTTAGCAGCGTCAAACCATCACAATGCATGGCAATAGGTATCTCAAAAGCCGCTGCAGAGCTTGAGCGAATTATACCCTCCATGCGTAAATTCTTGGCAACAACAATAACGCCTTCTACACCTAAAGCGTAAGCAGTTCTTAAAATAGCTCCGATATTTCCAACATCGCTAAGACCATACAAAACCACAAGTGAGTTAAAATTTTTTAAACTTTTAAAATCACTAAACTCAAATTCTTTAACTTCAGCTAAAAAGCCTTGATGATTTCCACCTTTTGCTAAAGCTTGTGCTTTTTTAGGATCAACCTTGATAATATCTAAATTTAGCTTTGAAATCTCCTTAAACAAAGGCTTATCAAGCTCTTTAGCAAGATAGATTTTTTCAAATTTATCCTTATGGTGCTTTAGTAAATGTAAAAATAGTTGTTTTCCATAAATAATCATAGCTGTAATAATATCAGATAAAGTTTAAAATTTAGCTTATTTTGTAAGGATATTGTAGATATCTTTAACACTATCACCTGTGATTTTGGCAATAAGTTTTGCCTTTTGTTTTGGTGGAATATCAAGATTATTTATGTCATCAAGTGAGATTTTTTCTTGAGAATTAGCTGGATTTTTATCAATCACAACGCTCCACTCGCCACTTAAATTCTCATCTTTTAAAGCATTTGCTACATCTTTTACTTTGCCCCAAAATTTTTTCTCAAATTTCTTTGTTGCTTCTTTAATGAGAAAAATTTGGCGGTTTTCATCTAAATCTCTAATAGCTTCTATAAGTGATAAAATTCTCTTTGGAGACTCATAAATTATCGCAGGATATGCTAAATTTAGGGCGTTTTCTATTGCTTTTGTTCGCTCTTTTCCAGTATTTGGTAAAAAACTTAAAAACACAAACTCTTTTTTAACTATCCCACTAGCAGCTGCTGCTAACAAAGTAGCGTTTGAACCGCTTATGACTTCATAAGCAATGCCTAAATTTTGAGCGTGTCTTACAAGATAAACGCCAGGGTCGCTTATACAAGGCATACCTGCATCGCTCATATAAACACAAATTTTATCTCTTAAAATATCTGAAATTTCAGTTGTGATTTTTTCTTCATTGTGAGAGTGAACGCTGACAAATTCTTTATCAGCAAAATTTAGCTCAAATCTGTTTTCTAGTAAATTTAGGAGTTTTTTACTAACTCTTGTATCCTCGCACAGTATAATTTCGCAAATTTTAAGAATTTCTAGTGAGTGAAAGGATACATCAGATAAATTTCCTATTGGTGTAGGAAGAAGGTAAAGCAATTATTTCATTCCATACTTTTTCTTAAATTTCTCTACTCTACCTGCTGAGTCAACGATTTTCTCACTACCTGTGAAAAATGGATGACACTCTGAACAGATATCAACTCTAAGTTCACTCTGGTTTGATTTTGTTTGAAAAGTGTTTCCGCAAGCACAAGTTACAGTGCAATCAACATATTCTGGATGAATCTCTTTTTTCATTTTTATTTCCTTTTTGGTGTTACAAAATTTTTAGTAAGTGGCGATTGTATCATAAATTAACTTAAAACTATTTAAAACAAAATCATCTTACTAGCAGTAGCAATAATAGCTGTGTTTGAACGAAGTATGCTTTTTAAACCTAAACTATAACTTTTAAACTCGCTTTTTTCTCTCTTTGAAAACCCACCTTCAGGTCCTATAAATAGCACTTCATCTACTTTAGCGTTATTTAAATTTTCACCTTCAAAATCAACTAAACAAATATTATTAAATTTAGCTTTAAAATTTTTAATATTTTCAAAAATTTCTATATCCATTATAGAATTTCGCCCGCACTGTTGTGATGAGTTTATAAGAATTCTTTTTAGCCTTTCTGTGCTAAATTTAGTGTCCCTTTGAGAAAATTCACTATAAACCAAACATAGCTTCTTAACTCCAAGCTCGTTTAGGCAAGGCAGGGTTTTTTCTACCACGCTAGCCTCTACAACTGCCCATGCTATGGTGATATCGCTAGCAAAATCATAAGATGAACTTTTAAAAACAAGATCTAAATTTGCACTTTTTCTATCCATGCTTTTTATCTCATAGATATAGTTATATCCATCTTTTAAATTTCTAACATCTTGTCTATCGCCAACGCTAAGCCTTCTTGCTTTTAGATGCTTAAACTGCTCGCCATCTATTATTAAGCTCTCATCGCCACAATCTTTTGAGTATAAAAAAACCACTTCAAACCACCCAAATCGCTAAATTTAAAATCAAAATAATGGCTATAAAAATTTTCATTTTATCTTTATAGGTTTTATAATGTCTTGTATAATAAGCCCTTTTAAGAGCCGAAAATCCAGCTCCAAGCAGTGCTGGCAAAACAATACTTGTTAAAACCATTAGCCAAATTCTAAATGAAAACTCAAAATTTATAATAGGCATCATAATAATGCCCGTTAAAATCACACCAGCTAAAACCCCTGAATAAAGCGGATAAAGATATCTCACTCTTTTTACCATTGCCACGCCTTCGCCCTTTTGTGATAAAAACAAAAGCACAAAAGTAAGCACCACCAAACTCACGCTTAAAAATGAGTGAAATTTAAATAGCATATCATAAGTGTAGTCCATTTAACACTCGCTCCTTGCTTTAAATCTTTCACCATTTATTAGCTTTTCAAACAGTTTTTGATCTTGCCACTCTTTTACTATCTCATCACTAAATTTGATATCTTTTAAATTTATAACTCCCATATTTTCATTATAAGCATCATCTCTAAAGCACTGTGCATATCCCGTATCTGTTTCATGAACGATAATACTATGAAGTTTTACCTCTTTTTCACCATTTGCCATATCGCTAAGATTAAGAAGTTTATCAATCATCACAAAAAATATCCTACAAAACTGTTCAGCACTTGGATTATAAGGCAGCTCTACCCAGCGAAGTGAGTGCTTTTTAATATCGTTTTTATACTCACTACTATCACCACTATAAATCGTCGTAGCATGATCAAAACTATCAATCAAAGTTTTTATACCAAATTTCATAAGCCCAAAATCATAAACCATACCAGCGTTATCTAAAAAATTTGAACTCAAAAGCACCTCGCACCTGTAAGAGTGCCCGTGAATGCTTGTTTTACAACGCCTTGAGCTACAATCTCTTACGATGTGAGCGTTTTCAAATTTATACATTTTTCTTATTATCATCTATACACCATCTTTGTCATTATAAATCCTAATATGTAATCTATCGCTATAATTAAAGCCATTTTCTAACGCAAATTCAAAAGCAAATTTAGCGTTTTTTTCAAGCTCATCTTTTGTCGCACCTTGTGGCATTATATAAACTTCGTTTGAAACCTCATCTAAAATTTCAAAAATCTCATCTTTTTTTAAATTTAAATCAACTACAAATTTATAAAAGCTATCTTTTGAGTTTTCTTTTATAGCTTTAAGGGCTTTGAAATTTAGCCTTTTGCTTTTTTCTTCGCCTGAATTTTCAAGCTTTGGGCTTATGCAAAAAGTGCAGTTTTTATAGATACTAAATTTCTCAAAATCAACTAAAATCGTTCCATTTGTTTCAAAATGAACCTCAAAATTTTGCTTTAAAATTTCACCCAAAAACTCCAAAAAAACGCTGTCTTTATGGTGGATAAGTGGCTCTCCACCTGTGATAACAACTATTGGTTTAGATTTAAAATTTAAAGTTTTAAATTTTGACATTAAAAATTTAGCACTTTTTATAGCTTCAGTTTTAAAATGACTAAATTTCACAGCCTTTATCGTATCGCAGCCTTTTAAAATTTCTCCTGTTTTTGGAGATTTTAACTCACAGCCAAAGCCCTTGCACTCTAAATTACACCCAGCAAAACGGAAAAAAACAGCCGCTTTACCAGCGTATTTTCCCTCGCCTTGAATGGAGTAAAAACACTCAACCAAACGCAAATTTAGCCTTCACTCATCCGCCAGTTTGATAAAACGCTCTAGCTGAGATGTTAGAATCTGCCATATTATGCTCCCAGCGGTTTTTCTCAGGCTTATTTTTAAGCACATCTCTTAAAATTTCAGTAGCTTTTTTGATATCACCATCTCTTAATGCACCTTTTATGCTTTGACCTTCATCATAATACAAACAAGGAATCAAAACCCCACTAGCACTCATTCTAAGGCGGTTGCAACTTTCACAAAAATCATGTTTATGTGGATCGATGATACCAAATTTATACCCACCATCTATCTCAAAGATAGAAGCTGGTGAATTTAAAGCTTTTCCAAGCTCTTTTATGGAGTACTTTTTTGAGATAATGCCCAAAATTTCATCCTTTTTTAGCCCTTTTAACTCGCCATAAGCATGAGTATTTTCCATAAATTCAATATACCTTATCATTGCACCTTTTTTTCTAGCAAATTCTAAAAGATCTATTATTTCATTATCGTTTATGCCTTTAAGTATAACGCTATTTAGCTTGACTTTAAGCCCAACTTCTAAAGCTTTGTTAATCCCTGCCATAACCTTATCAAAGATATCTTTTTGAGATATATACTCAGCCTTTTTAGGATTTAAAGTATCAAGTGAGATATTTACTCTTTTTAACCCACTATCTTTTAACTCTTTAGCAAATTTATCTAAAAAATAGCCATTTGTGGTCATTGCTAAATCAATATCAGGTGCGTAAGAACTTATCATTTTTATAAATTCTGGTGTACCTTTTCTAACGAGTGGTTCGCCACCTGTTATTCTTATCTTTTTTACCCCTTCATCGATGCAAACTTTAACAAATTCAAACATCTCTTCATATGTTAAAATCTCACTATGCGATACCCACTCAAATGGGGTTGTAGGCATACAGTAACGACACCTAAAATTACATCTTTCAGTTACTGAAATTCTTAAATAATCAACTCTTCTACCATGTCCATCTATTAACATTTTTAAATCCTAAAGTTTTTTAAATACTACTATTTAAAATTTAACGTATTTTAAAACTTTAGTTCATCGCTTTTAACATAGAGACAATAGGTTCAAGCTTTTGGTTGATTTGTCTTTCTATCTCATCATCAAAATCAATTCCAACCATAGAGTCAATAAGCTCTCTTTGGGTCTCAAGCTCTTTTTTAAGAGCAAAAATTTCATTCATATTATCAGTTACAATATTATCATATCTTTGAAGCTTTCTATCAGTTTGCTTATCTTTAACATACATAACAATAAGCATAATAAATATAACTATACAAAGCCCTAAAATCACAATACTATTTGTAGCCATTACTACTCCTTATAAAAATAAATCTAACCATATAAAACAGAAAAACACAAAGCTTAGATAGCCATTTAATGTAAAAAAAGCTCTATCTATCTTACTAAAATCTTTTCTTACGATTTTATGTTCTGCTAATAAGATAATCCCTGAGATTATCACTCCAACATAAGCCCAAATACCAAGCCCTGCTCCCCAGCAAAAAAACAGCCAAAATATCACAGCAATAGTATGAAAAAGTGCCGATATAAACATCGAAGCATCTTCGCCATATCTTGATGGTATACTAAAAAGCCCTGCACTTTTGTCATACTCCATATCCTGAAGTGAGTATAAAACATCAAACCCAGCAGTCCAAAACATAACCCCAAAACACAGTAAAACTGACCACATAGGAATGCTTTGCGTTACAGCAATAGCTCCAGCTATCGGTGCTAATCCAAGGCAAAAACCAAGGACTAAATGTGCAATACTACAAAATCTTTTAAATATAGAGTATCCACCAAGAACAACCAAAATAGGCACACTTAAATAAAACGCCAAATCATTTATAAAGTAAGTTGTTGCTATAAAAACCAAAGCACAAAACAAAATAAAAAGTATTAAATTTAGCCTTCCTATCCTTCCGTCCACACTCGGGCGATTTGCACAGCGTGGGTTTGGACGATCAATATCTTCATCCATAAAACGGTTAAACGCCATAGCAAAACTTCTAGCACTAACAGCACATATCACACCTAAAAACAAAAGCCTAAAACCAAACCACATACTACCATTTTTTATGCTTGAAGCAACGATCATCGCTGTCATAATAAATGGCAACGCAAAAACTGAGTGCTTAAAGACAATAAGTTCGTTAATATCTAATAAAATTTGTTTAAACTTTTCCATTTATACCCTTTTTTACAAACCAAGATTTTACCAAATTTATACTAAAATATCTATGATTAAGTCTAAATTTGATAAAATTTCTTGAAATTTAAGGATATTTATGTTTAAAGAGTTTGGAATTTTAGGACCTACTGCTAGCGGAAAGAGCGATTTGGCTCTAAATTTGGCTTTAGGATTTAATGGTGTTATTTTAAGTCTTGATGCTTTATCTGTTTATAAAGAGATAGACATAGCAAGTGCTAAACCAAGTAAAAATGATCTTAAAAGCGTGAAACATTTTGGTGTAAATTTAGTCTGTCCAAATGAGCATTTTAGCGTTGGAGATTTTATAAATGAGTATAAGAAAGCTAAAGAATTTGCTTTTACTAACGATAAAATTTTAATCATAACTGGCGGAACTGGGTTTTATCTAAAAGCTATGATGAGTGGGCTAAGCCCTAAAATCGAAGATGTTAAAACAAATCTTAGTAATTTTGAAATTTATGAGCTTTCTTTAAAAGTAGATCCTGAATTTGCGGCTAAATTTAGTAAAAACGACAGCTATAGGCTTTTAAAATGGTATAGCATTTATAAAATTACAGGAGAAATTCCAACTATTTTTTTAAGAGAAAATAGAAGCGAGCCAATCATAAAAAATCTAAAAATTTTTGAAATTTTATCCCCGCCTGAAGTTTTAAATCCTAGAATTATTACTAGGACTAAAAATATGATAAAAAGTGGGTTAATGAACGAAGCAAAGTATCTATTTAATAAATACGGCTATGAGTGTAAAGCCCTAAATTCCGTAGGTCTTAAGGAGTGTGGAGAGGTTTTAAGTGGTAAAATTTCAAAAGATAACCTAGAAAATTTAATCCAAACCCACACAATCCAACTCGCAAAACGCCAAAGAACATTTTTCCGTTCGCAGTTTAAAGATAAAATTTCAGCCCCAATTAAAGATTTAAAAGGTGAAATTTCTAAATTTATATCTGGCTTTTAAAAATTCTTTTGATAAAAATGCCAAATTCAGTCACAAAATGAATTTGGCTCAATTTTTTGAGAATTTATCAAAATAGCATTTCCTTTTTTAAACTCACAAATTTTGCCCTTTTGAGTAACTTCGTAAAATTTGCCATCTTTTTCATAGTTTATGATAACCTCACTACTTTTACTCCCAAAAACTCTTCCAAGGTCTATGCCTACACCAATGCCACTTCCATGACTTCCGCCAAAGCCGCCAACACTTACGCCACTGCCGCCATATGGATCTTTAATGGTGCTTACTGATGTTATATTGACATTTTCATATTTAGGTGAGGCTTTTTCATCTTTGTTTAAAACTTCTGTTTTTTGTGCACAACCTAAAAAAAGCAAAACTGCTGGTATTAAAAGTAAATTTTTCATATCTATCCTTTTATTATAAACTTAAACTACCTTACTATCTCAATTTAAAACTAAAAGCCACTAAATAGCAATAAAGCATAAATTTTAGGCACTATAAATTTAACAAGTAGTGGCGATAATATACAAAGTAAAGCACAAATTCCAATAAGCCATTTTAAGATAGTATTTAATTCAAATTTAGCTTCACTTTTATATCTACTTAGAAGCATAACTACAATAACTCTTAGATAATAATACATCGCAACTGCTGAATTTATCGCCATAATGACAGCAAGCGTATAATAACTAGAACTAACAGCTGAACTAAGTAAAATCATCTTACCCCAAAACACGCTAAATGGCGGAATTCCTGCTAAACTAAACATAAACACACTCATAGCTAAAGCGAGTTTTGGATTTATGCTTATAAGAGAGCTAAGTTTTTCTATATTTATAGTATCAGCTTCTTTTGTTTCATAAGCCAAAACAACTCCAAAAGCCCCTAAATTTGCTACGCAAAACATTATCCAGTATAAAAACATACCCATTGAAGCTTGAATACTTCCTACTAAAACCGCAACCAGTATAAATCCAGCGTGAGATATAGAGCTATATGCAAGCATTCTTTTGATGTCTTTTTGAACTAAGGCTGCTATGTTTGCTATACTCATCGTAGTAACTGAGATAATAAAAAGAATTACCATAACCACCTTAATATCCACGACAAGCAAAGTATTAAAAAGCCTTAAAACTACAATAAATGCTGCTATTTTTGGAACTATTGAGATATATGCACTTAAATTTGAGTTTGAGTAAGAGTACACATCACCCAGCCAAGTGTGAAAAGGCACAGCTGAGATTTTAAATCCAAGTGCTACCATAATCATCACAACTCCAACAGTTAGAGTAACTCCTTGGTTATTAGAAATCAAAGCCCTGCCGATATTATCTATCTCAAAACTTCCTGTTACTAGATAAAAAATCGCCGCTCCAAATATAAAAAATCCAGATCCAACCGTACCCATTACAAAGTATTTTATAGCTGCACTTAGTGCGTCTTTTGTGTTTCTAAGGGCTATGAGAGTGTAAAGTGAGATGCTTGAAAGTTCTAAAGCTACAATAATAAGCACCAGACTATCACTTGACACCATAAATCCAAAACCAGCTACCATAAATAAAAATAGTGAATAAAACTCAGCTTTTTTATACTCTTCAAATCTCTCATCGTCTATCGTATATAAAACAAAAACGGCTGAGACTATAGATATTAATAAATTTGATATATATGAAATTCCATCTATTAAAACCATATCAAAAAGCCCTCTTATAGCCCCGCCATATCCAAGCATAAGGCCGATATTTACAATAAGCCCAAGAAGTGCTAAAACTGCATAAAATTTAGCTTCAAGATCTTTTTTGATCATACTTACAGATAAAATCAAAATTCCAAAAACAGCGCAAGTTGCCATAGGGGCGATGGAAGCCAAATTTAGCATACTAAAATCCATATTTAATCTATTTAGCATCAACGCTCCTTATTTGGTTTAAATTCTTTATAAAATTTAAGCTACTCTCATCTGAAGCTTTTTGTTGCATGATCCCTACTATATTTATCGTAGCTTTATCAATATGCTTAAGAGCTGTATTTGGAAAAATTCCAAGATACAACACAAGAAAAACTATCGGCAAAATCGCACAAAGCTCTTTTTTATTTAGATCTTTTAAAGAGCTATTTTTTTCTAAATTTAGCTTCCCAAAAAACACTCTTTTGTATAAATTCATAGAGTAAATCGCCCCCATTATAATGCCAAGCCCACCAAAAAAGGCTAGCCAAGGACTAACTTTAAATATACCAAGCAAACTTAAAAACTCACCCACAAACCCGCTTGTAAGAGGTAGCCCAATACCACCTAACATAACTATACAAAAAAGCGTTGCATAAATAGGCATTACCTTAGCAAGACCACCAAATTCGCTCATTTCTTTAGTATGAGTTCTATCATAAATAAAACCAACTAACATAAAAAGCCCACCGCTTACAATACCATGACTTACCATAAAAAACACAGCACCAGAAATTCCTTCAACACTAAATGAAAACACGCCAAGCACAATAATACCCATATGAGCAATTGAGCTATAAGCAATAACTTGTTTGATATCGCTTTGTGCAAATGCTACAAATGATGCGTAAATTACCATTATGCACCCAATCACGCTCATCATACCAGATAGAAAAACACTTGCATCAGGAAACATCGGCAATAAAAACCTTACAAAGCCATAAGTTCCCATCTTGAGCAAGACTGCTGCTAAAAGAATAGATCCAATAGTTGGTGCTTGTCCGTGGGCATAAGGCAACCAGGTGTGAAACGGAAACAAAGGAGTTTTAATAGCAAAAGCTATACCAAAAGCAAAAAACAGAGGAATTTGAATGCTTTTTACCAAAGGAAGAGTTTGCCACTGAAGTATATTAAAACTAATATCTCCAGTGTGTTTAAAATTTAGATACGCCATTGTAACAATTCCTACTAGCATTATAACCGAGCCAAAAAAAGTATAAAGGAAAAATTTAACAGCGGCATAAATTTTATCCCCACTTCCCCAAACCCCAATAATATAAAGCATCGGTATAAGCGAGAGTTCCCAAAACACATAAAACATAATCGCATCAAGACTTAAAAATACCCCCATCATAGTCATCTCTAAAAACAAAATCGAGATAACAAGATGCTTTATTTTTTCTGTTATATTAACACTTATTAGCCCAACTAGCGTCATAAATGCACTCATTAGGACAAGAACTAATGAAATTCCATCAACTCCTAAAAAGTAACTTATCC
Organism: Campylobacter corcagiensis; assembly: GCF_013201645.1. Taxonomy (NCBI): domain Bacteria; kingdom Pseudomonadati; phylum Campylobacterota; class Epsilonproteobacteria; order Campylobacterales; family Campylobacteraceae; genus Campylobacter; species Campylobacter corcagiensis. Next base: position 101,341 of record NZ_CP053842.1, on the reverse strand, counting down.
CAAGACTTGGTATGAGCGGTGAAGCTTCAATAAATTCATAGCCATTTCCGCTAAAGCTTATCCATACAAATAAAACCAAAAAAAACTCAATACAAGTTGCTAAAATTCCATAAATTTTGATATTTTTCTCATCAATAAAAAAGCCCAAAAGCCCAGCAAGCAAAGGAAAGAAAATAACTAAACTAAGTATCATAAAACCCCCAAAATAGCAACTAAAAGAAGTATAATAAATCCAAAAACTAGCCATTTAACCATACTGTTTAGCTCTCCATTTGAAATTCTATCAGCTTTATTTCCTAAATTTCTAAGTATTACAGCAATAATATCAACACTTCTATCTATAACTTGCTTATCGGCTTTAGCACAAATTTGGGCTATTTTATAGTAAGGTATTATAAAAATTCTCTCATAAATTTGTGGCAAATAGTATTCGTTTTTTAATAAATTATAAATTTTTCCACCTTCTTTAAAAATTCCTTTTTTATAACCAAATATCGCTAAAAGCGAGCTAAGCGTAATAACAATAAGAGTTATAACTATAAGATTTGTTACACTATCTTTTTCAAGTCCAGAGCTAAAATCAGGCAAAGACTTACTCACAAAAGCGTGAAATTCACTCTCAAACCATCCAGCAATAACTGCTAAAATAGCAAGTGGAGTAAGAGCATAAATCATAAATTTCCTAGCTTCTTTAGGCAAGTGGTTAAATTTAGCCTTACCAAAGAAAACTAGCATTATAAGCCTAAAACTATAAAATGCTGTCATCATAGCTCCAACTAAAAGCACCGCCCAGATGATGTAAAACTCACTTCCAAAGGCAGCTTCTAAAATTTTATCTTTTGAGAAAAATCCAGCAAATGGATAAAATCCTACCAAAGCAACTGAGCCAATTCCCATAAGAATCGCCGTTGGTTTCATAAATTTATAAAGCCCACCCATTTTTTTAATATTTAAATCATCATTCATAGCATGCATAATATTTCCAGCACATAAAAATAGCAAAGATTTAAAAAATGCGTGAGTTGTAAGGTGAAAAAGTCCTACCCAGTAAGCCCCAAGTCCAGCAGCTACAAACATATATCCAAGCTGAGAAAGTGTTGAGTAGGCGATGATTTTCTTTAAATCATCACAAACTAACGCCATCGAAGCAGCAAAAACTGCTACAAATGTTCCTAAAATAACTATAAATTCACTAACGCCAGTTGCTAAACCAAAAATAGCATTTGCTCTTATAACAAGATAAACTCCAGCTGTTACCATAGTAGCTGCATGGATTAGTGCTGAAACAGGCGTCGGTCCAGCCATCGCATCAGCTAACCATGTATGAAATGGAAACTGAGCTGATTTACCCATAGCTCCAATTAGCAAGAAAATTCCCATCCAAACAACTACAAAGCTAGGCAAATTTGGCACCATTTTAAAAACTACATCATACTTTACAGAACCTGTATATTTAAAAATAAGAAAAATCCCAAGCAGCATTCCAAGATCAGCTACTCTATTCATTATAAAAGCTTCATTTGCACACCAGCTATTATTAGCCTTGTCATACCAAAAACCAATCAACAGCCACGAACACAGTCCAACACCTTCCCATCCAATAAATAGCCCAACAAAGTTATCACTCATCACTAAAATCATCATAGAAAAAACAAAAAGTCCAAGATAGCTAAAAAAGCGGTTAAAACCATCATCTTTTTCCATATAGCCAATTGAGTATATATGAACTACACTTGCAACAATTCCTACAACAACCATCATAACAACACTTACACTATCAACCAAAACAGAAAAATCAACATTGATAAAACCTGTATAAATAAAGTCTTTTATCAAAACTTCAAACGCACCCTCACTTCTAACAATCTCTAGTAAAAAAAGCGAACTAATAGCACTTATTACTATAAGACCTGAGCAGATGATGCCTATTATTAGGTTTTTACCCTTAAAAATTCCAGCTATTATAAATGAAAGAAGTGGTGCAAAAAGAGCTACTAATATGTAATTTATCATAGAGCATCCTTGCTTAAATTTTCTATCTCAATAGAGCCTGTTTTTTTATAAAACCTTATAAGTAAAGCAAGTCCTACCGCTAACTCGCTTGCAGCTATAACAATAACAAAAAGTGCAAATGCTTGAGCATTAAGGTCTTTATGATGAACTGATATGGCAACTAGAGCTAAATTTGCAGCATTTAGCATAATCTCGCTTGAAAAAAATAGCATTAAGAGATTTTTTCTTTTCATCACACCAACAAGACCTAAAACAAACATAACTATAGCGACAAATAGATAGTGATTTACACCCACACTCATATCGCATCTCCTTTTTTATCCATATCTTTATGAACCAAAACAATGCCAGCTATCATCGCTACTAAAAGCATAAGAGCAGAAATTTCAAACACTATCAAATACTTAGTAAAGACAACTTTGCCAAGATAATCACTATTTCCAGCCCCTTCTATAATAGGAAGTTCAGCACTAAGCTCAGTTGTAACTGGAGCTAGTACCATCACAAAAAGAAGTAAAGCTGAAAAAACAGCTAAAGTATATATTGTTTTAGAGCCTTTTTTGTTCTCTTTTACAAGCTTATTTGCATCAAAAAACATCATAGAAAAAGAATAAAGAACAACCACAGCACCGACATAAACTAAAATTTGTACAACTCCTAAAAACTCAGCCCCTAAAAGAAAAAATAGTCCTGAAATAAATATCATCCCACCAGCTAAACTACTCATAGCATATAAAATATTTGTTGAAAACACACTCACACTAAAAAGCCCAACTGACAAGATGGAAAAAAATAAAAACGCTACTAGTTCTATCATCACTCAACCTCTATATAAGCCGTTGGAGTAAGTTTTACTCTCTCATCAGCATCTTTTGGTAGTGAACCATAACCCTCAAATTCACTCTGTTCTCTTACGCTTTTAGTTAACAAATCATCCCTAAACGCGTAATAAGCTCTTTGTTCGCTTGCTAACTCATACTCCCCGCCATGAACTATTGCTATTTCTGGACAGACATCAGCACATAAACCACAATAAACACATCGCCCTAAATTTATGGAGTAGTTACCAACTACCTTTCGCTCACTCTCATCTAAATATGTATCCATATCTATACAATTACTAACGCAAATTTTAGCACACAACCCACACCCAATACATCTATCACTACCACTTTCTAGCATACGCATAAGATTGTGAACACCTCTATATCTTCTATCTACTTCCATCTTTTCAAGTGGATATAAAAATGTGTGGGTGTTGTTTTTTTTAATCATTTGATAAAAAGTATGACCAAGCCCAATAAATAGCTCTAAACTAAAAGTTCTTTTAAGAAATCTTTTAAATCTATCAGAATTTGTTCTAATCTCATCTCGTTTATCTACTTCAATGTATGCCATCATCACTTTCCTTAACAAATTTAACTAACAAATTAGCTTCAAAAATAGAGTATAAAAACAAAAAAACCACCATAAACATAACAAATAAAACAATACTTACTACAACATAAGCTATATCGCCAAGTGCGTAGTTTGTCATGAAAAAATATCCTACTTTTACTGAGCTATAAATAGCTAAAACAACTATTAAAAACTCCATTATTCTAGAAACCAATAACGCCCAAGCACTCTTTTTTCTTATATATTTAGTTTTACAATTTGGACAAATTAATGGCTTTTTTATCTTACTAATCCCGCTTCCACAATTTTGACATCTAAATTCCATCACTACTCCTTATAACAGTACCAAACCAGTTATAAAAATCATAGCCAAGCTAAGAGGAAGTAGTACTTTCCAACAAAGGCTCATTAACTGATCAGGTCTTAAGTGTGGAAAAGTAGCCCTTGTCCACAAAAATAAAAAGAAGAAAAAGCTTGACTTTAGTATCATCATAACCCCACCAGGTACGAACCAAGCTGAGTTAAAACCACCCAAAAACAGTAGTGACATAAGAATTGAGTAAGTTATCATATTAGCATACTCTGCTATAAAAAACATACCAAATCTCATGCCAGAATAAGCCGTTGTAATACCAGCTATTATTTCAGGGTCATTTTCTGTTAAACAAAATGGCGTTCTATTACACTCTACAAAACTTGCTATTAAAAATATAATAAAGCAAATTGGCTGCTTCCATATAAACCAAGCGCCAATACCGCCACTTTGCGCATTTACTATGTCAATAATAGATAAAGACCCAACAATCATAACAATAGGTATAAGACTAAGTCCGTTTATAACTTCAAAACTTATAAGTTGCAAAACTGCTCTCATTGATGCAATTAGTGAGTATTTATTATAGCTAGCAAGGCCGCCAATTATTAGTCCATATATACAAGTTGAACTAACAGCTAACACAAACAACACACCAACTCCAATATCACTTAAAATAGGATGGATAGTATGTCCAAACATGCTAAATTCAGGTAAAAATGGCACTGGAGCAAGAGCTACAAAAGCTGCTGTAACCGAGATAAGTGGAGCTAACATAAATGCTAGTTTGTTAGCGTTTGCAGGGATGAGATCTTCTTTTGTGGCTAGTTTTATCATATCAGCAACGATTTGTGCTAAACCAAGCGGACCAACCATTTGCGGTCCAACTCGGCGTTGCATCCACGCTAAAACTTTTCTTTCAGCATAAGTTCCAAGCCCTGCAAGACTAGCAATAACAGCTAGGATAACTATGGCTTTAATAATAGTTTCAAAGATTAAAAACCCAGTACTACTCATCTTTTAACCTTTTTATCTCTAAATTTTCATAGCGAGTTTTAAAAAATTTCTCAACTTCTATCTTATCATCAAAGTAAGGCAGATACGCACCTTCAATCTCACTATCAAGCTTCACACCTAGACTTATACCGTTAATTTCTACGATATCTTTATCTTCCAAACCATGATCTTTTAAAAATTTAGCCCCAGCATACAAATAAGCAACTTCGCCAATGCTTGATCTAGCTGTAAATTTGCTAAACTGAGAAATAGGATTTGCAAGGTAGATAAAACTATCTAAATTTAAAGCTTTATTTTCTATATCAAACTCGCTATCTATCACGCCTACAATTTTTTTTGGTTCTAGTTTATAGCCTCTGTGATTTTTTCCGCCATTATCATAGAAATTTTCTAAATCATCAAATTTAACGCTTTTAAACTCGTCGCCTAAATTCTCACTATAATCTATAGTGTGTTTTGCATCCAAACCTAAAGCTTTTGCTATATCGTTTAGTTCATATCCGTAGTATGGAAGTGCTGGATTTATAGGTACAACTCTTCTGTCTAAATTTAAAAAAGTACCTTCTTGCTGGTTTAACGACGGAGCATTTAAGCCCTCATACACACCAAATTCAAAGTCTGCTTTTTCATTATATCCTAGGGTTTTCTTGTTTGTATCTGGTTTACTAATAGTGCAGATTTTAGCCACACCTAAGGAATTTGTACGCGGTGGAATGATGATAATTTTAAACGAAGTAAATCTTTGTATATATCCTAAAAGCTTTGCTAAAGTAGGAGCATTTTTACTTTTTATATAGTCTTCGCCGATGATTAAAACTGGGGTTTTTTTATCCTTTGATAGCTTATCAAATTCCTCTTCATTAACTCCTAAAACCTCAGCAAATTTAGAAAATTCTACCATTTTAGTTGTTTCTTCTTTTAGGTCTTTTATCTCTTTTTCATCATAAACTAGCTTATCAGCAATCCAAACAGGTAAATTTGTACCAAATTTCTGTAAGATAAAAAGCAAAATTTCAATATCTAAATTTGGCTTATGAGTTATGGTTTTAAAATTTTTAGAATACCCTTCCACGACGCTATCTTCTATAGGGTGAAAATAGTATCCACTTGCTTTATTTATCTTTAAAGCATTGTTTACTTTATAGCTTAAATTTGGCGCGTCATACCTTAAAAAACTTCCAGCTACAACGATAAAATCAGCCTCTTTTATAGAATCCACATCGCCACTATATAAAGTCATGCCTGAATAATCACTAAAAATATTTAAAAACTCTTGATACTTTTTAGCCTCATCATTTACCAAATTTAAGCCATATTTCTTGCTAAGAAGTTCTAAAATTCTAGCCTCTTCGTTTGTAATAAAGCTACTAAATTTTATATTTTTTATAGTGCCATTTTTGATATTTTCAACAATACTTTTAAATTTAATCTCATCTTTAACGCCAAAGCCATTATTAAAATCATAGCCAAATCTTGCTGCTTTATCTATTTCACCAAAGAAAAAATCATTACTAACTCGATAAATTTTAGGCGTTCTATCTTCAATGCTGGTTGGTTTTATCTCATAATAAATAAGTTCACAATCACTTGCGTGAGGGTTTGATGATGGAATTTTTGTAAGTTCCCAAGCATTTGTAGTGTAAGTAAAATGACTTTCTGTCAAAGCCCCCACAGGACAAACCGCCGCACACTCGCCACACTGGCTACATTCTAAATAATCTTTGCCGCTTGCTAAACCTATAAGGCTTTTTTGAAATTTATTCCACACAGCATATGCATCTTTTGGCAACTCATCTTTATACTCTTTTGGTAGCTGGTCTGCGTTTCTAGGAACGGTTTTTAGCCTGTTTTCGCCGATTTTATCCTTACAAACTGTAACGCAGCGTTCACACACGATACATAAAGCTGGCTCATACTCAACAATTCCCCATTTTTGCACAGGTTTATAGCTATCTTTTATGGCGTATGGAACTTCGCTAACTTTCATATGAAATACCATATTTTGTAGTTCGCACTCACCGCTTTGGTCACACACACCACACTCTAAAGGGTGATTTACACAGTAAGTTTGCATGATAGCTTTTCTAGCTTCGTTTAGTTCAGGGCTATTTGTAGTTATTTTTAAACCATCTTTTGCCTTAGCATTACAGCTATAAACTACTTTGCCATCAGCTTCAACCATACAAAGCCTACAAGCAAGAGTTGGACTACATCCACTTAGATAGCAAATAGCAGGAATGTAGATTCCATTTTTTCTTGCGACATTTAAGATGCTCTCGCTCTCATCGCAATTTATGGCTTTTCCATCTATCCAGATCATCTCAAACCTTGCTAAATTTAGCTATTTCATAGATATAGCTATCTATCTTTGGCAAACCAAGAAGTGCTACTGTTCCTTTTATATCTCTATCTAACTTAAAAACTCGCCTAACGCCTGAAATTTCTACCATATCGCCATCTTTTAGTTTAGAACTAGCCATGAAATATGGTCCGCCTACAAATTTATCATCTAAATCATGCTTTAAAACCACAGCACCATCAAAATTTGGAAGCTCTTTTAGCTCGCTAAATTTGGCATTTTCTAAATTTATCTCGCCATTTAGTCCTAAAATTTTAGCTCCACTTTTTAAAGCTATTAAATTTAAAAAAGCCAAAACGCTTGATTTATCAAAGTGAAAATTTAGAGCATTATCATCTACTAAGATATAATCTAAGCTTTCTATAAATTCTAAAATTTCTGGAATTTCCTCTTCTCCAACGCTACTTTCGCCGCTTAATTCTCCAATATCAAACTCATAAATTCTAGGCTCTAGCTCGGCTACTATCATCGCTAAAACATAGCTTAAACTTCCTATCTCACACTTGATAAAGTCCTTTAAATTTGGATCTTTTATAGGGCTAATAGTTAAAATTTCCTCATCTTTAAATTTAGCAAAAAGCTTAGGGCTTTGAAAACTAAGCATTGGTATTAAATTTAAAACTTTCATACTTTTCCTTTCTTTACTGTAACTATCCAGTCACTTCTGTTAAATCTTATTGAATTTAAAAGCGTTGAATTTAGGGCATTTACCAACTCAGCACTTCTTTGAACAGAGCTAAAATCTCCAACTTCAAAGACAAACTGGCTAACTTCGCCATAACTACTGTTTTTTAAAATTTCACCCATTCTTATGCTAAAATTTTCGCCCAAATGCCTTAAATCGTATCTTTTCATTATCTATCCACCTCGCCAAAGATAAGATTTGTCGAACAAATAATGGCTGAAACATCAGCAATATATCCACCAACTAAAAGCTCTTCATATATAGCACAGTGCCAAAAACTAGGTGCTCTTAGCTTTACTCTGTAAGGTTTGCTATCGCCAGTTGAATAGATATATACGCCAAATTCGCCCTTGTTTGTCTCAGTAGCTTGATAAATTTCGCCTTTTGGTGCTTTTAGTCCTTGTGTTACTAAAACAAAGTGCTGCATTAAAGAGTAGTTTTGTGTCATGATTTGCTCTTTGCTTGGATTTACATACTCAGGATTATCAGCTAAAATCGCTGTATCACTTTCATGATATAGCTTTACACACTGTCTTAAAATTCTAACGCTTTGTCTAATCTCTTCAATATAGCACTTAAATCTTGCATAAACATCGCCACTTGTAGCATAAGGCACATCAAATTCAAGCTCATCATAAATAGAGTAAGGCTCTTCTTTTCTTATATCCCACTGAACTCCACTAGCTCTTAGCGTGACTCCAGAACAGCCCCAATTTAGTGCCATATCTTTAGTTATAACACCAACGCCTTGAGTTCTAAGAAGCCAAATTCTGTTTTTATCAAGCATAATCTCATAATCTTTTACGCCGTTAAGCACCTTATCACAAAGCTCTAAAAGCTCGTTACAATAATTATCAGGAAGATCTGTAAAAACACCACCTATTTTTATGGCATTGTGAGTTAATCTTGCACCACAATAATGCTCAATTGCATCTAAAACATACTCACGCTCTCTAAAAGCATATAAAAATACCGTCATAGCTCCGATATCAAGGGCTTGAGTCGCGATATAAAGCAGATGTGCAGCTATGCGGTTAAGCTCTAAAAGTATAACTCTTATAACCTCAGCTCTTCTTGGAATTTTAATACCACAAAGCTTTTCAACAGCTAAAGCAAAGCCGTAATTACACCCAGTTGAAGCAAGATAATCAATCCTATCAGTTACAGGAATAAACTCACTATAGATCATATTTTCAGCCATTTTCTCCATGCCACGATGCATATATCCAACATGTGGGTCAGCTTTTATAACCTTTTCGCCATCTAGTTCTAAAATAAGTCTAAGCTGGCCATGAGCTGCTGGGTGCTGAGGACCGAAATTTAGCACCATATGAGAGCCATCTTTTTCAAACTCAATATTTTCAAAAAAAGGTCTTAATTTTGTAGGAGTCATTTTCGCTCCTGTCTTTTAATATTTTTAAATTTATCCCTTTTTAGGTGTTTAACTAACGCTACACCGCCTTCTTCTTGATACTCTTGAAGGTAGGCCTTATCGGGTCTTTCTTCGCCATAATATGTCTCGTGATAAAGTCTTGAGAAATTAAATGTATCTTTGCTATCCACAAAACTAGAATCGCGGTTTTCTTCCCCGAATTCATCTCTATATTCACGCCCAAAAATTTTATCTATCTCATACCACTTAGCTCTTTCATCACCTTGAAGTGGGTAGGATTTTCTAAGAGGGTGACCATACCAGTCATCAGGCATTAAGATTCGCTTTAAATTTGGATGGTTTTTTATCAAAACTCCAAGCATATCATAAAGCTCTCTTTCAGCCCATCTTGCGCTTTTGTAAAGCTCACACACACTTTCTAAAAAATCGCCATCTTTTACAAAACACTTAACCCTAACTCTTCTTTTATGCTCTATACTTAAAAGCTGATAAAAGACCTCTATTCCACCTTTATCACTTTCGAAGTCCACCCCACTTAATTCGCTTAAACACTCATAGCCAAACTCTTTTAACGCTTTTAAGGCTTTTAAATTTTGCTCTTTATTTATAAAAACAACCAAAGTATTAAACTCAATATATGAGTTTAAAATTTGAGCGTCTTTTAAAGCTAAAATTTCAGCTTCAAACTCACTTCCTTCTACCTCAAGCTTTTTGCTATCTTTAACTACAAAAAATCTATCATCGTAGTAGTTTTTTAAACTTCTATCTTTTATAAATTTATCTCTCATCACACTAGCCTTTTTGGTTTTTGAGATCTATTTGGCTTTTGGCGGCGAATTTTCTTTTGAAGTATCATCAAAGCATACTGTAGAGTCTCAGGGCGTGGTGCACAGCCTGGCAAATAGATATCAACTGGTATTATTCTATCTACACCTTGAACAGTTGAGTAGGTATTAAACATACCGCCTGTGTTTGCACAACTTCCCATGCTTATAACCCACTTTGGCTCAGGCATCGCATCATAAAGTCTTCTTGTAAATTCAGCATGCTTTTTAGTTAAAGTTCCAGCTATTATCATAACTTCACTATGTTTAACACTAGCTCTAAATATAGTCCCAAATCTATCAAAATCATAACGCCCGCCACCTGCTGCCATCATCTCAATAGCACAGCATGCTAAGCCATAACTAACCGCCCAAAGAGAGTTGCTTCTGCCCCACTGAACTAGTTTATCAACAGTTGTTAAAACAACTGGAAGACCATTTTCTTTTGTGTAGTCTACTTTATGGAATGCCACTCTAATGCTCCTTTATGCCAAGCATATATAAAACCAAAAGCAAGAAGTAGGATAAAAAGTATCATTTCTACAAAACCAAACATCCCTAAAAATCTAAAATTTACAGCCCACGGAAACATAAGCACAATCTCCACATCAAAAAGCACAAACAAAACCGCTACCAAATAAAAGTGAGAATTTATACGGTTTGGCTGCTTAAGCCCTTCTGGACCACTCTCATAAAGAGCATTTTTTAGCTTTTCTCCATCTTTATTGGCAAATTTATCACCTATGAATTTAGTAAAAATTATAATAGATAAAAATATACCAAAAGCAAAAATAAGCATAAAAAAAGCACCAAAATATGGGTGCTCAAAGTACATATGTGACATCATTGCCCCTGAAAATTTATTTAGATTTATTTTAGTAGAATTTGGCTTTAATTAAGGTAAAACAGCTGATTTACTTTCAAAATCAAAATTTTATTGTAATAATGTAACATTTTAAATAGTGATTTAAGATTTGATTAAATTTTAAATTAGTGCTAAAATTACTCTTATTTAAATTTAAAAGGAAAACTATGAAAAAAATTCTACTTTTACTTAGTGCACTTGCTCTTTTAACAGGGTGTTCAAAAACAGCTGAGTATAACAAAAATCTTGAAGTTACTCAAGCTAGTAATGCTTTTAAAGCATCAAAACCTCTGCAAAAAACTTATATCTATATAGATAAATCAACAATGAAGCAAAATAGCTTTAAACCTAGCACAAGGCTTGGTGAAGATGAGCTTGATATTGATTTAGGGTTGTATTTAGGTGAAGAGAGCAAAAGATTTTTTAAAAACTACTTAAGAAATTTAGAAGTTACAAATAAAAACGATGTCTTAGCAACAAACGAACTTATAATAATTCCTGAAATAACCCACTTTTCATACGGTTTTTATAGTCCAGACGGGCTTGATGTTGATGCAAAGCCATTTATAAGTTATGGCTTAAATTTAACTATTTACAAAGAGGGGAAAGAGCTATTTAGAAGAAATATAGCAAGTCCTGAAAGGCATTTTGGCGAGTTAACATTTTTTGGCACTGGCGTTACAAGTTACGCACAAGTTGGACCTTTGCTACAAAGAGCTATAGCAAGTGACTATAACAGAAATGCTGATTTAATCATATCGGCAATTAACTCACACTAAATAGATATTTTGAGCGTTTTTAAAACGCTCAAAATTTGTCAAATATAAATTCAATACTAATTTGCTAAATTTTAACTTAAAATCAGAAATTTACTTGACAAAGGTTTAAAAATCTTGTATAATTCGATTTCACTTTTAGAAAAGTATCCAGGAGACGGGGCGTAGCGCAGTCTGGTAGCGCACTTGGTTTGGGACCAAGGGGCCGAAGGTTCGAATCCTTTCGCCCCGACCATTAATGGTGAGTGTAGCTCAGTCGGTTAGAGCATCAGATTGTGGTCCTGAGGGTCGTGGGTTCGATTCCCATCACTCACCCCATTAGACCGTGCGTTCGTAGCTCAATTGGATAGAGCAACAGACTTCGGATCTGTAGGTTGAAGGTTCGACTCCTTTCGGGCGTACCATTGACTTAAGTATATTTTTGAGCGTCCATAGCTCAGCTGGATAGAGCAACGCCCTTCTAAGGCGTAGGCCAAAGGTTCGAATCCTTTTGGGCGTACCATTTTAAGGTCACTAGCACCTTTAAGCTAGATTTTGCGGACGTGGTGAAATTGGCAGACACGCTAGACTTAGGATCTAGTGCTTCACGGCGTGGAGGTTCAAGTCCTCTCGTCCGCACCATCCCCTTTGCTACATACCCACTTAACACTTTAGAATATGGTTTACCTAGATACTTCAAGTATTTATGAAATTTAAAAGAGTTTTATTATATTTTTATACATAAAATTTCTTATTTAGTATTAACACTATAGCTTTAGATTAACATAAGACTATAGCGTTAATATTTTGTTATATAAGGAACAATATTGGTTTGGTTTTACATTTTTCTAGCTGTTTTTGGAGAACTCATCTGGGTTACAGCTCTTAAACATGCATCAGATATGAGTGGATATTTGGTTTTTTTAATCGGAGTATCTATAAGCTTTCCATCCTTGCTTAAAGCATCAGAACTTGGTGAAGTAAGTACTGTTTATACAGTATTTGTTGGAGTTGGAGCAGCTGGGGTTGTATTAATTGAGATGCTATTTTATGGCGAGCCTTTTGATTGGCTAAAGATTTTTCTTATCACAACGCTTTTTAGTGGAGTTATAGGAATGGTATATGCCACCCAAAAGGAAAGCAAAAAATGAGCTGGATATATCTAATAATAGCTGGTATTTTAGAAGCTGTTGGAATTTATGGCACCAAAAAATACACAATAACAAAGCGTAAAAGATGGATAGTTTTTATGGGGTTAAATTTTGCCGTAAGTCTTTTTTTCTTACGACTATCAATGCGTGAAATTTCTATGGGTACAGCGTATGCTATCTGGACAGGGATAGGCACTGTTGGAGGCATGATAGTTGGTATTGCTCTGTTTGGTGAGAGTTTAGGCAGACTTAAAATACTCTTTGCATTTATAATAATATCTTCAGCTGTTGGGCTTAAATTTATAGGTTAAATTTATAAAAATTTTATATTTTAAACGCTTGTTAAAACAGCTAAATTTACATTGTAAGAATTTAGCCTAGTCAACTAGGCTAAATTTATTCTTTATTTTCTAAAGCTTTTTTCTTTTTATTTCTTATTGTGATATTTATCATCTCAACACCTAAAGAAAATGCCATTGAGAAATAGATATATCCTTTTGGTATGTGGAAATCCAAACCATCTGCTATTAAAGCAACTCCTACAACTATCAAAAATGACAGTGCTAGAATTTTAATCGTAGGATTATTATTTACAAAGCGGCTTATTGACCCACTTGCTACCATCATAAAACCAACCGCAACTATAACTGCAATAATCATAACCATAACATGATCAGCCATTCCAACTGCTGTAATAACGCTATCAAGTGAAAAAACAATGTCTAAAATCGCTATTTGAACCAAAACTGCACCGAAATTTGCAAATGTTTTACTATTTTTTTCATCATGAGTATCATCAGCCCCAGTCACGCTATGACTGATCTCTGTAGTGGATTTTACAAGTAAGAAAAGTCCACCAAGTATTAGTATAAGATCTCGCCCTGAGATTTCCATACCGCCAACACTAAATAGTGGCGAAGTTAGCTTCATAATCCAAAACAAGCTTAAAAGCAGTAAAATCCTAGTAATCATCGCCAAACCAAGACCGATTATCCTAGCTTTATCTCTTTGCCCTACTGGCAAACGATCACAAAGTATAGCAATAAATATAATATTATCAATACCCAAAACTATCTCAAGACCGATAAGTGTAGCAAGAGATATCCATGCCTCCGGAGAATATATCCAAGCGAAATTTAGCATTTCCATTTTTATCCTTAATTTTAAAATTTAGTAAGAATTTTATCAAGTTTGTATAAATGTAAAAGTAAGATGCTGCATTAACCAATAAAAATATAAATTAAATCTCTAATACTAAATTTAGAGCTTCAAAAACTACTTAATAAAATAAAAAATATCCTAGAAGCTCTTATTAAAGTAAATGTTTTATATCAAAAACTAGAAAGTATACCTATCCATCTTATCACAATTTTCAGGATCATCACTCTCATCACAAGCTTTTTCTACATAAATAATTGCTTCGTGTGTGCTATGCTTAACACCCTCGCCTTTATGATACATCTCTGAAATTGCAAAACATGACTTTGAAGCCCTGCCATCGCACCCTTTTTTAAAAAACTCAAGTGCTTTTTCAAATTCGCCCTTTTCATAGTGTTTAACACCTATATTATGACAAGCTTTTATATTACCAGCTTCACAATCTGCTAATTCATCAGCAAAACTTAAGCTAAAAAGTATTCCTAAAACCACAATAAATCTACTCATACCAATCTCCTAGCTCAGTATCTATCCATCTTATCGCAATTTTCAGGATCATCACTCTCATCACAAGCTTTTTCTACATAAGCAACAGCTTCACTAAAGCTTCTTTTTACGCCATTTCCACTGTGATACATCTCTGAAATTGCAAAACATGACTTTGAAGCCCTACCATCACACCCTTTTTTAAAAAACTCAAGTGCTTTTTCAAATTCGCCCTTTTCATAGTATTCAACACCTATATTATGACAAGCTTTTATATTACCAGCTTCACAATCTGCCAATTCATCAGCAAAACTTAAGCTAAAAAGTATTCCTAAAACCACAATAAATCTACTCATACCAATCTCCTAGCTCAGTATCTATCCATCTTATCGCAATTTTCAGGATCATCACTCTCATCGCAAGCTTTTTCTACATAGATAATTGCTTCATGCATACTTCTTTTTACGCCATTTCCACTGTGATACATCTCTGAAATTGCAAAACATGACTTTGAAGCCCTACCATCACACCCTTTTTTAAAAAACTCAAGTGCTTTTTCAAATTCGCCCTTTTCATAGTGTTCAACACCTATATTATGACAAGCTTTTATATTACCAGCTTCACAATCTGCTAATTCATCAGCAAAACTTAAGCCACATAAAAATCCCAAACATAAAATAATCTTTTTCATTAATTCGCCTTTCTAAGGTGATTAACCAAAAATTCTGTAAATATCATCTAGTAAGAAATACTTTTTATCAGCTGTTCCTTTGTAAAATGGATCTAGTGTATCTTCAAACGCTTTTTTGAAAAATCCCTCTTTGCTCAAAGTAATAAGTTCTTGATTTAGGGCATCAAGCAACTCTTTGTTACCTTTTTGAACTCCAATGGCATAATAACTTGATGTTCCTATTCCTGTAATATTTACTTCTAGTTTTTTATCTATAATAGGATAAGCTAAAACTATCAAGTTTGCACCAGCAAAAGCATCACCTCTTCCGGCTTTTAATTCACTATAACAATGAAACATATCATTACAACCCAATGTATTAAATCCAGCTTTTCTAAGATCTTTTTCAGCTTCAGTGTCTGTTTCAACTAAAATAGTTTTACCACGAAGTTGAGAGATATTTGCATAGTGGTCTTCAACTTTGGTTAAAACACCTGTATTTACAGCAAAATAAGGCATAGAAAAATCAACAAGTTTTTCTCTTTCAGGGTCTATAATAAACTCAGCTATCAATAAATCAACTTTATTATTTTGAAGCATTTCAATACGGTTGTGTGTAGTAACTTCTATAAGTTCAACTTTACCGTTTTCGCCCACTATATCTTTTGTAATGCGTTTAGCAAAATCAATGTCAAAACCAACAAAATTTCCATCTTCAACACTACTAAATGGTGGTTCATCCCCTAAAACACCAACCCTAATAACACCGCTTTTTTGAATCTCATCAAGAGAATTTCCAAAAAGAACTCCAGCCATTACACATAAAGATAAAATTATCTTTTTCATCATAACTCCTTATTAATATAAAATACATTATAAAATTTAAGGCGTTATTGTATCAAAAAAAAAGATAATATAACTCTATTTTTTATAAGATTTATGTAATTTTTATAAAACAAACACCATATTTTAGTTTGAGATTAACATTAGCGTTATTGTAAAATAAACTCTTTATTTAATATATTATTATTTTCATAATTTTTAGTTTACTTAGTTAAAATTTCAACTATTACTTCAGGAAGAATCTCGTGTTCTATGGAGTGTATTTTTGCTTCCCACTCTTTTAAACTCATATCTTTTTCTCTTTCAAAAGCTCTTTGTTTTATGATCTTGCCAGCATCTAACTCGCTACTAACATAGTGAACACTAACTCCACCTAACGCCATATCACTGTTATAGCTATCATTTATAGCATTTGCTCCTTTAAAAAGTGGCAAAATGCTTGGATGTAGATTAATAGCTAGGATTTGATCTGTAAAAACAGGGGTTAAAATTCTCATAAATCCAGCTAACACAGTTAAATCTATGTTAGCGTTAGTTATCTCTTTTACAAGTCTAGCATCAAAATCTTCGCGACTTTTAAAATCCTTATGGTTAACCACTAAAGTATCAAGTCCAAAATTCTTAGCTCTTTGTATCCCAAAAGCATCGCTTTTATTTGTGATAAGAAGAGCAACTTCAATCAAAACACCATTAAAAACTTTAGCGTGAACTTTTTCTAAAATAGCTTCTAAATTTGAGCCACTTCCACTAAATAAAACTGCTATTTTTTTTATAACCATTTTAACTCCTCTATAATATCAAGTGGATTTAACCCATATAAATTTGCTCTAAATTTTTGTGCTGCTAGACCATGAGCGATAACAGAGCTTATTGAAGCATTAAGTACGCTGTAGTTTTGAGCAAGAAGAGCTCCTATCATTCCAGCTAAAACATCACCACTTCCACCTTTGCTAAGAGCAGGCGAGCCAAAATTTGAAACAAAAAGCTTTTCATTTTGGACAATAATAGTATTTGCCCCTTTTAACACCAAAACACTTCTGAATTTCTCACTCCAAATTTGAGCGTATTTAAATCTATTAAACTGCAAATCACTAACACTAATATCAGCAATGTTAGCTAATTTTAACAAACTAACAAACTCCTTTGGATGTGGTGTTATAACAAAATTTTCATCTAAAATTTCTAAAATTTCACTTCTGTAGCATAGATCTGCATCAATAACAACTTTTTTGTTAGTTAGTTCTTTTAGATCGAATTTAGCATCCCCTAGTCCTGGTCCTATAACTACGCATTTAGCATCTTTAAATGAGCTTTTTTGCATTAAAAATGGTGGCAAATTTAATATATATTCACTACTAACTAAACTAACAAGCCCAGTACCAAAAGCATTTGCTGCCAATCCAGCCATAATGCTTGCTCCACTCATCTCTCCACTTGCTATATAAAGATGACCAAAATCGCCTTTGTTAGTGTTTTGTTTGGTTCGGTTTGGAAGAGTTAAATCGCTTTTTTCTAGCAAATAAAAAGGTGATTTTTCACTTTGGAATTTAGTTTTACTAACACCTAAATTTGCTACTTTTATCTTTCCAACAAAATCTTTAGCCAAATCTCCAAATAAACCAAGCTTTAAAGCCCCCATTGTAACAGTATAATCAGCCACAAAAGCTACACTTTTAACGCCACCAAATTTATCAATTCCCGTTGGAATGTCAACAGCGATTTTAAGCCCTTTTTGAGAATTTAAAGTATCTAAAATTTCTACAATCTCGTTTGATAGTTCTCCATGAAAACCACTACCAAAAATGGCATCTATAAAGCAATCAAATTTAAACTCTTCTTTATAAGAAAAAATAAAATCTACACCCAATTTTTTTAAAATGTTAAGCTGAAATTTTGCCATGTCGTTTAGTTTATCACTAACTAACATAACACTAACTTCGTAATCTCCTGCTAATTTTCTAGCCACGCAAAGCCCATCAGCTCCATTATTTCCACCACCACTTATAACTAACAATCTTGAGCCTTTAGTTAACTTTTTTCTAACTAAATTCTCTATAGCATTTGCGGCATTTTCCATTAAAATAGCCTCATTTAGACCATAATATTGAGTTAAATTTTCGTCAAATTTAGCACTGCTTAGGTATAGATTTTTCATCCTAAACTCCTAACCCTAAAACTAAGGCTTTCTAAAATTTCACTTTTTCCTATGACTTCTTTTCCAGCCAAATCAGCAATAGTTCTAGCAACTTTTAAGCTTTTATTAATCCCTCTTTGAGACAAACTAAACTTTGATATAGCCATATCAAGAACGCTTTTAGCATCGCTATCAAGCAAGCAAATTTTACCCACATCTTGATCGCTAAGTTTTGCGTTTAGCTCAGTTTGTGCTCTTGTTTTTTGAGCTTTAAAAGCATACAAAACTTTTTCATACATCTCTTGGCTAGTTACGCTACTTTTATCATCTTTGCTAACTTCATCCATTGCCACATATAGATCAATGCGATCAAGCAAAGGCGCTGAAATAGTTGATTTGTAGCGTTTGATTTCCATTTCAGAGCACACACAACTTTGAGTTTTGCTAAAAAGATTTCCGCACGGACAAGGATTCATTGCCGCTGCAAAAAGAAATTTAGTTTGGTATTTGGTTTTTGAATTTACGCGAGATATTAGAATTCTATTATCTTCTAATGGCTCTCTAAGACTTTCTAAAATTTGCTTACCAAAGTGTGGAAGCTCATCAAAAAATAGCTCACCCCCATTTGCCAAAGCTACCTCACCAACTCTAGCTAAATTTGACCCACCACCAAAGATAGACCCTCTTGTAGAGGTGTGATGAGGGCTTCTAAATGGCCTAAGAGCTGAAAAATCAGCGTCTTTATTATCAAGACTTTCGTAAGCTGCGCTAAGCATAACCTCATCTATACTTTGTGGTGGCAAAATGTATCGTAAGCGTTTTGCACACATTGATTTACCACAACCCGGGCTTCCTTCATATAAGACATTATGAAATCCAGCTGCGGCGATTAAACTTGCTCTTTTTGCTCTAGCTTGTCCTTTTATATCACTAAAATCAAGCTCAAATTCTAAGTTAGGCACATAATTTTTACCTAAAATTTCAAGAGTATTAGCAAATAGCGGATGAGTGCCAACTACTTCACAACTCTTAGCAAACTCTTCATCCATAAAAAATTTAATTCCATCTTCTAAATTTTCAACTGCAAAAACTCTAAAATTTGGAATAGTAGCAGCCCTTAAAGCGATGCTTTTTGGAACGATAACTTTGGCACTTATTACTTGTTTACTTAAAAATAGCAAAACTGAGAATAAAGAATTTGTGCTTTTTACGCTTCCATCAAGTCCAAGCTCACCAAATACAAAAAAACTCTCATCAAAACTCTCTTTTTGCAAAGCAATAAGTATAGCTATAGCTAAATCAAAGTGGCTACCGCGCTTTGGAATATCTGAAGGGCTTAAATTTATGATGATTTTTTGAGGTGGAAATTTAAAATTTAGAGTTAAAAGTGCTGATTTAACACGGTTTTCACTCTCTTTTATTGTGGTATTTGCCAAACCTATTATATTAAAGCTTGGCAAGGCATTTAGAAATTTGGACTCTATATTTACAACTTGTAAGTTCCCATCAAAACTTGCACATTTTAGAGATTTCATTGCTTTTTAAGTTTTTCTTTATACTCTTTGCTAAATCTTTTTTTGTTTTTAAAGCTTATCTTTTCTATAAATAGATGTCCATTTAGATGATCTATTTCGTGCTGGATACAAACTGCTTTTAAGCCATTAGCGTCTAGCTGGCAAACTTTGCCAAAGCGATCTTGAAATTTAAGCTTTATAAACTCAGGGCGAGTTACTTCTTCAAAAAATTCAGGCACAGATAAACACCCCTCTTCATAGCAAATTTCGCCATCACTACTTAAAATTTCAGGATTTATTATCTCAAGAAGGTCAGCTTTATCTTGAATGCCATCTTCATTAGCCAAATTTACAAGCAGCACTCTTTTTGGAACACCAACTTGAATAGCAGCAAGTCCGATGCCTTTTTTAGCTATCATAGTTTCATACATATCGTCTAAAAATTTATGAAGCTTTTCATCAAATTCAGTAACTTCTAATGACTTTTCATAAAGCCTTTTATCTGGATATGTTAAAACTTCTAATATCATTTTTTAAGACTCTTATCTAAGACTTTATCTATTAAGCCATATTTTACTGCTTCTTCTGAGCTCATAAAAAAATCTCTATCGGTGTCTTTTTCTATCTTAGAGAGCTTTTGACCGCTATTTTTAGCCAATATATCATTTAATGTTTTTTTGATTCTTAAAATTTCATTTGCTTGAATTTCTATATCAGTTGCTTGTCCTTGAGCTCCGCCTAAAGGCTGATGTATCATGATTCTTGAATTTGGAAGAGCAAATCTTTTGCCCTTTGTTCCACAACTTAGTAAAAAAGCCCCCATAGAAGCAGCTTGACCAATACAAATCGTACTTACATCTGGAGCTATATAATTCATCGTATCATATATGCTAAGACCGCTTGTTACAACGCCACCTGGGCTATTTATGTATAGATATATATCTTTTTCAGGATCTTCAGCCTCTAAAAAAAGTAGCTGGGCGACGATAGCACTTGCTACATCATCATTTATCTCTCCAGCAAGCATTATAATCCTATCTTTTAAAAGGCGAGAGTAAATATCATAACTTCTCTCACCACGGCTACTTTTTTCAACTACATAAGGTATATAATAGCTCAATTTTACTCCCCTTTACTATCTTCTTTAGTCTCTTTTTTGTCCTCTTTTTTATCTTTACTGAAAAGATCTTTAAAAAGTTTTTCTTCTATTAAGGCCATTTTTACAGCTGGTAAAATTCCTTGATTTTTATAGCTTTCAAGATGTTTTTTTGGATCTATACCATACTGAAATGCTTCCATATAAACAGCTTGAAGAACCTCTTGATCAGCTACTTCAACATTTCTCTGTTTTGCAAGCTCATCAACGATAAATGTTAGCTTTACGCTTTTTTCAGCCTCAGGTCTAAACTCCTCTCTTTTGTTTGCCAAAGCATCTTTATCTTCTCTAAATTTCTCCATATCCTCTTTTGTGAAATCATTCCATGAATTTCTAAACTGAAGATCCATCTCCTGTTCTACGATATTTTTAGGTAGGTCAAATTTAAGCTTTTCTACTACAGCATCTACAAATTTTGGTTTTAACTCTTCATTTAAAAGCTTTGTAAATTTATCAGCTCTGATTTGCTCTTTTACTCTATCTTCAAATTTAGCTATAGTTATATTTTCATCACCTGGCATAAGTTTTTTAAGAGTTTCATCATTAAGCTCTTTTGCTGGATTTTTGCTTTGAATTTCATGAAGTTTTACTTTAAAAATAGCATCTTTTCCTGCTAAATGCTCTGCTCCATACTCAGCTGGAAAAGTAACTTTTATATCTTTTTCTTCACCAACTTTTAAGCCAACCATACCGTCTTCAAATCCTGGTATGAACTGATTTGATCCGATTTCTAAGCTATAGTTTTCAGCCTTACCGCCCTCAAATGCTTCACCATCAACAAAGCCTTCAAAATCAAATTTAGCAAAATCGCCTTTTTCTAAAACCTCTTTGTCGCTTTTTTCTAATGGAGCGATCATAAGCAATAGTTCATTTATCTTCTCTTCTATCTCTTTTTTCATAACTTTTGGAGTTGAGTACTCAGGAATGCTCTCCTCATAGCCTTTTGTATCAATTTCAGGTCTAAAAGAGATCTCAATTGATGCATCGATGCCATTTTCATTATCATCTAATTTAGCAAATGTTGGCTCACCTAAAATATCTTCACCTTTTTTATCTAGCTCTTTTAAGCCATCATTTATAGCCTCTTTGAAAATGTCTTGTTTAGCATCGCTTTCTAGCTCTTTAGCATATCTTTTTTTAACAACGCTAACTGGAACTTTTCCTGGTCTAAAACCAGCCATTTTAACTTGCTTAGCACTTTTTTTAGCGATCTCGTCAACCTTTTTATCTATAGCATCTTTTGCTATTTTTACATCCACTAAAGCATTAGCTGAATCTACTAATTTTGCTTTTACTTCCATTATATTCCTTTTGTTTTTTAGAAATTAATTTATTAATATATCTAAATTTAGCTTTATTTTTGTATAAAAAAAGCAAATTTATTACAAATAAAGCATTTTTGATATAATATTGCTCAAAATTTAAGGAAATTTAATGCAAAATCAAGAAAAATTTGAAAATTTAGTAAGACAGATGCTTGAAATTTTAGGTGAAGATACAGACCGTGATGGGCTAAAAAAAACTCCACAAAGAGTCTATAAAGCGATGAAATTTCTAACAAGTGGGTATGATATGGACCCAAAAACTGTGTTAAATGATGCTTTGTTTGATAGTACAAATAACGAAATGGTTTTAATAAAAGACATTGAGTTTTATAGTATGTGTGAGCATCACTTGCTACCAATAATAGGAAGAGTTCATGTGGCTTATATCCCAAATGGCAAGGTTGTAGGACTTTCTAAAATTCCAAGAATGGTAAATATTTTCGCAAGAAGACTTCAAATTCAAGAACAACTTACCGAACAAATCGCAAACGCCATACAAGAAGTTATCAAACCAAGGGGCGTAGGCGTAGTAGTTGAAGCAAGGCATATGTGTATGGAGATGAGAGGTGTTGAAAAAATCAACTCAACTACGACAACTTCAGCACTTCGTGGTGGTTTTATAAGCGATGCAAGAACAAGAAAAGAGTTTTTTTCACTTATAAATTCTCCAAAAGAGATGAGATTTTGATTAAATTTTCTAAATTTAGCTAAAATTTAAACTTTAGCTATAAAATTACATAAAAGATAAAGTTAGTCCTAATTAAAAAGGAGCAATATGAAAAAGGTATATTTAGACAATAACGCAACGACAATGGTTGACCCTGAAGCTTATGAAGCAATGCAGCCGTTTTTCTGTGAAAAATATGGAAACCCAAATTCACTTCACGACTATGGAAGCCAAATAAGTCCATATCTTAGAAAAGCAATGGATCAGCTATATGATGGCTTAGGAGCAGGTGATATGGACGATATCGTTATAACATCTTGTGCAACCGAGAGCAATAACTGGGTTTTAAAAGGGATATATTTTGATAAGATAGTAACTGGCGAAAAAAACCATATAATAACTACAAGTGTAGAGCACCCTGCCGTTGGGCATACCTGTTCGTTTTTAGAGCGACTTGGTGTAAAAGTTACAAGACTTGATGTAAATAGCGATGGGCTTATAAATCCAGATGATTTAAAAAATGCAATAGATGATAAAACTGCCTTAGTTAGCATAATGTGGGCAAATAACGAAACAGGGGCTATTTTTCCGATAAAAGAGTTAGCCGGTATCGCTCATGAAAGAGGGGTTTTATTTCATACAGATGCAGTGCAGGCTGTTGGAAAAATAAAAGTAAATGTGATTGACGCAGGAGTTGATTTTTTAAGTTTTTCAGCACATAAATTCCATGGACCAAAAGGAGTTGGTGGGCTTTACATTAAAAACTCACAAAAATTAACCCCACTTTTACATGGCGGTGAGCATATGGGCGGAAGAAGAAGTGGAACACTAAATGTTCCATATATAGTTGCGATGGGCAAAGCTCTTGATATTGCAAATAAATTTCTAACCTTTGAAGATAGTCATGTAAGAAGACTAAGAGACAAACTTGAAGATGCACTTTTAGAAATTCCAGATGTTACAGTTGTAGGAAAAAGAGAGCATAGAACTCCAAACACAATCTTAGCAAGTATAAAAGGCGTTGAAGGAGAGGCGATGCTTTGGGACTTAAATAAAGCTGGAATTGCTGCTTCAACAGGCTCAGCTTGTGCAAGTGAAACATTAGAAAGCAATCCGATAATGGAAGCAATTGGAGCAAGTGACGATTTAGCACATACAGCACTTAGACTATCACTTTCAAGATTTAATACAGAAGAAGAGATAGATTATGCTATAGAAGAGATAAAAAAAGCTGTCGTAAGATTAAGAAGTATATCAAGTTCGTTTGCTTATGCTCCTAAAGGGTATAAAAGCGGTTTATAATAAAGGATAAAAAATGGCAAAAAATGATTTAATAAGCACCTCTTTTTGGGATGAGTACTCACAAAAAGTTCAAGATAGGATGAACAACCCTAAATTTATGGGTGAAATCACAGAAGAAGAGGCAAAAGAAAAGGGTTGTAAGTTAATAGTTGCTGATTTTGGAGCTGAGAGCTGTGGGGACGCGGTTAGGCTTTATTGGTTGGTTGATGAAAAAACAAATATTATAAAAGATGCTAAATTTAGAAGTTTTGGCTGTGGTTCCGCTATAGCAAGTAGTGATACTATGGCTGAGCTTTGTATCGAAAAAACCGTCGATGAAGCTGTAAAAATAACAAATATTGATGTTGAAAAAGCTATGAGAGATGACCCAGATACTCCAGCTGTACCACCTCAAAAGATGCACTGTTCGGTTATGGCTTATGATGTTATAAAAGCAGCAGCTGCACAGTATAAAGGAATAGATCCAGAACACTTTGAAGATGAGATAATAGTATGTGAGTGTGCAAGAGTAAGCCTTGGAACGATAAAAGAAGTAATTAGACTAAATGATTTAAAAACAGTCGAAGAAATCACTCAATACACCAAAGCAGGGGGATTTTGTAAAAGCTGTA
Organism: Campylobacter corcagiensis; assembly: GCF_013201645.1. Classification (NCBI taxonomy): domain Bacteria; kingdom Pseudomonadati; phylum Campylobacterota; class Epsilonproteobacteria; order Campylobacterales; family Campylobacteraceae; genus Campylobacter; species Campylobacter corcagiensis. Next base: position 76,702 of record NZ_CP053842.1, on the reverse strand, counting down.
TAAAGCCTGGCGGACATGAAAAAAGAGAGTATCACTTAGTTGATATTTTAGCTCAAACTAGAGCTGAGATGGAACAAGAAAAACTATCAGCTATCGCAGATGCTAAGACAAATCCTAACGCAAGTGATATGGCGTTTGAAGAGCTAAATGCAATTGGTCAATTTAAAGCCGTGGAAAATTTAATAGATAAAGAAATTCGCCCTATGCTTCAATTTGACGGTGGAGATCTAGATATAGTTGATATAAGAGAATCGGATGATTCATATATTGATATATATATCCGCTATCTCGGGGCTTGTAGTGGTTGTGCAAGCGGTTCAACTGGAACGCTTTTTGCAATAGAATCAGTTTTAAAAGAAAATCTTAGCCCAAAAATCCGTGTAATGCCTATTTAACTTAAAAATTTTTCTATAATTTTAAATTTTAGCCTTTTAAAAAGGCTAAAATTTTCAAAAACAATACATTCAAAAACCCTCTAAAAAAGTAAATATTATAGTTATGAATTTTTATTTATATACACAGATTTTTTAAGATTTTAGCTAATCTTAAAAAAGTAGATGATAAAATTGAAATATTATAAATCTTGAAAGGATTATGTGGTGTTAAGATTTTTTGTAATGATTATAGGTTGCATGGTGGTTTAAAGACAAACCAAAAAACGAAGAGATTGACTCAAACACTGGATTAGTTAGAATAAGACTTGGAAGGGCTTTTTTGACTGGAAATTCTAAATATTTATACTTAGAGATGGCAGATATTGTTCAAACAGATATAGAAAAGATTCCAGAGAAAAAAATAAGAAGAAAAGATAGCAATGGCAAACTAAATATTAAAACCATACCGGCAGTTTATCAACTTCATATGTTTCTTGCCGATGGAACTTATTACACCATATCATATGATGAAAAAGCAGATGCTGTAAGCGCTAAAACAGAGATAGAGCACTACTTAAAACGCAATGAGTAGTAGCATAAAAAGGATAAAAATGTCTAATTGTATAAGCGTAGAACTAATAAATCTAAAAAATTTATTAACACAAGATGGTAGAATTTTTGAAATTCCACTATTTCAAAGGCCATATAGCTGGAAAGAAGAGCAAGTAAATAGTCTATTAGAAGACATATTTCAAGAATATGAAAAAGCCATTTTAAATGGCAAGATAGAAGAAAGTGATGAATATTTTTGTGGATCCATAGTTTTATCAAAACAAATAAACAAAAAAGGATCAAATGAAGTTTTTGATATAATTGATGGACAGCAAAGGTTAATAACTTTTACACTTTTAGCATCTGCATTAAAAGATCTTTATTCTAATAGTAATAGAATGAATGAAGAGTCTAGAAATTTATTAAATCTTACTATAAAATCAAAAGAATCGAAAGATCCTTACTTCAGAATTTGGTTAAACAACAATCATCATACTGATTTTAAAAGTATTTTAGAACAATACTCAGCATCAAAAAAAGAAGAAAATAACTATTGGAAAAATAAAACATTTATAATGCAACATGAATTTATAAAAGAAATAAAAGATTTAAATATATTTATAAAATGGTTATATTATAATATAAAATTTAATCAAATAACTTGCGCCAATCAAAATACAGCTATTAAAATATTTTTAGTCTTAAATGATCGTGGTCTTAAACTTTTTCCCAGTGATATTTTAAAAGCAAATCTAATTTCAAAAACCACAAACAAAGATACTAAACTTGAGATTACACAATTGGGGAAATATTTCTCGCGAACTAGAAAAAATAGATCAAAACATAAATGATATGTTAATAATTTACACAATCTATCTTCGTGGAAAAAATACATCGAGAAGATACGATGAGGAACTTATGGGTTATATTGAAAATAAAGATATATCAAAGGTTATTGGAAATATCAAAAAATTTTCAGATAGCTATTTAAAAATTTATGAACTCAAAAATAGATACTTTTATCTACTTAAATATCTAAATCATTCTATTTATTATAGACTTATTTTAACTACTGCAAAACTTCACGAATACAAAGAATTTGATAAACTTTTGGAAATTTTAGTTGCTTGGTATTATCAAAATTGGATTGCTGGTGGAAATGCTGCTAGCATAAAACAAACTTCTATAAACATTGCAAATTCTATCAAAAACAAGAAAACTATAAAATAAAAGATTTTAAAGATCTAATAAAAGAAAATTTAGACAATTACCAAAGAACTACAACTTATAAGGAAATTTTAAAAAATGATATAAAAGATCGAAAATGGCTAAAGCCTATTTTAATTTTATTGGAATATTTTGCAACCGATGATATCTCTCCAAATGAGATTAAAATCAATAGAAAACTTCAAGTAGAACATATCCTGCCACAAAGAAAACCCAAGAAAAACCCACAAGAATTTACTGATGAAGAAAGAAAAGATTCTATTTATAAACTAGGAAACTTGACTTTACTTTATGGTAGAAAAAATATTCAAGCTAGTAACAAATCATTCTCTGAAAAAATGGAAATTTATCAAAATAAAGATGGCCTTAGGACTTGTTTTGAATCAACTCAAAGAATTTATCAATTCTATACGCCATGGAATCCAGATGAATTAAAAAATAGGCAAAACGAAATGATAAAAAAAATAAACGAAAAATTAGATATTTTTTAAAGAGCAAAGATGGCAAAAATAGTAGCAATGACAGATCTGCCGGCTGATGAAGATACTCTTGGCGTAAAGCCCTATATTGAGGGCTTGGCTGCTTTTATAAACAAATGCAGCACCCCATTAACAATTGCTATACAAGGCGATTGGGGTTCTGGAAAAACATCAATGATGGGTATGACAAGAGATATATTAAACAAAAAAATATATCCAGTGTGGTTTAATACCTGGCAATATTCACAATTTCATCTAGAGTCTGAATTAACTATATCTTTTATGAGAAAGTATGATGAAATCTCAAATGATTTAAATTTAAAAGGAGAAAAAATAACCACATCTGACAATCGTCCAGAAATAATGTATAAAAATATACATAGTTTTGGAAGAGAAGCTACGTCTAGAGATGAAAAACTCCTTGAAGAGATTGCTAAAATTTTGGATTATGCCAGTTATATTTTTAATAATAAAGAGAAAGATTAGCAAAAGGCTGCTTTCGTAGCCTTTTATTTAAAATATTTCACCTTCTTCTTAAATAAAGCTATAAGCAAATAGCCCCTTAGCAACGCCATCTTTAACTTTGAACTAAGTATTGATCTATAATTCTCTCTCCTTTAAAATAGTTATAATTTTTTGCATCTAGATCTGCTTCACAGTAGCCACTCTCTATCTCTTATAATTTATAATTATTGTTTCAAAACATATCAAAATTAGTTGTGTCAAAAAAGTACCATAACATTGCATATACTCATCTAGCTTACCACTCCAGACATAAAAGCAGTATCAAATTATCCTATATTTCTCTCCGTATCTATAAGAAAATATTCTTCATTTTTAGCATTTTGTAAACTCTTTAATTTAACCTTTACATAGCATTAAATTCACTTAGAAAAATGCTTTCACCTAGTATATTGTTATCTCAAAATGTTGAATTTGCATATAATGAATAATGCCTTTTTATGAAAATCTTTAAACATTAAAATAATCTCTAGCCTTAATAAAACCTTTTTCTAGCTCACCTTTAGATATCTTATGCTTGCCATTTACAACAGCATAATTTAAATCTTTAAAGCTAAAATTTGATTTAAACTCGTCTAAATAACTAAATAGCTCATCGCTATTTCCAAATATACCAAATACGTCTTTTATCATTTTCTCCTTTGAATATAATTTTTTCTCTATTTTAGAAAATTCACTAGCAAAATTTGCCTTAGTTTTTGTTAGTTTTGGAATCTCTACTGATGGGTGTAAACAAGGATTTATTAGAATTTTAGGCACATTTTCTAAATGAAGTGCATAAAAGCATCCAAAAGAAGATGCCACAACCATATCAAATTTTAAATTTGATAAAATTTCCATCGTTTCGCTATAGTTAAGCATGTTAAAATTTTGTTCTATAAACTTACCATTAAAAATTATCTTACAAAACTTCCAGTACTTCCGTTACAACTACCATTTAATACATGTATATATAAAACTCTCATATTAAACCTTTATCCAAGCTTCACTTTCGCTAATAGCTTCACCTTTTAAATCGCCACTTACATCAAAAGGGTAAATTTTGCCCAAAAAATGAGCGTTATATCCTGCTATGTCGCCAAACAAAGGTAGAGATTTTGTCATTTTATAATGATTTTTTAAAATATTTGAAATTATCTTTAGCTGAGTGTCTAAATTTTTAAAATATAGCTCTTTTAAATTTAGGCTTATATATCTTAATCTAAACATCATAGCTATTTTAAAAATAGGACAAGAGTTTCGTTTAAAATTTGTATCTATATAAGCGTAGCAATTTTTAAATTTAGCCCTTTCGTTATTTATAATCTTAGCTTGGTTTAGCTCGTCTTTAATATCTAAATTAAAAGCATTAGCAAGTTTAGTAACTAAACTCTCAGAACTATTTATATAGTCATAATAGCCATCATTTAAAAACTCATCTAAGCTTTTAGCATTAGCAACTTTTAAAATAGCTTTATTAAAGTTATTTAAACTATAATAGCCTAGTTTCTTAGCTAAATTTTTACCGTTTTGTAAATTTGAAAGATTTTTTGAATTGTTTGAAATACCATTTATTATCCTTTTTAAATTTTTATCGCCGATACATTTTTTGCGATTTTTAAGTTTACTGTGAAATTTAAGATATTTGAAATTTAAATAAATCTTAATCTCTTAATCTAAAAGAGATAGCCTAAACTATCTCTTTTTTCCCATAAATTTAGCAATATATGGAAGTATGAAATTTCTATCTATAAAGCTAAAAATAGCTGTGCTAAGACTTCCTTGCCTTAGCAAATTTAACTCGCTACTTATGGTATAAGTTGGGTCATTTTTTCTAAGTTTTAGCTTTGCCATCTCTATTTTATAGTCACTTTCTTTCATTTTGGATCTATTTTTTATCAAATTCAGCTTAGCATCCGTAAGCTTTCTTTCACTTATGCTTAGCAAGAGAGACTCCATATAGTATTAAAACTACAGTAAAGATTATCCCAGCTGTTAAAAAGTAAGCCAAAATTTTACCAGTCCAAAGTTCAAGAAGCAAGAAAACTCCAATAAACAAAAATACCGAACCTACAATAGCCAAAGCTGCCACCACAATCATAAAAACTATTCCATTTGCACTTTTTACAAATGAATCTTTTATGTTGTAAGCCTCAGCTTCAACTAGCTCAACAGCAGATATAAAAAATTCTGATAGTGAGAAATTTCCCATTATTTTCTCATCAGCCATCCAAAAATAAAGCCAACACCAAAAGTGATAGCAACGCTTTTTAGCGGATCATCTTTCACGCAACTTTCAGCTTTGTTGAAAAAGTCTTCGCCTCTGTCTTTTACGTCTTCTAAAACTTGTTTGCCTTTGTCTTTTGCATCTTCAAAACCTTGTTTACCTTTAAGTTTTAACTCTTCAATAGATTTTTTAAGCTCTTCTAAAGATAGCTCTTCACTAATAGAGTCAAATTTCTTGCTTACTTCTTCTTCTGTTGTTTTCTTCAAATTCTTAGTAAGCGACTCAAAATCTTTTTTAAGTGCATCTAAATCTTTTTTAAGTGACTCTGTTGTAACTTCTGCCATTTTATCTCCTTTTAAAAAATGTATTAACATTATATGACAAAAGGGTAAACATTTTAAATATTAAAGTTTTAACCCCAAAGTAGGGGTTAAATTTAGTATTTAAGATCGCCAAATGGATTAGTAGATGTTGTAGGTTCTACAGTTTTGTTAGCTTCTAGTAAAGCTTTTGCTCTACTGTCTTTGAGCGTAAATCCACCACCTAGAGCTTTATAAACGCCAACTACGCTATTTGCAACGCCAAGTCTTGCTGATGCAAGGCTAAGTCTTGCGTTTAAAAGCCCTCTTTGAGCATCAAGCAGTTCTAAGTTATCACTATATCCAGCTTTATAGCGGTTGCTAGCTATATTATAAACATTTTGTTGTGATTTGTATAAATTTTGCATACTATCTTGTAAAAGAAGGGCGTTTTCTCTATTAACTAACGCATCTCTAACTTCACCAAAGGCATTTTTTAAAGTCTTATCGTAGTTAATAAAACTAGCATTTTGCTCTAAATTTGAAATTTGAACTCTTTTTGAGGTTCTACCAAAGTCTAAAAGTGGTCCTACCAGAGAGCCTGCTATACTCCAGCTATTTGCTGCTGTAGCGAACAATCTACTAAAATCACTACTCATATATCCTAAATTTCCAGTTAAAGACAGACTTGGAAAATAATTAGCCCTCGAAACACCAACTAAGAAATTTGAAGCTCTAAGTCTTTCTAAAGATGCAGCAACGTCTGCTCTATGCAAAAGTAGATCTGATGGAACTCCACTTGGAACTACTGGCATCGTTGGAAGAGTATTTCTATTTGTAGATATATTTTTATATAAAATTTCATTGTAGTTTTTACCAGTTAAAAGTGCTAAAGCAGTATTTGTACTAGATAGTTCATTTCTAACTTCAGTAATTTTTGCTTTAGCTGAGTCAACTTGGGCTTTTGCTTGATAGTAAACTATAGAGCTTATAGCTCCAGCTCCTAGTTGGTTTTTTCTAAAATTTAGAGTTCTTGTATAGCTAGCAAGAGTATCTTCTAAGATACTTTCTTGCTCTTTTAAGAAAAGAAGCCTAAAATAAGTCGTAACCACATTGCTTGCAATTGAAAGTCTTGCTGAATCATAATCATATTTTGTAGCTAGATATTTAGCTTCATTTGCCCTAACGCCATTTCTTACCCTACCCCATAAATCTATCTCATAACTCATATTTATATTAGCTGAGTAAGCTTCACTAGAGTTAGCATTTGGTCTCATCGGAAGGTTATTTTGACCACCAGCGGTTGCACCGTATCCAAAATTTGGCAAGTAATCAAGCCTACTTAACCCTAAGCTAACTCTGGCTATTTCAATATTGTTTAGTGCTAAGGCTAGATCTGAATTATGCTTTAAGGCACTATCTACAAGTGTGTTTAAATTTGGATCTTTAAAATCCATCCACCACATATCATTTATATTTGTTGTAGCATAAGTTGCTTTAAAACTAGCATCTTTTAGCGGAGTAACTGGCTTAAAAGAGCAACCAGTTAAAAATAATGATATAGCAACTACACTAATTAAACTCTTTTTACTTAACATGAACTCTCCTATCATCATCTATGATCTCCATATCGCTATTTTGGGTAACAGCTGGACTCTGTTTTGACTTATTATCACCAAAAATTCTATCTAGCAAGTTGTTAAATGACTCAACCAAATAGTAAAATGATGGAATAAACAAAATCGCAATCGTTGATGCTGCTATCATACCACCAATTACTGGTATACCAACAGCATGTCTACTTGCCGCTCCAGCTCCACTGCTTAGAGCAAGTGGTAAAACCCCCAGAGTAAAAGCTAAAGATGTCATAACAATTGGTCTAAATCTAAGTTTTGCAGCTTGAATTCCAGCTTCAATTAAATTCTTTCCTTCTTTTTCATGAGCTGCCATAGCAAATTCCACAATCAAAATAGCGTTTTTAGCACCAAGTCCTATCAGCAAAAGTAGTCCGATTTGGAAATAAACATCATTGTTTTGCCCACCGATATAAGCAGCACCTAAAGCCCCAAGAACCGAGAATGGCACAGCTGTTAGAACTGCTATTGGCATTAGCCATCTTTCATACTGAGCAGCTAAGATTAGATACACAAATATCATACCAAAGATAAATGCTATCGTTCCAGTTCCGCTTGTATGAACCTCTTGATAAGCTGTTCCTGACCAACCTATAGAGTACTCATTATTTGGAAAAACCTCAGCCATTACTTCACTTATCGCACCTATTGCCTGACCAGATGTATATCCTGGTGCTGGTTCGCCCATAACCTTAGCTGCTGGAAGACCATTAAATCTATCAACATTATCAGGTCCAAGGCTTTTTTTAAGTGTTACAAGAGTGCTAACTGGTATCATCTCTCCTGTTGTCATGCTTTTAACAAAGATATTTCTAATAGCTTGTTCACTATCTCTAAAGTCGCTATCTGCTGAAATTCTTACCTTGTAAGTTTTGCCTAACATATTAAAGTCATTTACATAGTAGCTACCGATGGTTGCATTTATAGTTGTAAAGATATCAGCAATATTTACACCCATCATCTTTGCTTTATCTTTATCTACAGATATATCATACTGAGGAAAATTCGTATCAAGAGTAGTCCTTACCATCATAAGTTCAGGACGCTCATTTGCCTTAGCAACAACTTTGCCCATATCAGCCTCTATCTCTTTATATGTCTTACCAGAACTTGATTGTGCATATAACTCAAATCCTCCAGTGGTTGAAAGACCACTAATTGGTGGTGGATTTAAAACAAAGCTTAAACCATGGCGATTTTGTGCAAACATAGCGTTATATTTAGCAGCAAGTGCAAATGAACTTTGGCTCTCAAGTGGTCTGTCATCCCAAGGATTAAGCTTAACAAACATAATGGCAGCGTTTTCTCTAAGGTTGCCAGAAAGAAGATCATACCCTGCCATAAGTCCGGTTGAGTCAACCTCTTTTTCATCAGCAATGCTATTTTGAAGTTCAACACCATGAGATAAGGTTCTATTTATAGCTGCAGCTGAAGGAAGTTGGTTGATAACCATAAGGCTTCCCTTATCTTCATTTGGAACAAGTCCGCCAGGTACAACTTTAAACATTACAGATGTTAAAAACACAATTCCAATAAAAACTAAAACTGAGAAAATCGGAACTTTTAGTATCCATTTAACTATCCAAGAGTATACATCTGTTGAGTAGTCAAATATTTTATTAAATCCTCTAACAAACCAAAATGGTCGCTTTTCTTTTCTTTTTAAAAGCATAGCACATAGTGCTGGAGTTAGAGTTAGAGCACAAATTCCTGATATTACAATAGCAACAACCATAGTTAAACCAAACTGCTTTTGCATAATTCCAACAAAACCCTCTAAAAAAGCAACTGGAATAAAAACAGCTGAAAGAACCAATACGATAGAGACAACTGCGGCAAAAATTTCTTCCATAGCTTTCTCTGTAGCTTTAATAACTGAAATTTCAGGATCTTCTTCTAAAATACGCTCCACATTTTCTACAACAATGATGGCATCATCAACAACGATACCAATTGCCAAAATCATAGCAAAAAGCGTAATCATATTTATGGAAAAGCCCATTGCAAGCATTCCAGCAAAAGCTCCAACAATAGATACTGGTATAGCAAGCATAGGTATAATCGTAGCTCTTATATTTCCTAAGAAAAGATACATAATAACCATAACAAGAACCATAGCTTCAATAAATGTCTTAACAACAGCTCCAACACTAACTTTAACAAATTCTGTTGTATCATAACTTATAGAGTAAGTCAAACCACCAGGAAATGTAGGGCTAAGCTCTTCAAGTTTTGCATTTACAGCTTCTGCTGTTGCTAATGCATTTGCACTGCTTTGAGTAAATATCAAAACAGGTGTCATTGGATGTTTACCGTATCTAGCTTCAAAAAAGTGCTGTTCTGCATCAAGAGAGATAGTTGCAACATCTTTTAGCTTAAGTGCTGAACCAAATTTATCACTTCTAAGTATTATGTTTTCAAATTCGCTTGTTTTAATCAAACGCCCTTCTGGCTTGATAATATATACATAGGCATTTTCTGATTTTGTTGGTTCTTGTCCAAATTTACCAGTGGCATATTGTGAGTTTTGTTCTCTAATAGCTGCTGTTACTTCAGAAATTGTAAGATCATAATGCTTAAGTTTATCAGGATCAACCCAGATTCTCATAGAATAATCTTTATTTCCAACAGCTACAACATTACCCACGCCAGGAACTCTTTTTAACTCATCAACGACATTTACAGCAAGATAGTTATAAGCATCAACTTGATCCATCTGCTCTGTTGGATCATAAAAAGATACAACCTCAAGAATGTTTGGACTCATCTCAAAAGCCCTAACTCCAAGTCTTGCAACTTCAGCAGGAAGTCTTGGTTCGGCAATGCTTATACGGTTGTTAACATTAACAAGAGCTTCTTGTGGATCTGTTCCAACTTCAAAATAAACACTAAGACTAAGCTCACCTGATGAACTTGAAGTTGACTGCATATAGATCATATCCTCAACACCATTTATTGCATCTTCTAAAGGTGCAGCAACAGTTTCAGCAATAGTTTCAGCATCAGCTCCACTATAAGTTGCCATAACCATAATTCTAGGTGGAGTAAGCTGAGGATACTCCTCAACTGGTAAAACCGCCATAGATACAAGACCAGCGATAACTACTATAATAGACAAAACCGATGCAAATATCGGTCTATGTATGAAGAATTTTGACATCACTTAACCTCTTGGACTATCTGAACAGGTGTTCCTACCCTTACTTTCATAAGGTTATCTATTATCACTTTATCACCATCATTTAATCCACTAGAAACGATAGAGTACTCTCCGGTTTCAGAAACTACTTTTACAATCTTTTTTGAAGCACTTCCATCTTCTATAACATATACAAATGAGTCAGAAAGGTCTTGCATAACTGCAACTTGTGGAATTTTAAAGCCATCTTTTTGATAAAGTCCGTCCATTCTCACTCTTGCAAATGAATCAGGAAGAAGAGAGCCATCTTTATTTTCAAAACTAGCTTTTGCAGCTATAGAACCTGTTTTTTCATCTAAAACTCTATCTATGAAAGTAATAGTTCCATTATACTCTCTATCACCAACTTTAAGTGTTGCAAGAGAGCCATTTTGAGCCCACTCGCCACCATTTTTTTGATTATTAATCGTCAAAGCATCAATATCTGGAATAGCAAATTCTGCATTTACAACATCAAGTTTTGTAAGTCTTACAAGTCTAGCATTCGCTCCTGGCGATACAAACTCACCAACATCAACATACGGATCTCCTACAACCCCACTAAATGGTGCTATAACTTTAGTATAGTTCATATCTACAGCTGCATTTTTTTGTGCTGCTTCGCTACTTTTTATAGATGCTAAAGCGCTATTATAAGCCGCACTAGCTGCGTCAAATTCTTGTTGGCTTATAGAATTTGATCTTTTAAGCCTTGAAGCTCTATTATAATCAAGTCTAGCTTTTTCAAGATTTGCATTTGCTAAGCTAAGGTTTGCCGCCGCCATCTCATAAGCAGCTTCATATTTGTCAGGTTCTATCAAAAACAGCTCATCGCCTTTTTTTATTTTGTCCCCGGCTTTAAAATTCTGCTTTTCTATAGTACCTGAAATCTTTGCAACAATATCTACATCTTGATCACTTACTACCCTAGCAGGGTACTCTAAAACTATAGGCTCATCAGCCATCTTAGCAGTAAAGATTCCTACCGGAACAGGTCCTTGATCTCTCATAGAACCTTTTGCTTTTGCATCTTTTCCGCCATCAGCACAACCTGCTAAAACAAACAAGCAAGATGAAAAAATAAGTGCTTTTCTAAATTTACTCATACCATTCCTTTAATGTGTAATATCAATTACTATAAAACAGTTGTAATTATACTTAATTAGTGTAAATTTTATCAACGAATATTTAATAATTAGTCCGATAATTATACTAAAAAATACCATAAACAGCTGTGTATAGGTGATTTTATACTTTTTTTATAAACTAAATTTAAACTATTAATGTTTAATTATTCTATTTTATAACTAGATTTTAGCCTAAAATTTTAGAAGCAACTCCACCAAAAAGTATTAACCACAAAAGAAGTCCAAAAGCAAGAATAAATGGTTTTTTGCCAGCGCTTTTAAATATATCTTTTCTTATACCAATACCTAGTCCAACCATTGCTATAGTTAGCATAAAAGTATCTAAAAAATTTATATACGGAATAATCTCGGTTCTAAATGGCATGACAGAACCAACAACAACTGCTACTATAAACCATATAGCAAAGTATGGAATGCTATCTTTTATACTGTGCTCTTTATTTTTATTTAAAAAACTAAGTAGTATTAAAAACGGCATAAGCATAAGAACTCTTAGCATCTTTATAATTATAGAAATTTGTTCACTCATGCCCCCAACAGCTGCACCAGCACCTACAGCGTGAGCTACTTCATGTAAAGTTCCACCTAGAAAAAATCCAATCTCTTTTTGACTAAATGGTAAAACTCCTATCTTAAATACAAAAGGATAGATAAACATAGTAATAGTACCAAAAACTACAACAGTAGTAACAGCAACACCAACTCTAGATGAGCCGCCTTTTGTCATACTCTCAGTTGCCAAAACAGCAGCAGCACCACAAATAGAGCTTCCCGAACTAATAAGCGTCGTGCTTTTTGTATCTAAACCAAGAGCTTTTCCTATCAAAAATCCTACAAAAAATGTTGAAAATACCATGACAAAAGCCATTAAAATGCCATTTACTCCAACAAAAGCGATATCAGAAAAAGTGATACGAAAACCATAAAGTATAATTCCAAGTCTTAGAATTTGTTTAGTTGAAATGGCTATAGATTTTGTTTTATAGAGAATTTTTGTGCCAATTTTAGCGGTGTTGCCATATACTGAACCAAAAATTACTGCTATGATCAAAGGGCTTATGGCTAGAGATTTTAAAAGTGGAATTTCAGATATAAAAAATGAAATGGTTGAAATTCCAACTATAACTCCCCACGCATAAATTCTTCGTCTCTTATATATATTTTTTTGCACAAATAGCCTTTTAAATTAAATAAAATAAAATTATACTCCATTTAGTTTAAAAAACTATGAAACTACTTTAAGATTCCATATAAAAAGATTTTTATAATATTTTTAAGATGATTTTCCAATTGATTATCTGTTAAATTTGGCTCTATTCCATAAAACAGAGCATTTGTAAAGTATGGTTCTCTTGCAAGATATGTAAAAAAACTAGCATAATTCATAAGCTCGTCGCTACTAAATTTCATCATATCTGGATCATTTTTAAAAAATTCAGTAAGCCTACCACTCATAAAAGTATCAATATCTCTTACAAAATCTCTACCTATAGCAATAGTGTCTCTATTAAAACACTCGCTTAAAACTAGCTTGAAAAAAGCTATACTCTTTGAAGAAAATATACTTATGAAGTAAGAGTGTCCAAATTTATATAAAAATTCTTCTAGCAAAAGAGAGTCATTTAAATTTATATTTTTTTCAAGTTCATCACTGAATCTATTGATTCCATTTGCAATAATGGCCTTAAAAAGCCCTTCTTTATTATGAAAATACTTATATATAGTAGAAAGCGAACCTCCACTTCTTTCTACTATATCATTTAAGCTAGTATCGTTATACCCTTTTTCTAAAAATAGCTCAAGTCCAACATTTAGGACTTTGTTGTATCTAAATTTTGCTCTTTTGTTAGCTAAATTTGGCACCATCTGCCCTCCTATGGTTTACTTTTTATACCTTTTTAGTTGCTCATTTTTTGGAAATATAAAAACACTATCCCTAACCACATTAATCTCATCTTCATTCTCAACTGCATATGCTTTAACTTTTATAGGAATTTTTATATCATCATCTTTGGCTTCTATACTACTTGCATTCATCACAAGAGTTACGATAACTTTCTCTTTTTTACCTGAATTTACTGTAAATTCATCTTTTGGTCTTTTTATTTTTATAAGATCACTATCTACTTTAAAGTAAAATTTACCATCTTTACTATGAGTATTTTCTATTAAAAATACATAATCATTTTCTACAACTAAACTATCTTGAGTTTTTCTTATATTATAAAGACCACTATCTCGGTTTATGTTTAGAAGCAAGCTATCTCTACTAGCCCCAACAAGAAGTAAAACAACAAATATCAGTGATAAAAATGCCATATATCCAATGGTTTTTGGTCTAAATACTCTTGTTTCACTTCTAGTTTCTACTGCATTTTCACTTGTCCAATTTATAAGTGAAATTTTGCCTAATTTACCCATAACGCCACTACAAGCATCAGCACACTCTAAACAGTTTATACACTCAAGTTGCATACCTTTTCTTATGTCTATATGAGTTGGGCAGATATTTATACAGGCTCTACATCCTATACACTCATCACCTTCACCAGTTGGTTTATTTGCTATAAGATTGTGCTTATCATCATAAATCTTACCGCCTCTTTTTTCGTCATATATGACTTGAAATGTGTCTTTATCAAACATAACAGATTGTATTCTAGCGTAGGGGCATATATATACACAGAAATTCTCTTTTATAAATACAATATCAAGCACTAAAAACAGCGCAATACCTACAACTATGCCTATCATAAACAGATGCTCGCTAGGATTTGCTAAATATCTAAAAAAGTCCTCAGGCGGTATAAAATACCACATAAAATTTGAACCTACAATTAAAGATATAACTACCCATATAATAAATCCAATTGCTTTTTTAACAATATTGCTTTTTGGCTGAACTTGCTTGTTTTTTATACTTCTTCTGATTCCAAGAAGTTTTGTTTGAATGAAGTCTCTATAAAAAACCCTAAATGTCGTCTGCGGACAAGCCCAACCACACCAAACTCTACCTCCAAGAGATGTTATAAAAAAAATTCCAACAAAACAAAGTATAAGCAAAAATGGAAGCAAAAAAAGTTCTTGAGTTGAAAAAGCTTGAAAAAATAGATGAAGTTCTTTTCTATCAAAGCTTAAAAGAAAAATATGATTCCCATTAATCCTTATGAAAGGAAGCACAAAAGCTAAAATCATTATGATAGAAAAACTAATATAGCGTTTTTTAGCATAGTTATACATAATCTGTCCTTAAAATAGTAATATCTTTATCACATTTAAATTTTACTATCATTTCAATTATTTAATCCTTAAATTTTGAAATTTATAAATTTTGTAGTATAATTACTCTTCAAATTTTAACGAAAGGTGGTGATTAGGAATGCCTGGTGTAAAGGTCTATCCTAATGAGAGTTTTGATGAAGCTTATAGAAGATTCAAAAAGCAAACAGATAGAAATCTAATTGTAACTGAAGCTAGAGCTAGAAGAAATTTCGAACCGATGACTGAAATTCGCAAAAAGCAAAAGATTGCAGCTAGAAAGAAAATGCTAAAAAGACTCTATATGCTTAGAAGATACGAATCAAGACTCTAAGCCCATGAAGCTAACTAACTATTTGTTAGTTAGCTTTTTATCTCCAAAATTTAGCCTAAATTTAATCAAAATCTGCTACAATAAACTAACAAAATGCGAAAAGGTTAGTTAATATGGAAAGATTATCAATAGCGGATGCAGCACAAAAACTTGGAATTTCAAAAGAGGCTATTTACAATAGAATTCGCCGACAAACCATCCAAAGCGAAGAGATAGATGGCGTAAAATATGTCCTTCTTAGTAAAGATGATAATAAAACTACCACAAACACAAAATCACAAAAATCTAGCAAAAATGATAAGGATTTTATTGACTATCTTAAAGGTGAAATTGAGTATTTAAAGCTAAAAATCAGCTCCCTTCAAGGCGATAAAGAAAAACTCTATCAAGAAAAAGAGCAAATTCTAACAAATACAAAAGACGAAATAAAAGCCATTTATAATGAAAGAGATGAGAAGCTTAAGTATTTTTTAAGCTTACTTGAAAAACCCATGCTTGCAAAAACAGATAAAATAGAAGCTATTGAAGTAAAAACTGCTCAAGATAAAAAAAGCGAAAAAAAGTGGCTTTCTCTTAAGGACTTTTTAGACACACTTGATCTTAAGAAAAAAGAGAGAAAAGAGATTAAAAAGCTAATCATAAAAGAAGCTTATGATAGTGAGTTTATAAAAATAGAAGCAGGAATGATATTTATTGATAAGAATTTTGAAATTTCAACTTTAATAAAGGATGATAATGAAAAGAGTTAAAAAGATAGTAGCAGTCTCTATAGCTAGTGGGTTTGGGCTAGTTTTAGCAGGCGGCTTATCAGGATGTAATGGACAAAGTAGCACAAAAGAGCAAAATCAGTTAGCAGGTGCATTTGTAGTTATTGAAGAAGTTCAAGGCGGTGGATATAAGATTTTAGAAGAATTTCCCAGTGCAGAAACTAGAGTTGTTCTTAAAAAACTTGATGGAACAGAAGAGGTTCTAACAAAAGAAGAGATGGATGCTTTAATAGCCAAAGAAGCAACAAAGATAGATAATGGTACTTCAAATTTAACAAATCCTAATGCTCAACTTAGTAGTGGTGGAATGAGTCTAGGTGAAGCAATACTTGCAAGTGCAGCAGGTGCAATAATTGGAAGCTGGATAGGAAGTAAGCTTTTTAACAACCCAGCTTATCAAAATCAACGCCAAAGTGCGTATAAAAACACAAGCAGTTATCAAAGAAGTGTAAATAGTTTTAACAATGCAAAACAAGGTCAAACGGCTAAAAAAAGCACAAGTGGCAGAAGTGGCTTTTTTGGTGGTGGATCTAAATCATCATCAGTAGGTGGATAAGATGAATATCAAAAAACTAAATGCTTTAACACCTGAGTATCTAGAAAGTATAGGATTTTCGTGGCACACAGATAGTGATAACACAAGTTATGTAGCAGATGAAGTTGTAGAAGTTAGTAAAGATGAGTGTGAAGCCTACTATGAAGCGGCAAATGAGCTATATGATATGTTTGTTGCTGCTGCACAGCATGTAATAGACAACAACCTTTTTCACGAACTTGGCATTCCTTTTAACTTAGTTGATATTATAAAAGATAGCTGGGAAAATGATGTTCATTGGCACTTATATGGCCGCTTTGATTTAGCGGGTGGGCTTGATGGTAAACAGATAAAACTAATTGAATTTAACGCCGATACTCCAACTGCTCTTTTTGAAACTGCAATCATCCAGTGGGCTTTACTCAAGCAAAATGGCATGGATGAAAGTTCTCAGTTTAATGACTTATACGATGCTTTAGTTGAGAATTTCAAACGCCTTGTAACGCTTAGTGAAGATACTAGCGACTTTGAGAAATTTTACAATGGTTGGAAAATTTTATTTAGCTCAATTGCTGGAAATTTAGAAGATGAAGCCACAACTAAACTTTTGGAATTTGCAGCAAAAGATGCAGGATTTACGACAAATTTTGCCTATGCTGATGAGGTTGTATTTAACGATGAAAATGGCATTTTTTACGATGATGAAAACTATGAATTTTGGTTTAAACTGATTCCTTGGGAGAGTATAGCAGTTGATGAGAGTGATCTTGCTTTAATCCTTAAAAATATCATAAAAAACCAAAAAGCAATCATCTTAAATCCAGCCTATACGCTACTATTCCAAAGCAAAGGAATTTTAAAAATTTTATGGGATCTGTATCCAAATCACCCACTTCTTTTAGAAACTTCATTTGAGCCATTAATTGGTAAAAAAATGGTCAAGAAGCCATTTTTAGCCAGAGAAGGAGCAAATGTTACTATATTTGACGCTGACGGTAAAATAGTAGCAAAAGAAGATGGCGAGTATGAAAGTCAAAAATTTGTCTATCAAGAATTTTATGAATTTAATAAAGATAGTCTAGGACACAACTATCAAGCAGGGGTATTTTTTGCTTTTGAAGGGTGTGCTTTAGGATATAGAAAAGGTGGTGAAATTTTAGGAAATTTTGCTAAATTTGTAGGGCATTACATAAAGGATTAAATATTATGAATACAGTATTTTTAGATGCAGATACACTAGGATTTGATGTTGATTTATCTATTTTTGAAAAATTTGGTAGTTTTAAAGTATATGCTAAAACTGACTCAAAAGATACTATAAAAAGGCTTGAAAACGCTGATATTGCTATAACTAACAAAGTTTTAATAACAAAAGAAGTCATTAATAACACCAACTTAAAACTAATATGCGTTACTGCAACAGGCGTAAATAACATCGACCTAGAAGCGGCTAAAAATGCAGGAATTGTAGTTAAAAATGTAGCAGGTTACTCAACTAATAGCGTCGTAGAACACACATTTGCCCTGCTTTTTGAACTAACAAAAAACATAGGGTATTACACTAACTATGTTAGCAATGGCGAGTGGGCAAAAAGTGAAATTTTTACACATTTAGGAAGAGAAATAAGTGAAATTCATGGTAAGAAATTTGGCATTATAGGGCTTGGAACTATCGGAGAAAAGGTAGCTCAAACTGCTAAAATTTTTGGTTGTGAAGTGTGCTACTACTCAACTAGTGGGAAAAACACTAACACTACCTACAAAAGTGTTAGTTTAGATGAGTTATTAATAACTTCTGATATTATTAGCATCCACGCACCGCTTAATGATAATACTAAAAACTTAATAAACGCTAGCAATCTTTCAAAGATGAAAAATGGTGCCATTTTGATGAATCTTGGTAGAGGCGGCATCGTAAATGAGAGTGATTTGGCTAAATTTATAGATGAGAAAAATCTAAAAGTTGGACTTGATGTTTTAGAAGTTGAACCGATGCTAAAAGATAGTCCATTTTTTAACATTGAGAAAAAAGAAAATCTCATTATTACTCCTCATACTGCTTGGGCTAGTATAGAAGCAAGAACTCTTTTAATAAAAAAAGTTGCCCAAAATATAAAAAATTTTTTAGACAAAAACCCATAAAATAATTTTAAAAACTTTTTAATATTAAAGGTATTATGGTAGAATTTGGAATTTTAAATTTAAGGTTAAAGATATGATGAATGTATTACAGAAATTTGCACTTAATTATGGACACAACAAGATGCAAAAAACTCTTAGCAATGCCCTAGATATTGATATTTTAGATAAAGAGATCAAAAAAGTTCCTGATGAAGGCAAAGAATATATGCTTTATGCACATATACCATTTTGCCATGTGTTTTGTACATATTGCTCTTTTCACAAATATAAATACTCAGATGATCTTTGTAAAGAGTACTTTAAAAATTTAAGGTCTGAAATTTATCAGATGAAAGGTGCTGGATATGAATTTGACTCACTATATGTAGGTGGCGGAACGACACTAATAGATGAAGATGAACTATTAAAAACACTTGAACTTATAAAAAAATTATTTAATGTCAAAGAGATATCTTGCGAAACAGATCCAAATCACATAGACCCAAAACAGCTTAAGAGATTTAAAGGCGTTATTGATAGACTCAGTGTTGGTGTTCAAAGCTTTGATAATGATATTTTAAGAAAGGTCTCAAGGTTAGAGAGATTTGGAGATCAAAAGTCACTAATAGATAGACTTGAAAATGCGATTGGAATTTTACCTATTATGAGTTTGGATCTCATATTTAACTTCCCTTTTCAAACAAAAGAGCAGCTTTTAAAAGATATAAATATAGCCAAAAACCTAAACCCAGAACAAATTACACTCTATCCACTTATGAAGTCAGAAGTTACTAGAGAAAACATTGCTAAAACTCTTGGTGTAAGCAATGAAGATAATGAGTATGAGTTTTACAAGATTATAAGAGATGAATTTAAAGACTATCACCAAAATAATGCTTGGGCATTTTCTAAGCTTGATAGTGGCTTATCAGATGAATATGTAGGATCAAACTATGAGTATGTGGGCGTTGGAAGTGGTGCTTTTAGCTTCTTAAATGGCAAACTTTTGATAAATGCTTTTAACTTAGATGAGTACAACTCAAGGGTAAAAAACGAACAAAGTACCGTAATGGCAACTTGTGAGTTTAAAACCAAAGATAGACTTCAATATATATTTCTAACCCAGCTTTTTGATGGCGGCGTAGATATAGCTAACTACAATGCTCAAAATAACTGCGATATCAAAAAAGAGCTATGGTTTGAACTAAATGCACTAAAATTTGTAAAAGCCATATACGAAGAAAATGGCAAGATAAAACCAACTGAATTTGGTAGCTATTTATGCTTGGTTTTGATGAAGGATTTTTACACTGGTATGGATAAAGTTAGAGCTTATTTTAAAGACAGCGCTAAACTAAACAGAGCTAGAAAAGTAAAAATAATGCAAGAGTAGGCTTATTTGCCTACTTCCATATCAAAACATCTTCTAAGCTTTTTCTTATCTTTTTTGGGCTTTCTTTATCACTAAGTCCTAGGCTTACTACTATGCAAGGGCTTAAATGATCTCCTAGATTTAGAAATTTAGTAAGTTTTTCTTTATCAAAGCCTCCGATTATACAGCTTTTTACACCTTTAGAGTAAGCTATATTTACCAAATTTGCTAATGCCATATAGCACTGAAGAGAGGCATACCCTTCGAGTTCATCTTTGCTTTTTTTATCTGCTTTGCTAGCTATCATGGATAGAAATTTATCCCTTCCCCTAAGTCTTGTTTTAGCAATATTCATAATATACTCATCCGTGCTTTTTAGATCAGTTCTTGCCATTATAACAACAGCATGTGAGCAGTTACTCACTTGAGATTGATTGTAACAAATCTCACCAAGCTTATCTAAATTTTTACTAATTACTACAAATTTCCAAGGCTCCAAAGCAAGCGAACTAGGGGTTAGTCTGGTTAAATTTATAATCTCCTTAATAACTTCATCATCAATCTTTTTAGTCTTATACTCCCTACAAGAGTAGCGGTTTTGCATAATATTTTCTATATATTCCATAATTTTATCCTTTACTCTACAAATGCCTCGACAACTATCTCAACTCTCATTGGTTTATTTCCAAGCTCCCTCACGCCAAGCTGCGTCCAGATGGGAGATTTTCCACATCTTTTGTTAAACTCAGATGATAAAACCATATGAATTTCATCTGTAAAAGGAACGGTAAAATAACTCGTTACACTATATACATCCTTCCAGCTAGCACCAGCTGAATTTAACGCCCACTCGACATTATCGCAAGCTTGAATTATCTCATCTTTTATGTCTTTGTGTGGAAAATTTACACCACTTTCATCCCAGCCGCCTTGACCAGAAATTTTTACAATATTTCCTATTTTAACAGCAGTTGTGTAACCAAAACTTTTTTGAGTATCGCCTATGCCGCCTTTTCCAAGGATTAAATTTGGTTTCATTTTTTCTCCTTTTTTATAAAATTACTTTATTATAATTTCATAAAGTAAATAAATAAAATATTTTATTTCAATATAAGAAATTTATAAAAGCCCCACTTTTTTATCATCTTCAAAAGCGGCGGCTTGCTCTCTTTTTATCTCTTCTATAAAATCATCCATAGTAAATATATCATCTTCTCTTACGGCAACTTTAAGAGCTGTATTTTTAAGCACTAGGACAATCCCGGCTCCAGTTAGTGGATATTTAGCAAGTTCGTTAATGCTAAAATCTTCTTCAAAATTTGCATTTTCAGGCATTATCTTTTGCCAAATTTTAACTCTTTCATTAAAATCAGGCTTTTTAAACTCTATCTTAAAATCAAACCGCCTTGAAAAAGCTCTATCAAGCCCTTCTAAGAAATTTGTAGTTGCTATTAAAACCCCTTCAAATTGCTCGATTTGTTCTAAAAATATATTTTGCATCTGGTTGTGCATTTTCTCAGCCCCACTAGCACTTGTTTCTACTCTACTTGATAAAAACTGATCTGCTTCATTTAAAAGAAGTACAGGCTCGCTTTTGCTCTCTTTACAAATTTCACGGTAAGTATCAAAGATTTTACGCACATTTTGCTCACTTTCACCAACATATTTTGATAAAATTTTAGAACAATCAAAGCTTAATACGCGTTTTTTTAAACTCTTTGCAAGACTAACTGCACTCATGGTTTTACCAGTACCTGGCGGTCCGTAAAATATAATCTTTGCGTCAATTCCTTTTCGCTTTTTAATACCCCAAGAATTAAGCCTAGAAATGACATTTCTATCAAGTTGCTTTAAGATTGAGTTTAGAATTTCTTTTATTTTTGGGTTTAAAACAACATCATTTATATCAGTTTTTGGCTCAATTAGCTCAAAAATCTCACTATTTTTTACGATATTATCAAGTGCTATTTCTCTACTTTTTTTATCATTTCCTTTTGGATGCATGATGCTTTGAAGCATATCTTCACTTATAAAGTAGCTTTTTGTGATATTTCCAAGCCCAGTTAAAACCTCATCATAATCAATAAGTCCAGATGATAAAAGCTTTGAGCCATCTTCTAAAAGCCCCCTACTTTTTATCCTATCCATATCATCATCACTTACCATTGAAATAAGCGTGTTTAGATCCCTAAGATCATCATTTTCATTAGAATACTCCTCTTTTAAGATAGCTAAAAATATTATTTTTTCTTTTTGATTAAGCCTGTAAGTTTTAAAAATTTCTTCAACACTAAGGCTAAATTTAGTTAGCGCTACTCTTTTAGCGATGATATCTTTTAGGCTTAAAATTTTCTTATCAACTCTAGAATTTTTACGCCTACTGTAAAGCTCAACTAATAAAAACTGATCTTGCAAATACTCAAGATGATCGCTATAAGCTGAAATTTCAGGAAATTTTGCATCTATTATGCCAAATTCTAAAATACTTAAAAAAAGCTCGCTAAGTTCTACTTCGCTATGCAAAAGCATAAGTTTTGAGCTTATTTTTTCACTTTTAAAAATGCTTAAATTTCTAACAATATAGCCATAATCAAGCAAATTTTTAATACTTTCAAGCCCTTCAAGATAAGCAAAATCTCTCTCACCATAAAGCGCTATAAGCATGCTATGAACGCTATTTGCCGGAACTGAATCCATATAAGATGTGGTCATAAATTTAAGTATCCTAGCCTCATCAATTGAAATTTCTAAAAGCTTAAAAATTTCACTATTTTCAACACTGTTTTCTAAAAAATCTCGTAAATATTTCAATCTAAACCGCCATTTGTCTTAAAATTTCTATCTCATCTTGCCATATGCTATCATCTATCGTTTCTAGGATAAGTGGAATTTCATCTATATTTGGATCACGCATTATGTTTTCAAACGCTTCAAGTCCTAAATGCCCTTTTCCAAGGCTATCGTGCCTGTCTTTTCTAACTCCAAGTTCGTTTTTGGTATCGTTTAGATGCATTCCACTTAAGAATTTATAACCGATGAGTCTGTCAAATTCACTCATTGTTTTTTCATATGCCTCTTTGCTTCTGATATCATATCCGCCAGCAAAAAAGTGGCAAGTATCTATGCACACACCGATACGGTTTTTATCCACAGCTTTATCTATCAAAAACGCTAAATGCTCTAGCTTATATCCTAAATTTGAGCCCTGCCCTGCGGTATTTTCTATCACTAGCCTTACGCCACTTGTATTTAAAAGTAAATAATTGATACTTTCACTTATTAGAGTTAAGCACTTCTCTTGGCTTATCTGTCTAAGGTGTGAACCAGGATGAAAGTTTATCATCTTAAGCCCCAGCAGAGAGGCTCTATCTATTTCGTCTTTAAAAGCTTCCACGCTTTTTTCTCTTTTTTCATCATCTGGATGACCAAGATTTATAAGATAGCTATTATGAGGCAAAATATGCTCTTTTTTTATCCCGCTTTTAGCTAAATTTTCACTAAATTTAACAATGTTTTCATCACTTAGTGGCTTAGCACTCCACTGGCGTTGATTTTTAACAAATAAAGCAAAAGCATCTGCTCCTATACTCATAGCATTTAAGGGGGCATTTTCTACCCCACCACTTGCACTTACATGAGCTCCTACTCTTTTCAATTTAGCTCCCTAATTATAATCTTTACTCCATTTTTTGTATCTTTAAAACTCATCGTGTTATCACAAATTTGATAGCTTAAATTTGTTAAGTTTTGATCAAACCCACAGCTAGTTTTAACTAAATTCCTACTTTCATATATAGGTTTTTTTGTTAATAAATCTTTAAAAAACCCTCTATAATGCTCTCTTTTAAAGAAATTTTGGTTAAATTCTAGCTCCTCTTTACAAACACTGTTATAACAAACTTTATCTTTTATATTTACATCAAGCAAACTCATGCCACTACTATAAACTTGTAAATTTGTAGAATTTGAGCTAGTTTTTAAAAATCCAGCATCGCTGATCTTAAAATCAGGACTTATCATTGTAAAATTCAAAGCCTTTGTTGGGGCTAGTCCGGTCGTAGCACAGCCCACTAATAAAGCAGCACAAAATAGCATAGAATATTTTATTTTCATATTTCAGTAACCTTTAAGTTTAGTTTTTGTATAATTCAATTTCGCTTATTTTGTTGGCCCCTTCGTCTAGTGGTTAGGACATCGCCCTTTCACGGCGGTAACACGAGTTCGAGTCTCGTAGGGGTCACCAAAGCCAAAAATTATACAATTTATCTATTTAAATTCTCCTGAATATAACAAAACTTACCAAAAATAAAGTATCAACACTGTATAATAACTCAAAAATTTCATAAGGTAGTTATGAGTCTCTTTTCGGCTGAATTTTTAGTGCTATTTTTACTGTTTTTGTCACTGTATTGGGTAGTTTTAGATAGCTTTAAAAAGCCACTACTTCTAGTTTTTAGCTACACTATGCTATATCTAATAAAACCAGAATTTCTACTTATAAATTTCGTATTTGGTCTAGTTGTTTATATATTTGGGCGGCTACTTTTGCTTTTTAACTCTAAAATTTTACTATTTTTAAGCATAGCATTTGTCATACTAACTCTTAGTTTTTTTAAATACAATGAATTTTTTATGCTAAATTTTGCTCTTTGTGAGATTATTATGCCGCTTGGAATATCATTTTACTCATTTTGTTCTATAACCCTTTTAGTTCTTTGCTATAAAAATGAGATAAAAGAGCTAAAATTAACTAGCACTCTTCTTTATCTAAGCTTTTTTATAACCATAACATCTGGTCCGATTTTTAGATATGATGAGTTTGAAAAAGAGATTAGCAAAAGCCCAAAATTTGGTGATTTAAACCTTATTTTAGCTTTGATTGTTTTAGCATGTTTTAAAAAACTCCTAGTTGCTAACCATCTTTTTAGCATACTAAATCCAACTCTAATCTCACCAGCAAATAGTGACTTTTTAACTCTTATAAACACGCTTTTTGGTTATAGTTTTCTTTTGTATTGTGATTTTAGTGGGTATGTAGATTTAGTAACAGCACTTGCTTTAATGCTTGGAATAACCCTACCAAAAAACTTTAATAAACCTTTTGTTTCGCTAAATGTTAAGGAATTTTGGAATAGATGGCATATAACTCTTGGAAGGTTTTTTAAAGATTTCTTATACATTCCACTTGGAGGAAATAGGCGTGGGGCTTTTAGAACTAACTTAAATGTTTTGTTAGTTTTTTTAGTTTCTGGGTTTTGGCATGGAAATACTTTTAGCTTTATCATTTGGGGGCTTTGTCATGGGCTTTTTGTTGTTTTTAATAACATTACAAAAAACTACAATATCCCTAAATTTGACTACTTAAAAATGCTAACAACATTTATATTTGTTAGTCTTGCTTGGGTATTTTTCGCTACTGAAAATAGCTTTTTGTATATAGAGTCTTTAATAAATTCTGAGATTTTATACACGCCTGTAAACATTGGCATTATGGCTTTTATGGCTATTTTTATCTATATATATCCGAAATTTAACACCTTAAATTTACTAAAAAGCATTTTTGATAAAATTCCTTCCTACCTACTTCCATTTATTTTTGCTATAATATTTAGCATTTTATACAAATTTATGCCAAGTGGTATGCCAAATTTCATCTATCAGGGGTTTTAATGAAAAATAGCTTTACGATATTTGCTATTGCTATACTAAATTTAGCACTTTTTTCATATCCATTGCTTCTTCAAGCTGAACAAAAATATCAAGTTCCGCTAAATATCAGCCAAAATGAGATCGTAAAACTTAGTCAAAAATATACACAATTTCTTAAAGCCACAAAACCTGTATCAAAAGATGAAATTTTAAATGAAAAGCAAAATAGCCAAAAAGAAGCTGAAATTTCAAGACTTTTAGAAGAGATAAAAACACTTGAGTTAAGTATTTATGAAGATAGTTTACAAACTCCTACTTTAAGCGAGACTTTGCCTGAGAAAAAAGAAACTTCAGATATAAATAAAACTCATAAATTTGAAATTTTAGATACAAACAAAAGCATTAAGCCTAAAAAATATGAAATTTTTGATACTAATAAAAGTAGTGTTAAGTTTAAAATTTTAGATGAAAATAAAACCTTTAAACCAAAAGAGACTGAAAATTTAGAAGCCAACATAACCACTCAAGAATTTAGCCAAACAACAAACGATACTAACAAAACAACTTTGTTAGACAAAAAGAACAAAACCGCCCTTTTTATAGGCGATTCTCTAATGCAAGGGGTTGCTTTTACACTAACAAACGCACTTCAAAAAGATGGATTTAAGGTTATAAATTTAGGGCAAGTTAGCACAGGTCTTACTAATAAAAAATTCTTTAACTGGCAAAATAGACTAGAACAAGAGCTAAAAAATAGCGATGTTGATATAGTTTTTGTCATGCTTGGAGCAAATGATCCGTGGTCTATAAAAGATAGTAGCGGAAAATACAAAAGCTATGGAACCTCTTCTTGGGATGAAATTTACCGTTTAAGAATAGCTGAAATTTTAACTACAGCCAAAGATAAAGAGCTTATTTGGATAGGAATTCCTTGTATGAGAAAAAGCGATTTAAACAGCAAAGTTTCTCATCTAAATACGCTTTATAAAAGCGTTGTAAAAAGCTCTAATCAAACTTATGTCTCATCAACTGATATTCTTTGTGGCGATGGAAATTATAATAAAATACTAACAATTAATGGCAAAAGAGTAAGCGTAAGAGCAAACGATGGCATACATCTTACTATGAATGGCTCAAGGCTTATCACAAATGAGGTTATGAAAAATCTCTCGTATAATAAAAACTAAGTTCAAAATAAAGAAATAAAATGATAAATCTTGATAATGTTAATATAGAAGCTGGTTGGAAGGAAGTTTTAAGGGCTGAATTTGAAAGTTCTTATTTTGAAAATTTAAAGACAAATCTAATAAATGCAAAGAAAAAAGCTAAAATTTATCCACCAGGTGCTTTAATCTTTAACGCCTTTAATCTTACGCCTTTTGATGAAGTTAAAGTTGTGATTTTAGGTCAAGACCCATATCATGGTAAAAATCAAGCTATGGGTTTGAGTTTTTCCGTGCCAAATGACATAAAAGTTCCACCAAGCCTTAAAAACATATATAAAGAAATTTATGATGATTTGGGCATTTTACAGCCAGAAAATGGCGATCTTACATACTGGGCAAAACAAGGAGTTTTACTACTTAACGCAACTCTTACAGTTGAAGCAGGCAAGCCAAACTCACACTCAAATTTTGGCTGGCAAAGATTTACAGATGCAGCAATTAAAGCTTTAAGTGATAGAAAAAGCGGACTTGTATTTTTACTATGGGGAAATTTTGCCAAAGCTAAGGCAAATTTGATAGATGATTCTAAGCATTTTATATTAACCGCACCTCATCCTAGCCCACTTGCAAGGGGTGGATTTTTTGGTTGCAAACACTTTTCAAAAACAAATGAAATTTTAAGGCAAGTTGGTAAAAGCCCTATTGATTGGGATTTAAAAAATTATACGGTGTAAAAGCTCTCTAAATTTAGAGAGCTTTTATGTTATTGTTTAGAAAGATATGCTTTTAAACTCTCTAAATCTTTATCATTTATCTCAGTTTTTCTAAAAAATGGCATACTATGTTTTCCCTCTCTTACATAAAACTCAACTACTTCAGGCACCAAATCCTCTCTTTTAGTAAGCTCAGCTGGAAGACTTCCTTGATAAAGTACTTCTAAAGCTTTTGTGCCAGGCTTATTTGCACCATGACATGGAAGACACCAGTAGTTATAAATTTCCTCTCCTGTTTTTGGAGCTTTTGCATTTTTGCCACCGCTTAAGATATCTTTTTCGTTAGCATTTGCAAAACAGATAACTCCTAAAAATAGTATAGTTTTAGTTAAATTTCTCATTTTGTGCCTCCTTTTTTTGCCTCTCTTGCATGCTTAGGCCAAATTCCACCTCTTCCTGGTGCGATTATTCCATTTGGATCTATTGCATCTTTTAAATTCTCAACAAAGCGTCTTAGGATGTGATTGTTAAACGAATAAACATTATAAACATCATCTTGGAAAGTTGGCGCAGCCCTATAATCTCCCCAGCCATTCTCAGCGGCTACTTCTATCATCTTTCTATAAGCAGCTCTTAATTTTTTATTATGCTCAATGTCAGTTCTTGAGTTTCCAAAATTTAGCATAAAGCAAAATGCGTGATACATCCAGCTTCTTGGGTGTGCAAATGGCGTAATAGGAGATTTCATACCTAGTTCATGGAAAACATCTATATAGACATCTTGACATTTTAAAAGCTCTTTTCCATCTCTTGGAATAATAGGCGAAAACCAAACGTGTCCATCTTGTGGTTCTAATACTTCACCTCTTGTGCTAAGCCAGAAAATTTCCATATTTGGAATACCAAGAGATACTTTGTGTTTCATTTTAGAAATATCTTCTTTGCTTAGTGGAAGAGCAAATTCTTGCACTAATTTAAATTCTGAACCATCTATCTCTTTAAAGCGATTTTCCACATACTTAGCGTTTGCATAAACAGCCTCTTTATTTCCATAAATCGGAATATCTATCTGCCAGTAAGGAATTTTGTTTTTTAAGGCGTAGTTTTGGATTTTTTCTAGGTCAGGCTTACCATTTTTTGATGTTAAGTATGATTCTAACTCAGGATTCATAGGTTTTCCATGTGGAGGGTTTAATGGACTTCTATAAAGCGGCCAACCGATGATAAAAGAGTCTTCTAAATAGTTTAAAATTTCAACCATTTTTATGATATCTTCTCTTCTTTTGGTAGTTAGTGAGTAAAGTGCATAATACTCAGGTTTTGGCATTAACCAAAAGCCCATTTTTGTAACTATTCCAAAATTTGATTGTGCAAAAAGACCATCTACATATGCACCATAACCGTATTTGTTTTCAGCAAATGTTTTAGCCCCTGGAAGTGCACCCATTCCTGTTCTCATAACTTCGCCATTTGGAAGCACTACTTCCATTCCACAGTGAGCACCAAAGTGATCTCTATACATTCCATAAGTATAACCCCAACCGTGGTCAAGTGCGTTTCCAACAGGACTTCCCCAACCTGGATCTGGTATATCCATCATGACATTTAAGTTATTATCTTCACAGTATTTATAAAAGTCAAAATAACTAACCCCTGGTTCTAAAATACAGAAATTTCTTTTATCATCAACTTCTATAATTTTATTCATTCTTTTTAGATCAACAACCACATCACCGCGGCGATTTGGAGCTGATGAGCCATAACCTAAATTCTTACCTGTTGAGATTGGAAAAAGTGGAATTTTAAACTCATTTGCCACTTTTACTATCTCTTGAACTTCTTCTACTGTTTTTGGTGCAACAGCGATAGATGGAATTGGTTCACTCTCTTCATTCCATTCAGAAGAGTAGGCATCTCTGTATAAAAAAACATCTTTTTCATCTGTAAAGACATTTTCTTTTCCTAAAATGTTTTCAAATTTACTTATAGCAGTTTTAAAATCGCTCTCTTTTACCCCGTTTGGCAGTATCATACTAAACTCCTTTTTAAATTTGGTACTAAAATCCATGAAATAAGTTCATCATGTTTTAGATTTTGGGCTGTGTAGCCATAGTCTTTTGCAATGTTTTCAACCACAAAAAAGGTCTCTTTGCTCGTAAGACCAGAGATTATTTGCTTATTTCTAAGATCATTTTTAAGATCAAAATAAACATCGCTAATATCACCATTTATGGCAAATTTCTTTGAATTTACAAAAGTTTTTGCATACTCGCTACTTCCTTTTAAGTTTAAATCATAGATAATAGTATCTACATTTTCACTTTTTAAAGGGGCAGCAAAAGAGAAATTTGTCAGTAAAACAGCACAACTTCCTTTGATAAAAGTTCGTCTTGAAATTTCAGCCATTTTCTCACCTTTATATTAAAATGTTTCTGTAAAATTATTATACTGAGTATGTATTAAATAAAATTAAAATATATAAAAAATATAAGATTATGTAAAATTTACCAAGAAATGGCACTTTAATCTTAGAAAAAATGTATCTATATAGAAATAATCTTAAGACAACAAAGTTTTATACGAAAATATAGATTAAGCCAAACAAATATAAAAAATACGTTTTTGT
Organism: Campylobacter corcagiensis; assembly: GCF_013201645.1. NCBI lineage: Bacteria > Pseudomonadati > Campylobacterota > Epsilonproteobacteria > Campylobacterales > Campylobacteraceae > Campylobacter > Campylobacter corcagiensis. The sequence goes on along the minus strand of NZ_CP053842.1, from coordinate 46,542 downwards.
GATAATTTTATATCTTAATTCGTAATATAGAATATTCTATTTTAAAGACTAGCCGGGGAGATTGCTTATCTTTATTGGGCAGTATTTGTGTGGTTTTAGAGAGTAAGGAGCGAGATTCGCTCCTAAATCTTAAGCCTTTAGAGCTGATTTTGCCTTTGTAGCAACAACGCTAAATGCTTCTGGATCGTTATAAGCCATATCTGCAAGTATCTTTCTGTCAAGTTCAATACCTGCCAATTTTAGTCCGTTGATAAATTTTGAGTAGCTTATGTCATTTAATCTACAAGCTGCGTTAATTCTTACTATCCATAGGCGTCTGAAATCTCTTTTTTTCTGGCGTCTATCTCTATATGCATAACATAAACTTCTTTCAAGTTGCTCTTTTGCTTTTCTAAAGTGTTTTCTTCTTCCACTATAAAAGCCTCTCGCTAACTTTAAAACTTTCTTATGGCGTCTTCTTCTAACTACGCCTGTTTTTACTCTTGCCATGTTTTATCCTTTCAAAGATGGCGTCTGCTTAGCAGATCTTGCCCTTAAATTCTCTAAATTTAGGGGAGTTTGGACTTATCGTCAACTTATGCTTTTCCTAGCATTTTTTTAACAGCTTTAACATTTGTAGAATCTACAAATTGCTCTTGTCTTAGGTCTCTTTTGCGTTTTTGTGACTTTTTAGTTAAGATATGGCTTCTAAAAGCTGAGCCTCTCTTAATCTTATTTTTACCCACTTTAAAACGCTTAGCTGCACCACGAACTGTTTTCATCTTTGGCATATAACTAATCCTTTCTTTTTAAAATGAAGCTTGATTATATCTTAATTTAATAAAATAGGGCTGAATTTCTAAAAATTTATACTTCAGCCCTAAAATTTTTATAAATTTACAGTTTAACTTTTCTTAGGAACGACCAACATATTGACATATCTACCTTCAAAGATTGGCTCTTTGTCTCTTTGGCCGATATCATTTACTAACTCATAAACGCTATTTAAAAGCTCAACTCCAACTTCAGGATTAGCCATTTCACGCCCTTTTAAAAACACTCTAAATCTTACATGCTTACCAGACTCTAAAAATTCTCTAGCATGTTTTATTTTGTAGTTTATATCATTTTGAGCGATTTTAGCTGATAGCTTAACCTCTTTAATGTCAATAGTTTTTTGCTTTTTTTTAGCCTCTTTTTGCTTTTTTTCTTGTTGGTACCTAAATTTACCATAGTCCATTACTTTACAAACTGGCGGCTTTGCATCTGGTGCTATTAAAACTAAATCAAGCCCCATTTTGTTAGCTATATCAAGAGCTTCATCTCTTGATATGATTCCATAAACCTCCCCATCATCTCCTACGCACCTAACCTCTTTTGCGCGTATGTCTTCGTTTAGATAAACAACTTTGTCTTTACTCAAAAATCCACCTCATTTAGTTTCTCCTTTATAAATTTAATAAACTCATCAAAGCTTAGATTTGACTGCTCTCTAGCTCTACGATCTCGCAGAGCAACACTTTTATTACTAACCTCTTCATCACCTAAAACAATAATATATGGTATATGAGCTTTTTCAGCTGTTCTTATTCTTTTGTTTAGTGTTTCGTTTTTGCTATAAATTTCAGCATCTACGCCTAAATTCTCAAGCTCTTTTTTAATGCTTTTTGCATACTCAAAATGGCTATCGCTAATAGGCACTATAGCAACGCCAGTTGGAGCGATAAAAAATGGAAGTTCACCAGCAGTATGTTCAATCAAAATTCCTATAAATCTCTCAAAACTACCCAAAATAGCACGGTGAATCATAACAGGGCGCTTTTTCTCATTATTTTCATCTATGTAAGTTAAATCAAAGCGTTGTGGTAGGTTAAAGTCAACTTGGATTGTTCCACACTGCCACTTTCTTTTTAACGCATCAGTTATTTTAATATCAATCTTTGGACCATAAAAAGCCCCGCCACCTTCGTCTATACCGTATTTTAAATGATGCTCATCAAGAGCTTCTTTAAGTGCACTTGTAGCGACTTCCCAAACACTATCATCGCCGATAGCTTTATCAGGACGAGTTGAAATTTCCATCTCATAAGTAAAGTCAAAAGCTTTCATTATATGATTTACAAAATCTAAAATTTCTATAACGTTTTCTTTTATCTGATGTGGAGCACAGAAAATATGAGCATCATCTTGGGTAAATTCTCTAACTCTAAAAAGCCCGTGCATCACACCACTTTTTTCATGTCTATGAACGACGCCATACTCAAAAAATTTAAGTGGCAAATCGCGATAACTTCTTATATCGCTTTCATAAACCTTAACATGTCCAACACAGTTCATAGGTTTTATTCCATACTCTTGCTCATCTATTTGAGTAAAATACATATTTTCTTTGTAGTTGTCGTAGTGTCCACTTATCTTCCAAGCATCAGCTTTTAAAATTTCTGGACCACGAACAGGCTGATAACCGCGGCGTCTGTGAACGCCAAAAAGCTTGTGCTCTAGCTTTGATCTAAGCCTTGCTCCATTTGGTAACCAAATAGGAAGTCCTGCTCCAACTTGCTCATCAAATGTAAAAAGCTTCATCTCATTTCCAAGCTTTCTATGATCTCTTTTTTTAGCCTCTTCTAGCATTTTTAGGTGATCATTTAAGCTCTGTTTATCAGCAAAAGCAGTACCATAAATTCGTGTAAGCATTTCGCGATTTTCATCACCACCAAGATAGGCTCCAGCTACTCTTGTAAGCTTAAAATTTTGTAAAAAGCGTGTGTTTGGCACATGTGGCCCACGGCAAATGTCTTCAAAGTTGCCCTGAGTGTAGATGCTTACAACGCCTTCTGGAATTCTTTTTAGAACTTCTTGCTTTAAATCATCATTAGCAAATTTAGCTAACACTTCAGCTTTTGTAGAGTTTATCTTAACAAAATCATTCTTAGCTTTTATAAGCTCTTTCATCTTCTTTTCTATATCTTTTAAATCATCTTCGCCTATTTTTTGACCATCTTCTTTTGTAGCTCTAAAATCATAATAAAAGCCATCTTCAATCGCAGGTCCTACAAAAAATTTAGCATCTGGGTATAAAGATAAAATAGCTTCTGCCATTAAGTGAGCTGTTGAGTGTCTGATGACATCTAAGCTCTCATCACTATTATCAAAATATATCGGTTTAGCATCTTTTTCTCTACCATTTATCGAGTGAGTGTCTATAACTTCCCCATTTAATTTATATGCGATTATCTCGCGATCCATTTTATTTCCTTAAATTTACCAAATTTGTCTTTTTTACAATAAAAGAACACTACATTTTAGCTTATTATTTATTAAGCTAAACTTAACAGTTAAATTTTTACTCTTGTTTATCTAGATTTAAAAGAGCTTCGTGCCAATCATTGAGATTTTTCTCAAAACCAATGCCTTTAGAGTGGTAGAAATTTAATGGAATTTCTGTATAGTTTTGCTTAACCCAGCCACCAAAATCATGCGGATAAAGATAATCTTTTTTTGCTGGATTTGTGTTTATTAGATAGTTGGGTATTTTTAGTTTTGGCTTGTTTGATACAAAATCCAAAGCCTCATTTATCGCTTTATAACTTGAGTTTGATTTTGGAGAACTTGCTAGGTAAACTACGCATTGAGCGATGATTATCCTGGCTTCTGGATAACCAATCTTGCCAACAGCTATTAGAGTGTTAGTGGCTAAATTTAAAGCATTTGGGTTAGCATTTCCAATGTCTTCACTAGCAAATATCACAAGCCTTCTTGCGATAAAATCAGCACTTTCGCCACCATCTATAAGCCTTGCAGCGTAATAAAGCGAAGCGTTTATATCGCTTCCTCTTAGGCTTTTTATCATCGCACTTGCTAAATCATAGTGAGTATCATCGCTACTTACGCCATCTTTTAAAGGGTGACTTCTTAACTCTTTTAATGTTGTTAGTGATATGTTAGTATCGATTTTTAAAGCATAATCAAGCAAATTTAACATAGCCCTTCCATCCCCTGCTGATGAGCTTATAAGATAATTTTTAGCATCGTTATCTGTAGTGAATTTTAAGGTGTTTTGAACTCTATTAAAAAGCTCTGTTAGATCATCGTTAGTTAGTGGCTTAAATTCAAAAAGCATAGAACGAGAGCGGATTCCACTACTTAAAACAAAATATGGATTTTCTGTACTTGCACCAATAATGGTAGCCACACCACTTTCCATCGGGATAAGAAGCACTTCTTGTTGGGTTTTAGATAAACGGTGAACCTCATCTATAAAAATAAGTGGCTTTAAAAGAGTGCCTTTGTGCTTATCTAAAATTTTGCGTATTTCATCTACTTTTAAACTTGTGCCATCAAGTTCGTAAAACTCCATATTTAGCTCATTTGCTATAACCTTAGCCAAAGTTGTTTTTCCGCTTCCTGCTGGTCCAAAAAACATTAAATGTGGAATTTCTCCACCCCTTATAAGCTTATAAAGAGCTTTGTCTTTAGCTATGATGTGCTTTTGACCACAAATTTCATCTAAATTTTTAGGGCGAAAATCATTTGCTAAACTCATAAATCACCCCTTAAAAACTCATCTACTTTGGAATTTAACTCATCTAAATTTCTGGTATTTTCTATCACAAAATCTGCCAAATCTCGCTTTTTTTCTATGTCAAGTTGTAAATTTATCCTAGCTAACGCTTCATCTTTTGTTAGTAAATTTCGCTTCATAATCCTCTCTACAATAAGCTCTTTTGGGGCATAAACAACTAACACACGCTTAAATTCAGGATAGTTAGAACTCTCATAAAAAAGTGGTATATCTACAAAATAAACTTTGTTAAGCTTTTCTAAAATCTTAGCTTTTCTTAAAATTTCAGCTTTGATTTTAGGATGTAAAATTTGTTCTAGAATTTTAAGCTTTTTTCTATCTTTAAAAACCAAAACGCCAAGCTTTTTTCTATCAGGTTTGCTATCTTTTACAAACTCGCTTCCAAAAACAGCTGAAATTTCATCACCCAAAGAGTCTAAAATTTCATGGCTTATCTTATCAGCATCTATTACTTCGTAGCCTTTTTTCTTTAAAATCTCACAAACGCTACTTTTTCCACTTCCAATACAACCAGTTACAACAATAGCGTTTTTAAATTTATCCAAATTTAGCCCTTTTAGTCTGCTTTTATCAAATTTTAGCTAAAATAGTGAAAATTTCAAAGGATAAATTTATGGTAAGTTACAAAGATGCAGGCGTTGATATCGAAGCTGGAAATGAATTTGTAGAGCGTATTAAACCATTTGTTCGCTCAACATTTAATGAAAATGTCGTTGGAGGTATAGGCTCATTTTCAGGGGCATATCGTTTACCAAGCGGATATAAAAACCCAGTACTTTTAGCATCAACTGATGGCGTTGGCACAAAGCTTAGGCTTGCGATTGACTCGGGTAAATTTGATACCATTGGTATAGATTTGGTTGCGATGTGTGTAAATGACTTGATATGTAACTTCGCAGAGCCGATGTTTTTTCTTGATTATTATGCTAGCGAACACCTTGATATAAAAAATGCAAGCGAAGTTGTAAAAGGAATAAGTCAGGGTTGCAAGATAGCAAAATGTGCTTTAATAGGTGGCGAAACTGCTGAAATGCCAGGAATTTATAAAAAAGGCGATTTTGATTTGGCTGGATTTTCAGTTGGTATTGCTGAAAATGATGAAGTAGATAGAACGAAATTTGTTAATGAAGGCGATACTCTTTTAGCTCTTAAAAGTAGTGGAATTCACTCAAATGGCTACTCGCTTGTAAGAAAGTTATTTTTTGAAAAGCTTAATATGAAATTTGATGATAAATTTGATAGGTCAAATCTCATAGATACGCTACTTGAGCCAACTAGAATTTATGTGCCTGAGTTTTTAAAATTTAAAGATAAAATAAACGCACTAGCACACATAACAGGTGGCGGTTTGGTTGAAAATTTACCACGAGTATTGCCTGATGGTCTTGGTGCAAACATATATCTTAAAAACTTAGAAATTCCATATGTTTTTGGGTATATGAGCAAATATGTTGAGCAAAGTGAGATGTTTAGGACATTTAATATGGGCGTTGGAATGGTCATAATAGCAAGTAAGGAAAATGCTAAATTTATCACTGAAAATTCCGATGCTTACCAGATCGGCGAGATAGTAAAAGGCGAAAAAAGAGTAAACTTAATATAGGAGTAAATTATGATTTTTTCCATACAGGTTGGCAAGACTAAAAAGTATATTAGTGATGATGGAAATCCTTTTTATAGTGATTTTATAAAAGATATCCGTAGAATTGAGATTTCAGTAACAAACACCGGCATAAAGGGTGATGAAGTTTCAGATAGAACAAATCCTGATGAGGCTGTTTTTGCCAGTGCATTAAGTAGCTATGCTATATGGAATAATTTTCTTAATAAAAAGCTAGAATTTGGTCAAATGGGTGAAAATTTGACCATAAAAGGACTTGATGAAAGAAGTGTTTTTATAGGTGATATACACAAAATCGGCTCAGCTATACTTCAAGTAAGCCAGCCACGAAAACCATCTGATAAGCTTTATAAAATCCATAAACATGGTGGATTTGCTAAATTTATCCTTAGCTCTGGACTAACTGGATGGTGCTATAGAGTGCTTGAAGGTGGAAGAATAAAAACTGGAGATATCATAGAGATAGAAAGTACTGAAAATGTAAAACTATCCATAATGGAGTTAAATAAACTACTTTTTGAACCAAACGGAAATGACGATATCTTTGATAAACTAATGATGCAAAAAAGTGTCTCACAAAATTTAATCAACAAAGTAAGTAGAAGTTAAAATCATATAAAAATGGTGGCCCCGAATGGACTTGAACCATCGACCACCACCATGTCAAGGTGGTGCTCTACCAACTGAGCTACGAGACCAAACCTAAAATACAAACGCCCTTTAACTTAGCTTAAGGGGCGTTATTATATCAGATTTTTACTAAATTTAAGCTTTAGGCGTTCCGTCTGGATTATTTCCTACAGCTTTTGCAAAGAAGTACCCAACCACACCAGAGACAAAAGACCCAACCAAAATAGCAAGTTTATCAGCACCGTGATAAAGTGACATTGAAGCCTCTCCATATGCAAGATTATCAACAAAAAGACTCATCGTAAAGCCAATACCACAAATTATTGCAACCGCGTATAGCTGCTTCCAGTTTGCCCTTTCTGGCATAAAACCAAAGCCCATTTTAATAGCAATAAAACTAAATAAAAATATTCCAATCTGTTTTCCAAGAAAAAGACCTAGGAAAATTCCCATAGGAACTGAACCAAAAATATGTGATGGCTCAAGCCCAATAAGACTAACACCAGCATTTGTAAACGCAAAAAGTGGAAGGATTATAAAATTTACAGGATTTGCTAGGATATGTTCTAAGTCCTTTAGCATCGAACTTTTGTCATCATTGTAAAGCGGTATAGTAAAGGCTGCTACAACTCCAGCAATACTAGCATGAATTCCTGAATTTAATACAAAAAACCATAAAATTAAAGATAAAATTATATATGGAGTTTTTTTACTAACTCCAGCTAAATTTAGACCGATTAAGGCAAGAACAATTAAAAACGCTAAACCCAAAAATAAAAAGCTTAAATTTCCAGAGTAAAAAAGAGCGATGATAACAATAGCACACAAATCATCCATAATCGCTAAAGTTAAAACAAATATTTTAAGACTTGCGGGAATTCTTCTACCTAAAAGAGCTAAGACCCCAACGGCAAAAGCTATATCAGTAGCAGTAGGTATTGCCCAACCTCTAATATCAGGCTGTCCACCCCAATTTAATAAAGCAAAAATTAAAGCTGGTGTTATAACGCCACCAATGGCTGCAAATATAGGCAAAACCACCTGAGATAGGTACTTAAGCTGACCCTCTTTCATCTCTTTTTTTAACTCAAGTCCAACAGAAAAAAAGAAAAAAGCCATAAGAAAATCATTTATCCAAAAATGTACATTTTCCTTAAGCCCAAGACCTTCATTTAAAACAACGCCTAGTTCTAGTTTAAAGTGAATAAACCAATCATAAAAAGCACTAAGTCCTGGAGTATTTACAAATATTAGTGCTAAAAATGCACAGCCTAAAAGCAGCATACCGCCACCGCTCTCACTTGATATAAATTCTTTAAATTTAAAAGCCACTCTTCACCCTTTTTATATTAAATATTTTCTGATTTTATTGAAATTTAGCTTACACTTTGGCAAAAAAACCATAATCAGTGGTGAAATCTCTAATATTTCTCTTTTTTATAACTTTTAGTAACACTATCCACGCATTATTATGTCTTTTCTAACTTCATACTCAGCTTCGCTTATAGCTCCACTTTTATAAAGTTCATATAAAGCCTCTATGCTTTTTATTTTATTTGCACTATTTATATCGTTTTCGTAAATAAAATCGCTATTAGCCCTTTCAACCATTCCCTGAGTTAAAAAAACATCAGCTATCCACCAAATAGCCCAAATAGCCAAAAATCCAAAGCCGATTAATAACCACATAGTAATTTGTCCAAGCCAGTAAAGCCCAAGCATTAAAAAGCCACTTACAAATTTACCACAATAAATTCTATGAATTCCAGCTCCGATTGGAAAACAAAAAAACCACAATGCATAAGCGATATAGATATTTCTTCTCATCTTTTTTCCTTTATATAATCAAATAAAATTTGTAAAAATATTATAGCAACTGCTAAATTTATCATCACATCGGCAAAATTAAACACCGCAAATTCAAACCATTTATGCCAAAACACATAATCCACCACGCCAGGATGAAAAAATCTATCTATGACATTTGATACCCCGCCTCCTAAAAGCAGCGCAAAAGCCACCCAGTGAGCTTTTAAAAGCTTTTTATCATAAAGCAAATAGACAAAAAGTAGTCCAAGCAAAGCTATTTGAACTGCTTTTAAATGCTCACCCAAAAAAGAAAACATAGAAAAAGCAACTCCGGTATTGTATGTAAGAATAAGTGAAAAAAACTCACCTTCCCACCTAAAACCGTTTAAAAAAATCTGCTTTATTAACTGGTCTGCAACCACAACAGCCAAAAAAACGGCTATAAATTTACTCCAAAATTTAACCATTTAAAGCTTTTTTAAAGAAATTTTCAACTTCGTTCATCTTATCAGCTAGCAAAATTTCATCCTTGCCCTCTAAAAGAAGTCTTATGACTTTTTCAGTTCCAGAGTATCTAAAAAGTGAGCGAATTTTAGCCTTTTTTAACTCATTTTCTAATTCTCTAAGACCATCTAAATTTGCCAAATCTTTCTTTTCTGAAATTTTAAGATTTTTTAGAATTTGAGGATATGGCTTAAGTTTTGAAGCAAGTTGGCTGGCTGATTTTTTCTCTTGAAGCATACAAGCTGCAAACTGAAGTGCACTTGTAAGCCCATCACCAGTCTTAGCGTAATCTGCAAATATAATATGTCCGCTTTGTTCACCACCGAAATTTAGCTCGTGCTCTCTCATCATTTCTAAAACATATTTATCACCGACCTTACTTCTTAAAAGCTCTATACCGTGAGATTTTAGCATATCATCTAGACCTTGATTACTCATCACAGTTGCTACTACTTTATTATTTGCTAGTTTGTTATTTTCTTTTAGATAGATAGCTAAAATTCCAAGCAGAGCATCACCATTTACCATACTACCATTTTCATCAACAACTGTTAATCTATCAGCATCTCCATCAAAAGCAAATCCAACATCAGCTCTAAGCCTTCTAACTTCAGATGATAAATTTTCAGGATGAAGTGCTCCACAACTATCGTTTATATTTTGACCATTTGGTTTATCACTAAGTACAAAAACCTCAGCACCAAGCTCCTTAAACACAGTTGGTGCCACCTTATAACTAGCACCATTTGCCGTATCAAGAACGATACGTAAATTTTTAAGGGTTTTATTTCTAGGAAATGAATTTTTTATATGAACTATATAGCGTCCTATAACATCATCTACCCTTTTAGCTGCACCAATATCCATAGCCTGTTTTAAAGCTCTAGTCATAAGGTTATTATCATGTAAAATCTCTTCTATTTTTGCCTCTTCGCTCTCATCAAGCTTAAAGCCAAATTTATCAAAAAACTTTATACCATTATCATAGTAAGGATTATGCGAAGCACTTATCATTATACCTGCATCACATCTCATATCTTCTGTTAGAAATGCAACTGCTGGAGTTGGCATGGGACCAATTTGGCGGACATTATAACCAATGCTCGTAAGTCCAGCTACAATGGCTGTTTCTATCATATAACCACTTCTTCTTGTATCTTTTCCAAGCAAGACCATATTTGTACTACCATTTTCTCTAAAATAAATTCCAGCTGCTACAGCGATCTTCATAGCAAGTTCAGCGGTGAGTTCTTTACCTGCAAGCCCTCTAACGCCATCAGTTCCAAAGTATTTCATAATCATCCTAAATTAAAAAATTTAGAAATTTTATCACAACTTAGCAAACAATAACATAAGTTGAAATTTAAGGTTAAATTTTACTTAAATTCAGCTTTTTTTAAAGTGAACTTATGTATAATCCACTCCTTAAACTATTTACATAAAAAGGTGAAAAAATGGCAAATCACAAGTCAGCTGCCAAAAGAGCAAGGCAGACGATAAAAAGGACAGAAAGAAATAGATTTTACCGCACTAGAATAAAAAATATAACTAGAGCAGTAAGAGAAGCAGTTAAAGCAAACGATAGAGAAGCAGCTTTAGAAGCATTAAAAGTAGCAAATAAAAGCATTCATAGCTTCGTAAGTCGTGGTGTACTTAAAAAAGAGACAGCTTCGAGAAAAGTAAGCCGTCTAGCAAAAGCAGTAAACGCATTAGATAAAGCAGAATAAATTTTGTTAGCTGATAAACTTAGGCCCTTTATAGAAAGGTATGACGAGATAACAAAGGCTCTTGTAAGCCCTGAAGTTATCAGCGATATATCTAAAATGACTGAGCTCTCAAAGGAGCAAAGTAACTTAGAAGAGCTTTATAACTCTGCTAAAGAGTATTTTAGCATAGAACAAAGCATAAAAGAAAACAATAATCTTCTTGGAGATCCTGAACTTAGCGAACTCGCAAAAGATGAGCTTAAAGAGCTTGAAGTAAGAAAAGAAAAACTTATAGAAGAGATAAAAATTTTACTTATCCCAAAAGATCCAAATGATGACAAAAACATATTTCTTGAGCTAAGAGCTGGCACGGGCGGCGATGAAGCTGCTCTTTTTGCTGGCGATTTAGCTGGGGCTTATATAAGGTACGCTGAGATTAGAGGATATAAAGTTGAGATTGTATCTCAAAGTGAAGGCTCAGCCGGCGGATTTAAAGAGATTATTTTATTAGTAAAAGGAAAAGGTGCTTACTCAAGACTTAAATTTGAAGGTGGAACACATAGAGTTCAGCGTGTTCCAGAAACTGAATCTCAAGGCAGAGTCCACACTTCAGCTATCACAGTTGCTATCATGCCAGAAGCAGAAGATAGTGATATAGAACTTAATATGAATGATGTTAAAATTGATGTTATGAGAAGTTCAGGTCATGGCGGACAATCAGTCAATACAACTGATAGTGCTGTAAGAGTAACTCATATACCAACAGGACTTGTAGTTGTTAACCAAGATGGCAAAAGCCAGCATAAAAACAAAGATGCCGCTCTTAAAGTTTTAAAGTCAAGACTTTATGAGATGCAAGAACAACAACGCCTTGAAAGAGAGAGAGCCGAACGAAAAGAACAAGTTGGAACAGGCGATAGGAGTGGTAGAATTCGCACATACAACTATCCACAAAACAGAATCTCAGATCACCGCATAAATTTAACCCTTTATAGACTTGATGCTATAATGTCTGCTGGACTTTTTGATGAAATTATAGATCCACTTATTGCTTCATATCAAGCCAAAATAGTGACAGATGAGTGAAATTTTGCTATAATTAGCTAATTTTAAAAAGGAGCTATTTATGAGTAAAATTATAATATGTGTAGATAAAAATCCGCTAAATTCAGCTGTTATTGAGTATGGATTAAGTATTGCTAAAAATTTAAACAAAGAAGTGGTATTTCTAAGAGTTATAAAAACTCCACTTTTTACGCCAAATTTTATGGGTTTAGCTGCAGGTGGTCTTGTCGTAGGAAGTGAAATGGCTTGCGATTTAGATGAGCTAAAACCCACAAAAGAACAAATCGATGAAAGCGAAGCCATACTAAATGATGCTCTTAAAATCGCCCAAAAAGAGAGCATAAAAGCTACAACAGATCTTCAAAATGGCGATCTAATAGAGATACTTATCAATTATGAAAATGCTCACTTAATAGTCTCAGCCGTAAAAGATGAAGGTGAAGAGATAGAAAATAATATAGTTGCCTTAGTTAGAGAAGCTGGAACTCCAATACTTTTTGTTAAAACCGAGTACAAAGCTCCAAAGTCAGCCATGGTAGCCTTTGATGGTAGCGATAATGCCATAAAAGCACTAAGAAGCATAAAAGAAGATAAAATTTTTGGCGAAAATTTAGAGTATCATGTCGTAAATGTTAACGACAATGAAGAAAAATCATCCAAGATATTAGATAGTGCTAGAGAGATTTTAAGTGGTGAAAATGCTAAATTTGTCACTTTAAGCGGCTCAGCAGCTGATGAGATAATCAAATACAGACGTGCCAACAACCTTGATATTTATGTGCTTGGTTCATACACAAAAGGAATTTTCAAAACCTTAATCTTTGGAAGTACTTCAAAAGATATAGTTCAAAACTCACTGGTGCCTGTTTTTGTTGTTAGTTGATAAAATTTGTAAAGAAATTTTAGGTCAAAAATTTGTTAGTGTGATTGAATTCTTACTTAAAAATGCCGATAAAGGGGGCTTTATCACACTAACACAAGATGAAATTTGTAAGTTAGCAGATGTTAGCAAACCAACGCTATCTAAAATCTTTAAAACCCTAGAAACTAAAAAAATTCTAAAAAAAATTAAAAATGGTGTTTATAAACTAAGTATTCCTAAATGAGTTACTAAGATTTTTACACCTATAGAAATAAGTATAACTCCACCCAAAATAAGAGCTTTTCTTTCTAAAAAACCAAAGGCTTTTTTGCCTAAATAGCAGCCCAAAAAACACAGCACAAAGCAAGTTAGAGCTATAATAGCTCCAGCTTTTATAATATTTACGCCCTCAAAAGCAAATGTCACGCCAACAGCAAGCGCATCTATACTTGTAGCAATAGCTCCAAATACAAGCTCTTTAGGTGTTAAATTTAGCACGCAGCTTTCGCTAAAATCCTTAGACTCTCTTATCATCTTAATGCCTAAAAAAAGCAAAATACCAAATGCTACGAAGTGATCAATGCTTGCTATAAAATAAGCAAAACTTGCACCGAGCAAATAGCCAATAATAGGCATAAGTCCTTGAAAAAATGCATAGATTAAAGCTAAAGTAAAAACACCTTTTAGTTCTAAGTCTTTACACTTTGCTCCATTTGCGATAGATAAAGCAACACTATCCATAGACAGAGCAAAAGCTATGAGAAAAATTTCCAAATTCTATCCTTAAAAAGAGATAATTATATCTAAAAAATAGAAAGTTATAGATTAAAAATATTTCTAGCTTATATAAATTTTGGTATAATAAGCCCTTTCAAAAGGAAGGCAGATGTCAAAAACTCTAATAGCTAAAATTTCACTAATTATTATCGCTATTGGCTGGGGAGCAACTTTTTTGCCTATACAAAAAGCTTTATACTATATAAATGTACCAAGCTTTTTATTTTTTAGGTTTTTATTTTCTGGCATTTTCATGTATCTTGCAAGTTTAAAATTTGGGCTTAAATTTGACAAAAATTCGCTCATTTTTGGGGTGATTTTAGGCTTTTTTATGTTTCTTGACTTTATATTTCAAATTTATGCTCTTAAATTCACATACAGTTCAACCGTAGCTTTTATCATCGGGTTAAATATCGTAATAGTGCCGTTTTTGGTCTGTTTTTTCTTTAAAGTTAAGCTAAGCCTAAAGGCTATTTTAAGTGCATTTTTAGCTGTTGTCGGGCTTTTTTTACTTAGCAACACAAAAGGCTTTGGACTAGGATTAGGCGAAGCTTTGGCCTTAATATCGGCATTTGCTTATGCTTTTCATGTAGTTTATACTGGCAAATTTGTAAAAAACTGTAATATTTATGCTCTGCTTGTTGTACAGTTTTTCACCGTTAGTTTTTTAACGCTGATTTATGCAATACTTTTTGCAAAAACAACACCCAACTCGTACAAAATTTTAGGTGGATTTGAAATTTGGCTAAGCCTAAACTTCATCTATATCTTAATATTTACAGTAATTTTTGCAACTATCATCGCCTTTTTTGTTCAAACAAAGGCACAAATTTACTTAAGTCCTACTCAAACTGCTCTTATCTTATCGCTAGAGCCTGTTAGTGCTGGATTCATTGGTTATTTTATCGGTCAAGAGTTGCTTACAAAAGCTCAGATATTTGGAGCTGTTTTGATAATAATTTCTATACTTATAAGTGAGCTAAATTTTACTAAATTTATAGGCAAATTCACTAGGAAAATTTAAAGTTTTTAAAGCCCATAATGATAAAAAATGTAACAGCTGCTACCATTATGATGCTTGCACCACTTGTTAGGTTAAATTTATAGCTTATCATAAGACCTAATATACAAAAAACTGCTGAAATCACGCTAGATAAAATCATCATCACGCCTAAATTTTTACTAAAAATCTCAGCTATATATGGCGGTATGGTCATTAAAGCAATAACTAAAATAAGCCCAACAACTTGTATAGCTGATGATACACAAAGTGCTGTTAATAAAACCAGTATATAGTAAAAGAGCGTGCTATTTACACCTCTAAGCCTTGCAAACTCACTATCAAAGCTTACTGCACAAAACTGTCTATAAAAAACCACCACAAGCATAACCACAAAAATATCTACAATAGTTACAAATTTCAAAGCCCCATTATCAATAGTAAGAATTGATCCAAACAAATAACCCATTAAATCGCCCTTATATCCAGGCGTAATATCTATAAATATAATTCCTAACGCCATTCCAAAAGCCCACATAGCACCTATTACAGAGTCAAATCTCTCTTTATCTTTAAGGGTTAAAAAAGCAATGATAAAAGCAACAAATATAGTAAAAATAGTAGCTCCAAAAAGTGGTGCAAATCCTAAAAAAGCAGCTATACCGATGCCACCATATGCTGAGTGAGATATGCCACCTGCTATAAAAGTCATACGGTTTATCACCACAAGTGAACCTATAACTCCACACGCCACACTTACTAAAAGTCCGCCAATAAGAGCATTTTGCATAAATGTATAGCTTAAGATTTCTTGCATGAACACTCCTTTAATATAAGCTCTACATCGCAAAAATGGCTATGTTCTTGCTTTAGGTGCTTTAAAAAGTTATCTTTTGTATCTATATCATGCATAACTAAATTTCTTGCCACATAAGCTACTTTTGTAGCGTAATGAATAGCCATATTAATATCATGACTTACTAAAACAATGCCAATTCCACTTTTATTTAAACGGCTTAAAAGTTCATAAATTTCTATTTGTCCACGAGTGTCAATGCTTGCTGTTGGCTCATCCAAAAAAAGCACCTTAGCGTCGCTGCAAAGAGCTCTTGCTATATAAGCTCTTTGCCTTTGACCGCCACTTAGCATAATTATACGACGATTTGCAAGATGAGAAATTCCTACTATTTCAAGAGCTTTTAATGCCTCTTTTTTATCATTTTTAGAGTAAAATCCAAAGCGTTTTTTATCAATCCTACCCATCATCACAACTTCTAAAACGCTAATTGGAAATGCTTTATTTATCGGAATAAACTGCGGAACATAGCCAATAAATTTACAAACATCTTTTGGGCTTTTACCAAAGAGTAAAATTTCACCACTTTTAGGGGTTAAAATTCCTAGCATTAGCTTTAAAAGTGTGCTTTTACCGCCACCATTTGGCCCTATTATAGCTAGAAATTCTTTCTCATCGTAGCTTAAATTTATACCATCTAAAACAAGGCTTTGATCATAGCCGTAACTTAAATTTTTAATTTCTATCATAAAACACTCAAACTATCACTTACTATAAACATAAAAATTCCTAATATTATCATCACAGCTATACCAAAAAACTCCACAAATATCCTAAAATTCTCTAGTTTTTTAGAGCTAAATTTATTAACCGCTCCGCCAAAAATAGCTGCTAGAAATATCACACTAGCCATTCCAAGACCCATAAAAATAGCACTTATTAGGCTTATAAAATAGCTTCCAACGCTAAAAGCTAAAAGAAAAACCAAAATAGTTCCTGGACATGGTATTATAGCAGCACTTAAAGCTATAACCCACTCACTTAAACCTCTATCTTTTTTTGACATACAAACCGAACAAGAACAGCTATGTTCGTGAGTATTCTTTAAAGTTGGTGCGTTTAAGATTTTTAAAGAATTTGATACTTGCCATTTTGGTTTTGCTTTAAATTTTAACATTAAAGCCTTTATCTTTGAAATAAGCATAAAAATAGCAACGCATATAACCATAATGGCTGAAATTTTGGTAGTAAAAGCTATGGTTTCAGAACTAACCATATTTGCAACTAACTCAGCTACTAACATGCTTATTATCACAACAAAAAATGCCCCTATTATGTGAAAATAACCGATCTTTAGTGCGAATTTAAAGGCCTTATAAGCATTTCCACCATTTGCTAAAAAATAACTCGTAGTTAATACCTTAGCATGTCCTGGTCCAGCAGCGTGAAAAAAGCCATATATAAACGAGAGAAAAATTATCAAAAGAGCCGTTTTAAGGCTTATATCTTTACTTGATAAAAGCTCTTTTAGCTTCTCAAGTGAGCTAATTGTTTTATTACTTATAAAACCTAAATTATCAACGCTATCTATTTGGCTATTTTTTAATAGATCTTTTAGACTTTTTTGTTTAAATTCTGGCATCTTGCCACTACTAAAAGTGGTAAAATTTGCCCCTAAATTTGAGTTAAAAACAGCGTGAAATTTATCATCTATCTCTTTTGCACCACTATTTAAAAAAGTAAAGTTAAAGTATCCATCTTCATCAAAAGCCTCAGTTTTTAAAACCAGATCATCTTCTATAGCAAGATCTAAATTTTGCTCAAATTTAAACACTAAACGGGAGTTTTTTATTAAAAATTTAGGATTAGTAAAATTGCCATCGATGCTATAAGTTTTACCATTTGGAATTTTATAGTGTTCAAATTTCATCAAAAAATTTCTATCTTTTAGATAATCAACCATCGCAAATTCTATATCTGAAATTTCATCGCTATCTAAAACGCCATTTACATCATAATCATAGCTTTGAAGTGTTAGTTTAGTAAAATTTTCTGAAAATATCCAAGATATATTAAGCTTTTTAAGGGTATTATTTTGTGCCACAAACTCCATATAAATATGCGCTGTTGGCGTCATCATCGCACACAAAGCACAAGATAGAAGCTGGGTTTTTGCACCCAGCATTACCAAAAAGGCTATTAAAAGAGGTCTCATTTTAATGCTTTCTCAAAAACTGATACCGTTTTTTTCATCTCATCTAGCCACTCTTTTGGAAGTTGATCTATCTCAACAACATTAGCATTTGCTTCACTAGCGATAACTTTTGCTGATTTTTTAGAAAACTGTGGAACTACAAAAACTACTTTAATGCTCTCTTCTTTTATCTCATCGATTAACTCTTTTAAATCAGCTGGTTTTGGCTCTTTTCCTTCTATTTCAATAGAAATTTGAACTAGATTGTATCTTTTTGCAAAATATCCCCAACTTGGATGATAAACCACAAATTTGTTTGTTTTTAAATTTGAAAGTTTTTGTTTGATATCACTATCTAATTCATCTAAAACTTTTATAAATTTAGCATAGTTTTCATCATAAATTTTAGAATTTTCAGGATATTTTACCTTTAAAGCATCAAGAATATTTTTAGCTTGAGTTTTTACTAAAACTGGATCTAACCAGACATGTGGATCAAGTCCAGAGTGATCATGATCGTGGTGATGTGCATGGTCGTGACCTTCGTGATTGTGGTGGTGATGTTCGTCGTGATGATTATCGCTGATAGCTTCTATGCTATCATGGTCATTATGGTCGTGATCATGATGTGCATGGCTATGCGGAGCCATAGCTATTTTTTCTATTCCTTTTTGAGTTTGAACTATTTCTAAATTTGGAAACTGCTTTTTAAGTCTTGGTAACCAAATTTCATCAAATTCCATACCAACAGCGAAATGGAGTTCACTTTTTTCAACACTTTTCATTTGATTTGGTTTAGGCTCGTAAGTGTGCGGATCAGCGCCTTTGCCAACCAAAGCCTCAACTTCAAGAGTATCGCCTGCGATTTGCTCAACAAAATACTGCGTAGGTAAAATAGTTGTAGTAACTAGTGGCTTACCAAACAAAGCACTACAAAGTGCTACTGCAAATAAAATCTTCTTCATGAGAATCCTTTTGATATAAAATTTGCGATATTTTACCAAATGCAACTTAGTTGCTACTTAAAATTTTCAGAATTTATAAACCAAATTTTTGGTATTATAGCTAAAATTTAAAGGAGACTTAATGGATATAGAAAAATTTCTAATAACTCATGATATAAAGCCTACAAGTCTAAGAAAAACGATGATAAAAGCTCTTTCAAATTCTCAAACAAGCTATGATGAACTTGTAAATTTAACAGGGGCAAACAAAACTACCATATATAGAAATTTAGATCTTTTTGAAAGTCAAAATATCGTCATTGTAACTGAAATTTCTGGTAAAAAATACTATGAGTTAGCAGATCACGCTAAAGCTTACTTTATCTGTGATAAGTGTCATAAAAAAGAGGAAATTGATATGCCTGATTTTGAGATAAAAAATATAAAAAGCGTAGTTGTAAAAGGAGTTTGTGATGATTGTAGCTAATCCTTGGGATAAAAGAGCTAAAACTTATGATAAAAATAGCGGCAAACTTACTAAATTTCAGCTTGATTTTTTAGAACTTATCAAAAGCTGGGGCGTTGATTTTAAAGAAAAAAGCATTATAGATGTTGGCTGTGGAACTGGAAATTATACGCTACATTTAGCTAAAGAGTGTAAGGAAATTCTAGGCGTTGACAGCTCAGAAGGCATGCTTAACAAACTAGAAACAAAGCGTCAAAATTTAGGTCTAACAAATGTTAGCACAAAATGTGTTAGCTTTGATGAGTTTCAAACTAGTAAGAAATTTGACATAGCATTTCTAACTATGAGTCCTGCTGTTAGACCTGATGAGTTTGATAAATTTATAAATTTAGCCTCACTTAGAGTCTATCTAAACTGGGAAATTAGTCGTTATTCATCTGTTTTATCACCGCTTTTTACTAAGCTTGGTAAAAAAAGTAAAACTTCAGATGCGTTTTTATTAAAGGAGCATTTAAAAGCTAAAAATATAGCTTTTAAAACTAAAATTTTAGAAGAAAAGCGAGTTGAAAGTAGAGAATTTAATGAAGCTTTAGAAAATGCAAAGTGGCATCTAAATATATCAGAACTTGAGATTTCAGATGATGAACTTATAAAATATCTAAAAAATCTAGAAAAAAATGGCATAATTAGCGATGAAATAGTTAGCACACTTAGGGTTTTGGTGTTTTAGAAATTTAGTTTATTTTAGAAATTTTAAAGTTGGGGCAAAGATTTTGCCCCTTAAATTTTAATACTCTTTATAAAACTTTTGAATTTTTGATGGTTCGTTTGTTTTTGTAAGAGCAAGTTGTAGTAAAACTCTAGCTTTTGCAGCGTTTAAGTTGTCACTTGTTACAAAGCCATATTTTGCATCATCTACCTCAGCACCAACACTAGTTGAGCCTGAACCTGTTCTTGAAGTTCTTACAACTACAATACCTTGTGCTGCTGCTTTTATCAAAGCTTCTTCTACGCTTGGATATGGGTTACCGTTACCAACACCTGCCAAAACGATACCTTTTGCTCCTTTTTCTATAGCAGTTTCTACAAAATCAGCTGTTTGATTAGTATGACCAAAAATAACATCAACTCTTGGTAACTCTTTTAAACCTTTAACACTAAAGTCAGAACTTACTGTGTGTTTTCTAGTTGGTTGCAAATAGTAATTAACTATACCGTAGTTTACAGTTCCGATATTTCCTGTATTTGGAGATTTAAAAGTATCAACTGCGGTTGTAGCTGTTTTTGTTACCTCTCTAGCTGCGTGAATTTTATCATTCATTACAACCAAAACACCCTTACCAGCACTTGCTTTATCCATAGCTACATTTACAGCATTATAGATATTTAGTGGGCCATCAGCACTCATTGAAGTTCCACTTCTCATCGCACCTACTAAAACAACTGGTTTTTTGCTTTTTGTTACTAAATTTAAAAAATAAGCACTCTCTTCCATTGTATCGGTTCCATGAGTTATAACTATACCATCAACACCGCCATCGTTTAAAAGTGCATTTACTCTATCAGCAAGTTTTAACCAAACTTCATCATTCATAGCTTGAGAGCCAATTTGAGCTATTTGCTCACCTTTAATAGTTGCTATCTCATTTATCTCAGGAACTGCAGCTATAAGCTTATCAACTGTAACTGTTCCTGAAGTATAACTTCCACTTAAAGCACTATCGCCACTTCCAGCTATAGTTCCACCTGTTGCTAAGATATAAATAGTAGGTTTTGCCACCAACATACTAGCTCCTAAAACCATAATAACAAATGCTCTTTTTAATAATCTCATAATTTTATCTCCTATCCATAGATACTATATAGATCTTCAAGCAAAAAATATTTTGCTTCAACTTCGTTCTTGTAAAATGGTACAAATGTCTCGTTAAATACTTTCCTAAAAAAGCCCTCCTTACTAAGTTTTATCATTTCTTGATTTACTGCTTTTAAAAGTTCGCTATTATCTTTAGCAATACCAACACCTAAGTAGCTACTAAAGCCTAAATTTCTCAATCCAGATGGAGTGATATACTCTCTATCTATAATAGCATAAGCCATCACAACTAAGTTATCATCTATATATGCATCTGCTTTATCTTCTCTTAAAATAGCAAACGCATCAATAGAGCCATCAGTTTTTATAAGCTCAGAGCTTCTTAAGCTTGGAACATATTGCTCCATTGTTGTGCCTTTTTGAATAACTATTCTTTTACCTATAAGATCACTTTCTTTTGTTATGCCTCTATTTTTATTTACAATTGCACCCATAGCCACAGAAAAATATGGTAAAGAAAAATTTACACGCTCCCTTCTCTCTTTTGTATCTGTAAAACTTGCTATAACCAAATCAACTTTATCTTGTTCTAAAAATTCTATCCTTTGGCTACCATTTGTTATACCAACGAGTTCTACATTTCCATTTTCTGTAATGTTTTTTCCAATAGTTTTTGCCATATCAACTTCAAATCCTTCAAACCTACCATCAACAAAATTACTGTATGGTGGCTGATTTGTCCATACACCTATCCTTATAGTTTTACTATTTTTAATCTCATCTAAACTTTTTGCTTGACTAACCTGAATAGATAATAAAATATAAAGCCCTAGAAAAATTATTTTTCTCAAATCAAACCTCCATAAAAATATTATATAGCATAATAGCTATATAAAAATTGGGTTATTCTATCACACAGTTCCTGTAGAAAAACTTAAAAGATAAAATATATTTTACTTAATTTTATATTTTTGTATTTAATTTTTAATATTATATTAAAATAAACTTTTACTAATAACTCTTATAAATTACTAGTATTTATCATCTATAATTATCTATATTTTGTATTTAAATTAAACTATATTCCAAAATTTAGCCATTCAAAGGAGTTTCTTCTAAACACTTTAATGCAAAATATCTTGCTAAATTTTAGTAATGAATTTCATTTTGTTTCATGAAATCTCTTAAGTCATTATATTCTGAATTTGACAAATATCTCCATTTTCCTGGTTTTAACATACCTAAATCAACCCGTCCAAAGCTAACTCGTTTTAAATCTACAACTTCTAAGTCAAAGTAGCCAAAAAATCGTCTAAGCTCACGATTTTTGCCTTCGTTTATAATTACCTTAAGCTTTGTATATCCCCCACTTGAGCCAAGCACTGAGTAAGCTAAAAATGGCTTAAATTCCATAGATTTTATATCTGTTTTAGCATGAGCCCCTTTTGTAGCATCTGCTGCAAAAAGCCCCTCTCTCATCGCAGTTATAACCTCATCTGTTACTTCGCCTTTTACTTTTAGATAATACATTCTTTCTATATCGCTTGTCATAAGAGCAGTTGCAATGGCTGGGGCATCTGTTAGTAAAAGTAGACCTTCACTTGCAAAATCAAGCCTTCCAATGCTTACAAAACTTTTAAAGCCATCTGGAAGCGTGTCATATATAGTTTTTCTACCCCTATCATCTTTTTTTGTAACTAACTCGCCTTTTTGTTTGTTATAAACTATCATTGTAAATTCTGTTTTTAGCTTAACCAAACGACCATTTATACGAACTTTATCGCCATCTTTTATCTCTATAAATTCTTTTATAGTTCGTCCATTTATACTAACTTTGCCATTTTTTACTAACTCATCTGCTTCACGCCTAGAAAAGCTTGTATTGTGTGATATAAATTTATTGATTCTCACCTTAAATTCCTAAATTTGTAAGGTCGTGGATATGTAAAATCCCGACTGGTTTGTTAGTGTTATCAACCACAACTAGAAGCTGAATTTTATACTTTTCTATAATCTCTAATGCCTTGCTTGCTAACATATCTTTATTTGTGATAGCTTTTGGAGTTTTAGTTGCATAGTCAAGTGCTAGTTTTTCTATATTAAACTCCTTATCCATCAAAGCCCTTCTTAAATCCCCATCACTTAAAATAGCCACTAACTTTTTATTTTTATCAGTGAGTAAAACAGCTCCGAGTTTGCCGTGAGTCATCGCATCTATAGCAACTCTTAAACTAACATCATAACTAACAATTGGTAGATCTTTAACTCTCATAATATCACTAACTTTTGTATAAAGCCTTCTGCCTAAACTTCCGCCAGGATGAAAATTTGCAAAATTTTCAGCTGTGAAATTTCGCATCTTCATAAGACACACTGCTAAAGCATCACCTAATGCTAAAGTAAGAGTTGTTGATACCGTTGGAGCAGCTCCTATCGGACAAGCTTCTTTAATTATATTAAGATCTATATTTGTGTCACCAAATTTTGCAAGTGAACTATCAATGCTACTTGTCATAGTTATGATTTTAACACCAAATCTTTTTAAATGTGGCATTATTTTTATTAACTCATCACTTTCACCACTATAACTTATAGCAAGTATGACATCATCGCCTTCTACCATGCCAAGATCGCCATGCAAGGCTTCAGTTGGGTGTAAAAAAAAGCTAGCCGTTCCAGTACTTGCAAAAGTTGCAGCCATTTTTGCCCCGATATGACCACTTTTTCCAACGCCTGTGACTATCAGCTTACCCTTACAATTATATATCAAATTTAGGGCCTTTTTAAATTTTTCATCAAGAAGATCTTTATGTCTTAAAAGCTCACTTGCTTCAAGATCTAAAACCTTTCTTGCAACCTCTAAAATTTCACTCATTTTACAGCCTTTACATCAGATAAATCACTGGAACGATTGTTGGGTATTTTTTTAGCTTTCTAAAGATATGCTTTCTAATTGCTTGTCTTATCTGAACCTCTAAAGCTCTTTGATCTTTTAAAATATCATCTTTTAAATTTGATAAAAACTGTATCAAAACTGCTTCCATATCTTTAGTAAATTCCTTTTGATCTTTTGATTCGACCAAACCATAAGTAACAACCCTAGTTTTTAGAAGACTTTTATCATTTGCTCCAATTTGTGCTATTATCATAACAACGCCAGCATCTGCTAGGTTTTGACGGTGCTTAATGATATCATCACCGATTTGTTTGTTGATTTGATTATCAACATAAACTTTGCCAGTTTTTACTGTTTTTACCCTTTTCATGTAGTTATGGGTAATTTCTACTTGATCGCCATCGCTCATTAAATAGATATTTCTTTCATCAACACCACAGTCAATAGCCGTTTTAGCGTGCTTGTGTATGTGATTATACTCGCCATGAACTGGCAAGAAAAATTTTGGCTTTGTTAAATTTAGCATTAACTTTTGCTCTTCTTGTGAAGCATGACCTGATACATGGATCTCGCTAAAATCTTGATAAGCCACATCAGCACCGCTTTTGATAAGATAGTTTAAGATAGTTGATACACTTGCTTCATTTCCAGGTATTGCTTTAGCTGAGATGATAACTTGATCGCCTGGTTTTATTTTGATATATTTATGCTCATCAGTTGCCATTCTATAAAGTGCACTCATCGTTTCGCCCTGACTTCCTGTAGTTACGATTAAAACTTGATTGTCAGGGTATTTTGACACCTCATCAGCATCTATAAAAATATCTCTTGGGAATTCCACATAACCTAACTCCATAGCAGTAAAAAGGTTTCTTTCCATACTTCTACCGATAACAGCGACTTTTCTTCCAAATTTCATCCCTCTTTCAATGGCTTGTGCAACTCTATGGATATTTGAGCTAAAAGTACTCATTATGACCCGACCTTTAGCTTTTTCAAATATCATATCAAAGGTTTTTCCTACAGT
This sequence comes from Campylobacter corcagiensis, assembly GCF_013201645.1. Taxonomy (NCBI): domain Bacteria; kingdom Pseudomonadati; phylum Campylobacterota; class Epsilonproteobacteria; order Campylobacterales; family Campylobacteraceae; genus Campylobacter; species Campylobacter corcagiensis. Next base: position 21,868 of record NZ_CP053842.1, on the reverse strand, counting down.
TTTTTCGCTTTTTGTAACGCCATCACGGTGAGAATTTGTACTATCGCTCATTAGAAGTAAAACCCCTTTATCGCCATAATAAGCAAGTCTACAAAGATCGCTTGGATAGCCATCTATTGGGGTATGATCAATTTTAAAATCACCTGTATGGATTATCGTTCCAGCATCAGTTGTGATAGCTAAAGCTGAAGCATCAATAATAGAGTGAGTTATATGTATAAATTCAACTTCAAAATCCGCTATTTGATAAATTTTACGCTTTTCTACTGGGCGAAAAAGTGATCTTTTAGCTTTTAACCCATGCTCATCAAATTTATTTGATATCATACCAAGACAGAGCGGAGTTGCATAAATCGGATAGTTAAATTCCTTGTAAAAATATGGCATCGCACCTATGTGATCTTCGTGAGCGTGAGTGATAATAACAGCTTTAATTTTATCTTTTATCTTTCTTATATAGTCAAAATCAGGAATTAAAATATCAACTCCAAGCATGCTTTCATCAGGAAAACTCATGCCAACATCAACGATAATCGCACTTGTTGCTGTTTCAAAAACAGTAATATTACCACCTATTTCACCAAGTCCACCCAGTGGCGTAACCCTAACTCTACCCTTTGAAGCTGGTAAAAATTTAAGAGGTTTTAGCCTTTTTTCATGCATTAGTTTATTTGCGTGAATTGACTCTTTGATATCTTTTTGCCACTGCTCGCTACCACCTAGAGTTTTTGTAACATTTGATCTTTTTTTTCTATTTTTATTTTTTGATCTATTTTGGTGGTTATGGTGGTTTTGAGAGTTGGTTTGAGAAGCAGGACTATTGTGCGTTGTGCTTTTTTGCTCTACCTTTCCACTCTCTTTTTGAAGATTTTTTCTTCTATTTTGAAACCTATTTGGTTTTTTATTTATTTTTGGAGCATTTGTAGAATTTTCTACATTTGCATTTTGATTATTGTTTTCCATTTCTAGCCTTTAAATTTTCATATATTTTTACAAATAAGGCGTTATGAATTTGATGAGGTCTTAAATTTGGCTTTAAATCTAGATCAAAATAAATCTCACTAACTAACTCTTTAGAGTAATTAGTGGTTAAATTTTTAAAAAGAGTTTTTCTTGGACTTGAAAAACAAATCTTAAGAAAACTGCCAAATTCCTCCCTATCTAAAAGAGGAAATTTTTTATTTTTTTTAAGTCTTATAACTCCTGAGATTACCTTTGGTGGGGGCTCAAAAGCAGTTGGCGCTACATCAAAAAGATACTCACACTCTCCTTCTAACCACGCCAAAATAGCAAGTGAACTAAATTCTTTATCGCCACTGCTAGCTGAAAATTTAAGTCCAACTTCTTTTTGAACCATAACGACAAAACCCAAGCATTTATCATCTTTTAGGGCATTTAATATAACTTTTGTCGCTATATAATATGGCAAATTTGAGACTAAAAAATAGCTTTTTTCGCTACTAAAAGTCTCCAAAACATCGCCCATGACAAGTTCTAAAGAGCCGTTTTGCAACTCCTTGCTAAATTTATTACTTAAAATTTGGTAAAGATCTCTATCAATCTCATAACTTATAACAGTGAAGTTTTTGACCAACTCTTCTGTTAAATCACCTAAGCCAGGCCCAATCTCTATGATAAAATTATGGTTGTTGGGAATCGCTTGGATGATTTTATTTAATACTGTCTGGTCTTTTAAAAAATTTTGTCCAAACTGCTTTTTTGCCTTAATCATCGGGTTAGTATACCCTAAAATGGTTAACAAAAGTTAAGGAAAATTGAGATATAATTATTTAAATTTTTAAAAAGGTGAAAATATGGAAAAACTTATCATTCCTTGCTTAGACATGAACGGCGGTAGAGTTGTAAAAGGTATAAATTTCGTAAATTTACGCGATGTTGGAGATCCTGTTGAGACTGCGATAAAATACGAAGAAGCTGGAGCTGACGAGCTTGCTTTTTTAGATATTTCAGCTACAACTGAAGGTAGAAAAACTACTTTTGATATGGCTATAAAAGTAGCAAATTCTATTAAAATTCCACTAACTGTTGGTGGCGGTATTGCTGAACTTAGCGATATTGAGAGACTCTTAGAAGGTGGTGTTAGTAAGGTTAGCATAAACTCAGCTGCTGTTAAGAACCCAAATCTAATTGATGAAGCAGCAAAATGCTTTGGAAGCGATAAGATAACAATAGCTATTGATGTTAAAAAAGTTGGCGAGATTTATCATGTTTTAATAAATGGTGGTATGGTTGATACAGAAAAAGACGCTCTACTTCATGCAAAAGAGATGAAAGATAGAGGTGCTGGTGCACTACTACCTACTTCGCTTAATAGAGATGGTATGAAAAATGGCTATGATTTAGAAATAACTAAAGCTATGAAAGATGAAACTGGGCTTTTTACAATAGCAAGTGGTGGAGCTGGATCAATGGATGATGTAAAAGAAGCTTTACTAGCTGGTATTGATGCAGCTTTAGCGGCTTCAATTTTTCACTTTGGCGAAGTTAAAATTCCAGAACTTAAAGCATATCTTAAAGAAAATGGTATAAAGGTTAGAGATTGATCGTCTGTGCTGGAGAGTGTGAAAGCTTTAGTTTTGCCACTCCTATTGGTATTGGATTAGTAAATGCTGCTATAAATTTAACTAAGCTAGTACTAACTAACAAGCCAAAGGAGTTAGTCTTTATTGGTACTGCTGGGCTTTATAAAAGTGGAAAAATCTTAGAAATTTATGAGAGTTTTGAAGCTAGAAATCTTGAAATTTCTAAAATTCTAGGCTTTTCTTACTCCCCACTGCAGGGGCAAAATTTAACTAATGTTTCACGTGAAACAATACTAACAAATTCGTCAAATTTTATAACAACTAACAAAGAGTTAGCTCATAAATTTTATGATTTTGGTTTTTTTATGGAAAATATGGAGCTATATTCTATTTTAGAGGTTGGAAAAAAATTTGAAATTCCAAGTTATGGAATTTTGTGTGCTACAAATTTCTGTGATGAAAACGCTCATGCTGATTTTATAAAAAACCATAATGATGCTAAGAAAAGATTAGAAGAGTATGTCAAATCAAAAGGGCTTATATGATAAATTTACTTGATTTAACAAAAGAAGAGCTAGAAGCTAAAATTTCACCAAGCTTTAGGGCTAAGCAAATTTATGAGTGGATTTATAAAAAAGATGTAAATTCTTTTGATGAGATGTTAAATTTACCAAAAGATCTAAGATTAAAATTGAGAGAAAATTTCTATTTTGATCCATTAAAAAAGGTAAAATCTCAAGAGAGCAGAGATGGAAGCATAAAATATCTATTTGCTTTAAAAGATGGTAAAACAATTGAAACTGTCTTACTTCCTATGAAAGATAAAGAAGTTGATGAAAATGGTGAAATCACCCGCCATACACGATATACAGTCTGTGTTAGTTCGCAAGTTGGTTGTAAAATGGGCTGTTCATTTTGTCTTACAGCAAAAGGTGGATTTGTTAGAAATCTTACAGCTGGAGAGATAGTTGCTCAGGTTTTATATCTTAAAAAAGAGAATAATATCCCTCATCATAGACGAGTAAATATTGTCTATATGGGAATGGGTGAACCACTAAATAACCTTGAAAATGTTGCAAAAGCAGTTAAAATTTTTACCAATAATGATGGTTTGGCCATTTCGCCACGCCGTCAAACCATAAGTACAAGCGGTCTTAGTTCACAGATAAAAAAGCTCGGAGATCTAAATTTGGGGGTTCTTCTAGCCATATCACTTCATGCTGTTACTGATGAGCTTCGTACAAGATTAATGCCAATAAACAAAGCATATAATATCGCTTCAGTAATGGATGCTGTAAGAGAATTTCCTATAGATATGCGAAAAAGAGTGATGTTTGAGTATTTAATGATAAATGGATTAAACGATAGTCTAAAAGATGCTAAAATTTTGGTTAAATTACTTCACGGCATAAAGGCTAAAGTTAATTTAATCTACTTTAATCCGCATGAAGGAAGTGAGTTTACTCGTCCAACAGAGCAAAATATGGTAGCATTTCGTGATTTTTTACAAAGTAAAGGGGTAACTTGCACCATCAGAGAGTCAAAAGGCCTTGATATCTCAGCAGCATGTGGACAACTAAGAGAAAAGGAGAGAAATGACAACGCTTGATATAGCCCAAATAGTTTTTATAGTCGTAGTTGTTGTTCTTGGAATGGGACTAATATTAAAAGTTATTATAGAAGATAAATAGCTTTAAATAACTAGTGAATTTATGAATTCATATTCTACATTGACTTTAGTATTTATATTATAAATTTTATCTCTAAATTCAAAGCTTAAACTAACAGAGTGTAACAAAAGCCTACTAGCTTTTGTTACTAACTCACGCTCGCTAACACTAACTAATCCATCCAAAAATTTAGAAGCAAACTCATCACTAACACCATACAAAGCATCACCAACTATATTATGTTTCACGTGAAACATATGAACTCTTATTTGATGTTGACGACCTGTTAATGGATAGCATTTTAGAAGTGTAACACCTAAATCTTGATACACTTTAACAACATCAAATTTAGTAACTGCTTTTTTACCTAACTTACTAACAAACATCTTGTTTTTTAAAGTTTTAGCACCACTTTTCAAAGCTAACGGCTCACTAACAACAAAGTCATTTTCTATAACTCCATTAACTAACGCCATATAACACTTTTTTACTTTGCCATGCTCAAATTTAGCTTTAATTTCACGCTCAACTTCTAAATTTTTTGCTACTAACAAAACTCCACTTGTTTCTCTATCAAGCCTATGTGCCACACTTGCATTTCGTCCAAATTTAGACCAAATTTCATCATTCATAGAGTAAAGAGATTTTCTACCATTTGGATGAGTTAAAACTCCGCTTGGTTTATCATATGCAGCAAAATACTCATCTTCAAATATCGGTTCAAGCCCCCTGCTCTCACACTCATAATCAATCAAAAAAATATCACCAAAGGCTATGGTATTTTTAGATAAAATTTCATCACCACAAAATAGCCTTCTTTTATCTATTAGTCTTTGGCTCTCTTTCATGGAGTATCCTAAATTCAATAAAATTTCATAAGCTTTTTTACCATTTGAAGTTGCAATTTTTTTCTTAATATAAGGCAAATTTTACCCTTTTTATGTTAAAATTTATGATTATTTTAACATAAAATTTCACAAAAGGTAAAAAATGGTAGAAAGATACGCACGAAAGGAAATGAGTGAAAAATGGAGCGTTCAAGCAAAGTATGATGCTTGGCTAGAGGTTGAAAAAGCAGCTGTAAAAGCTTGGAATAAACTTGGATTTATTCCAGATGATGATGCTAAAAAAATTTGTGAAAATGCTAAATTTAACATAAACAGAATTGATGAAATAGAAAAAACTACAAAACACGATGTTATAGCATTTTTAACAAGTGTAAGCGAAAGCCTTGGGGAAGAGAGCCGTTTTGTTCATTACGGAATGACATCGAGTGATTGTATAGATACAGCTATGGCGCTTCAGATAAAAGATAGCTTAGAGCTCATTATAGAAGATATTAACCACTTAAAAGATGCAATAAAAGCTAGAGCAAATGAGCATAAATTTACACTCATGGTCGGTAGAAGTCATGGAATTCATGGAGAACCAATAACTTTTGGTCTGGTTTTAGCGATATGGTATGATGAGATAAACCGTGCTTTAGAGCTTATAAATCACGCTAAAAAAGTCATAAGTTATGGCAAAATAAGTGGAGCGATGGGAAATTTTGCTCACGCACCACTTGAACTTGAAGAGTTAGTTTGTGAAAATTTAGACTTAAAACCAGCCCCTGTTTCAAACCAAGTCATACAAAGAGATAGATATGCTCAGGTTGTAAGTGCTATTGCTATACTTGCTTCATCTTGTGAGAAAATAGCTATAGCTATACGCCATTTTCAAAGAACTGAAGTTTATGAAGCTGAGGAGTACTTTAGTCCTGGTCAAAAAGGCTCAAGTGCCATGCCACATAAACGAAACCCTGTATTAACAGAAAATGTCACAGGACTTTGTAGAGTGCTTCGATCATATGTAGTTCCTGCTATGGAAAATGTAGCTTTATGGCATGAAAGAGATATAAGTCATAGTTCAGTTGAGAGATTTATAATGCCTGATATGTTTATTACAGCTGACTTTATGCTAAACAGACTCGCAGGAGTTATAGAAAAGCTTCTAGTCTATCCTGAAAATATGATGAAAAACCTAAATTTAACAGGTGGGTTAGTTTTTTCTCAAAGAGTGCTTTTAGAACTACCAAAAAGAGATGTTAGTAGAGAAGATGCTTATAAAATAGTTCAAAGAAATGCTATGAAAGTATGGGCTGATTTACAAGAAGGTAAAAAAGCCATGGATGATGAAGGTCATAGCCTGTTTTTACAAAATTTATTAAACGATAAAGAACTAGGTGAAAAATTAAGTGTAGATGAGATAAAAGAGTGTTTTAACTACGATTACTACACTAAAAATGTAGATAAAATTTTTGTTAGAGTGTTTAATAAATAAAATCTATGTCTTAAATTTAACTATAAATTTGTATAGTAAAATTTATTAAAAATTTAACAGTAGTATAAGATACAAGATAATAAAGTAAGGAAATAGATGAGAGTAATTAAAAGAAGTGGTAGAACTGAAGAATTAGACATCAGTAAAATTAAAAAATACACTACTGAAGCTGTTGCTGGGCTTGAAAATGTAAGTCTTAGCGAACTTGAAGTAGATGCTAAAATTCTGTTTCGTGATATGATAACAACTGAAGAAATTCAGCAAACTTTAATAAAAACAGCAGTTGATAAGATAGATGTAGACCGCCCAAACTGGACATTTGTAGCGGCAAGACTCTTTTTATATGACCTTTATCATAAAGTCACGGGATTTAGCGGATATAACACCTTAATGGAGTATTTTAAACGCGGTGAAGAAGCTGGGCGTATAGTTTTAGGACTAAAAGAGAAGTATGATTTGGATGATTTAAACTCATACATCAAACCAGAGCGTGATTTACAGTTTAACTATTTGGGTGTAAAAACTTTGTATGATAGATATCTTTTAAAAGATAAAGACGCAAAACCAATCGAACTTCCACAACATATGTTTATGGCGATTGCTATGTTTTTAGCTAGTAATGAGCTTGATTGTCAAAGTTGGGCTAAGAAATTTTATGATTTAATCTCTAAATTTGAAGTTATGCCAGCAACTCCAACTCTATCAAATGCTAGAACTACTCGCCACCAACTCTCATCTTGTTATATCGGCTCAACTCCTGATAATATCGAAGGAATTTTTGATAGCTATAAAGAAATGGCATTACTATCTAAATTTGGCGGTGGAATTGGCTGGGACTGGAGCAAAGTTAGAGCAATGGGCGGAAGCATTGATGGGCATAAAAACGCAGCTGGTGGCATCATACCATTTTTAAAAATCACAAACGATATCGCCGTTGCCGTTGATCAACTAGGCACTAGAAAAGGTGCGATCGCTGTTTATATAGAACCTTGGCATATGGATATAAGCGACTTTTTAGACTTAAGAAAAAACTCAGGCGAAGAAAGGCGTAGAGCTCATGAAATTTTCCCAGCTTTGTGGATAAATGATCTATTTATGAAGCGAGTTGAAAATAACCAAAGATGGACTCTTTTTGATCCATATGATACGCCTGATTTACCAAATTTATATGGTGATGAGTTTGAAAAAAGATACCTTGAGTATGAAAAAGATGAAAAGATTGCTAAAAATAGCGTTTTAGCAAAGGATTTATGGAAAAAGATCTTAACTAGCTACTTTGAAGAAGGAATGCCATTTCTTTGCTTTAAAGATACAGCAAACAGAAGAAATCCAAACTCTCACACAGGCATAATTAGAAGCTCAAATTTATGCACTGAGATTTTCCAAAATACAGAGCCAAATTACTACAAAATTAAAGTTGTTTTTGAAGATGGCAGCATAGAGCTATATGAAGAAAGCGATATCATCACAACAGATAATGGTATAACCAAAAAAGCTAAAAAAATAACCTCACTTGATACTTTAAATAACAAAAAAATTTTTATCGTTGAAAAAGAGATGGATGAAGGTCTAACAGCTGTTTGTAACCTAGCTAGTATAAATTTAGGTCGTATAAACAATAAAGAAGATATAAAAAGAGTTGTGCCAACAGCCATTAGAATGCTTGATAACGTTATAGAGTTAAATTTCTATCCTCACGCTAAAGTTAAACATACTAATCTAAAATCTCGCTCAATAGGGCTTGGAATAATGGGTGAGAGTGAAATGCTAGCCATTAAAGGTGTAAGTTGGGGAAGTTATGAGCATTTAGAGTTAATTGATAAAATCATGGAAAATATAAGCTATGAAGCCATTTATGCTAGTTCAAATTTAGCACTTGAAAAAGGTAAATATCCTGATTTTGACGGCTCAAAATGGAGTCAAGGAATAATGCCAATTGATACAGCAAACGAAGAGGCAAAAAAACTAGTAGTTAGAGGATCTTTGTTTGATGACGCCGCATGTGATTGGGAAAGTTTACGCCAAAAGGTAAAAAAAGATGGTATGAGAAATGGCTATTTAATGGCTATAGCACCAACTTCAAGCATAAGCATCTTAGTTGGTACCACTCAAACTATAGAGCCAGTTTATAAACGCAAATGGTTTGAACACAACCTTAGCGGAATGATTCCTGTTGTTGTACCAAATTTAAACATCGACAACTGGAATTACTACATTCCTGCTTATGAGTTAGACCAAAGACTGCTTGTAAAAGCTGCTGCTGTTCGCACAAAATGGATAGATCAAGGTCAAAGCTTAAATATCTTTATGACACTTGATAAGGCAACTGGTGGAACGCTAAATCAAATTTACACTCTTGCTTGGAGGCTTGGCGTAAAGTCAACATACTATCTAAGGAGTGAAAGCCCAGATACATCAAAAGCCGAAAAAGCAGCAATGGATAGAAGTATAGAGTGTTTTAGTTGTCAATAAATTTTATATCTTTTCAAACTAGGAAGTTTTTAAATTTATAACTATTTTAACTTTAAGTCTTAACAAAAGAGACTTAAAGTGTGGTTATATGTTTAGGTTTTTATTCCATTTGGTTTTAAATTTTGCTAAATTTAAAGCTTAGAAAAATTCTTATCTATTTTGATAAATACCCCATAATTATCATTTCTAAAATTTTAAAATCCTTTATTTTTATACCTTTTACTGCTAAAATTACTTATCAAAACAATAGATATCATAACTAAAAATATAGATATATAAACAAAATACCCTTAAATTGTCCATATTACTTAATAAATTGCTAAAAAATTTAGTTTATAAAATAAAAAACTTATAACTTTAAATAAAAATAGATATAGTCAAAACCATTATGCAAATTATAGAAAAATATCTAAAAACAAGATAATTTAAGCGAATTTTCTATTATTAATTTTAGTAAACATTGCCTATTTTGACATTAACCTACAACACTCTTTTAAATTTAAATTAACTTTTTTTAAAATATCTATATTCATTTATTAGATTTAGCGGTATTGATAACCAGACTGATAGTGGTAAATATACAACAAAACCTAATGCAAAAAATACATAAAATATATGAAAAGGATTATCTTCTGTCATATTATCAGAGTAATTAGTACTATGTATCAAATTATATTTATAATATATAAACATACTAATTGCTGGAAAAATTACAAAATAAAACTCCTTATATAGCACTTTTTCATTTAGTAATTTATAAAATTTTTTAATTTGACATATAGAGATAATATAAATTAAAATAGAGATAAAATATAAAATATTTGCAAATTGTAAATTGTTTTCATTCACGTCTAAAAAAACTATAAATAATGGAAAAATATTAAAAATGTATGATAAAAAAAGCCGTTTTTTATTGTAAAAATTTGTAAAATAAAATATTTTACAAAATACAATCAAAGATAAAAGTAAAACATATATTTTATAAAAAATAGGTTCAGCTAAAGCCCCTATTGGAATTGCAAGAATTTGTACTGCTTCGTAACTAAAATAATCAAATTTTAGCCAACTAAAATACATAGCCAAAGCCATACCGACTAAAAATATAACAGCTTGAATTTTAACTAAAAAAATTCTCTTATTAATTAAATTTGTCTGATTTTTATTTATCATTTTCACTCTTTTAGTTAAATTTTAAATTTACTTTAAAATTTTAGCCTTAGCACTCATAGAAATTATTTTAAATTTATAGATATTTGTTTTATTTAGGCTAAATTTCACAGCTTCATCAAAGGCCTCCATATATTTTGGTGTGTATTTTTCACAAAGAAGTCTTAAAGCCATTATCTTTTCATCACTTTCTAAAACCTCATAAGCTAGGGTTTTTAAAATAGCACTTTTATACTCTGTTGTAAAAACATTACTTCCTAATTTTTTAGGATTTTGTGCAAATTTGCAAAACTCATCTTTGCTTAAATTTGGCACTTTTGCGTGAGATACACAAACTATACTTACTTCTTTACCACTATGAAAAAGTCTTTTTTTACTTCCACTAGTTGCTCCATGAATGTAGATAAAATCCCCACTTCTTACAATAGACAAAGGCACACTAAAAATTTCATCATCATCAATAGTGGAAAATGTCGCATACTCGCACTCATCTATGATCTCATACGCACTTTCATCGCTTAGTCTTCTATCACTTCTACGCATATTTTTCCTTAAATTTCATAATAAATTTTGTAAAAATTATATTTTCAAATAGATTATAACCTTATATCTAAATTTTAAATAAGCTCTAAGCCAAAATTTTAGCGTTTAAAGCCATTATATTTGTTTTATATTTTTATGGGTTTACTTTGATTCTGTTTTGCTTTTAAATAGGCTTTAAAACGCTTTTATGAAGTATATTACCTAAGTTGAGAAAATCTCAACTTAAATTTAGTCTTTTTTAGACATTCTTTTACGCATTGTTGGATCAAGGTAGCGTTTTCTTACACGGATACTTTTTGGTGTTACTTCAACTAATTCATCCTCTTCTATCCACTCCAAAGCTCTTTCTAGCGTTAAAATTCTAGGTGGAACAAGTTTTATAGCATCGTCGCTTCCACTTGCTCTAACATTTGTTAAATTTTTACCTTTGATAGGATTTACATCAAGGTCATTTGGACGACTGTGTTCACCAATTATCATTCCAACATAAACTTTTGTTTGAGGATCAATAAAAAGCACACCTCTATCTTGCAAATTCCACAAACTATACGCAAGTGCAACGCCGTTTTCCATACTTATAAGCGCTCCATTTGCCCTTCTATCTACACTTCCGCTAAGTGGGCGAAATTCTAAAAAGCTATGGTTCATAACGCCCTCACCTTTTGTATCTGTTAAAAACTGACTTCTAAAGCCTATTAACCCACGAGCTGGAATTTCAAATTCCAGTCTTGTTTGACCATCGCCTGTTGGTGTCATTACCTTCATCTCGGCTCTTTTTTTACCAAGTTTTTCTATAACTGTTCCTGTACAATCATCTGGACAATCAATCACCAAATGCTCAAATGGCTCGCATTTTACACCATTAATCTCTTTTATGATAACTTCTGGACGCCCAAGTAAAAATTCAAAGCCTTCTCTACGCATATTTTCAGCTAAGATTGTTATTTGAAGTTCGCCACGACCACTTACTCTAAATTTACCCTCGCCGATATTTTCATACTTCATAGCGATATTTGTTTTCATCTCATCAGCAAGTCTTTCTTCGATTTTATTTGAAGTTACACTTTTTCCTTCAGTTCCAGCCAGTGGTCCATCATTTACGCTAAATATAACGCTTAGAGTTGGTTCTTCTATATGAAGTGGTTCAAGTGGCATAGGATTTGCTGGATCAACTACACTATCACCAACTCCAAGTGCATCAAAACCAGCAATTGCTACGATATCACCATGTCCTGCTTCATTTATCTCCATTCTATCAAGTCCTAAAAATCCAAGAAGTTTTGAAATTCTACCTGTTGATTTTGTTCCATCAGCTTTGATAAGCATAACATTTTCATTTTTAAAAATTTTACCATTAAATATACGAGCGATACCGATTTTACCAACATAGTTGTCATAATCAAGCGTAAAAACTTGAAGTTGTAAAGGCTCATCATCGCTTCCTTTTGGGGCTGGAACGTGATTTATAATCATCTCAAAAAGTGGATTCATATTCATATTATCACTATCCATAGACTCTCTTGCGATACCATCTCTTGCAGCAGCATAAATAACTGGAAAATCAAGTTGCTCATCATTTGCATCAAGTGCTACAAAAAGATCAAAAATTTCATCTATTACGCGTTCTGGATCGGCTGCTGGTTTGTCTATTTTATTTATAACAACTATTGGTTTTAGACCAAATGAGAGTGCCTTTTTTAATACAAATTTAGTCTGAGGCATAACGCCTTCTTGAGAATCCACAAGAAGCAAAACACCATCTACCATCTTTAAAACACGCTCTACTTCACCACCAAAATCAGCGTGTCCTGGAGTATCAATTATGTTAATCTTTGTATTTTTATAGCGAATCGCTGTATTTTTACTAAGAATTGTTATCCCACGCTCTTTTTCTATATCGCCACTATCCATAACTCTATCGGCTATACCTTTATGTTCATCAAAAGTCCCTGATTGTTTTAAGAGTTCATTTACCATAGTGGTTTTGCCGTGGTCAACGTGTGCGATGACTGCTATATTTCTAATATCTTCCAAATTTATCTCCGTAAAAAATTTTGCTGATTATACTGAAATTTCACTTATAAATAGGTAATAAATGGTCATAAATTTCTACTTAACAAAATTCTTATATCCATCCATATAGAGTTTTAATATACCGCCATTTAAATTTATGACCTTTTTAAAGCCATTTTTAGATAGAATTTGGGCTGCGTATCTGCTTCTAACCCCACTTCTACAAATAACATAAACAGGCTTATTTTTATCAATGCCACTGCTTAAAACATCATCTAAAAATTCAGTTCTTATTTGACTATGATCTTCTGTTGTAAGTGGAATTTTATATGCACCTTTTAAAGTTCCTGTAATATCAAATTCTTTATGTGTTCTTACATCAATAATTTGTTTATCGCCTACGATATTTTCATAAGTTGCATCTATTGAGTCAAAAGTAAACAGCATAATTATGAGTAAATTTCAACCTCTTTTAGTAAAAATTCATAAACTCTTTGTTGAACTAAAGCATAACCTTTACTATCGGCATTTATCAAACATCTTAACCTTTGAAAATTTATCTTTTGGATAAATTTTTTATTGTGTTTAAGGTCATAATCAATATCTTTTAAAAGCCTATCAAGCGTGTACTCTTTATAGGTATTAACCCTAAAAACATACTCTTTTGTAATGCTTACTAACAAGTCAGCTCTAAGGGGTTGTTTAGGATAAATTTCATCAGCTAATTCCTTTAAAATTTTATAATCCTTATCGCTAATTTGACCTTTTGGAAGTAAAATGGCAGCATAAATTTTAGCTCTAAATTCAAGTGAACTTGAGTGATACAAAAAAAGTTCTCTAAAAAATGATAAAAATTTAACTCTTATGCCCAACTATCAGCCTTTTTTAAGTAAATTTTAGGTATATTTCTATTTCGCCTCTTCTTAGACCTGTGCAACGCTTGTTTTAAGCATCGCTTCAGGGTAGGAATACAGCAGAGCACTTTTTACTTGTGTGTGCCGCAGCCATCTGGGAAGGGGTCTTTCAAACTAAAATGATCCATAAAATCCAAACAAATTTTACTAAAATCAACGCCTTCTATCTTTGGTTTTTCCATAAAAAATTTAAGCATTCCAACAAAACCATTTTCTAACTCTTTACTTTTAACTCCATAACTTATAGAAATTCCAGCCTCAAAAAACGCAGCAAGTTTATCACAATATTTAAGTGCTTTGCCATCTATTGCTCTAAATTCATCACTATTTACGCTACTAAGGCTTCCTTCATGAAATTTAGGACGATCTTTAAAGGTTCGATTTTCAAACTCATCTTTGACAAATTTACAACCATCACTCTCTTTAATACCTAAAATATAACTAAACTCATCTCTAATATGAGCTGGTACAAATGGTAAAATTTTATCATCAATAAGTCTCATCTCATAGTCATTTAATATCTCACTAAGCCCTGTAACGCCGTATTTTACTGGACTTATTATATCTCTTGTAAGGCTTTCTGGAAGATCGTGAAATAAAGCACAAAAGAAGTTAAACTCAAGCCTTTTATCACAAGCTTTTACCTTTAAAGAGTAAAAATAACCAAGAAGAGCAACAACTAACATATGTCCTAAAACGGAAGTTTCAGGAATTCGTGGAGTTTGAGCCCAGCGTTTTTGAAAGCGAAGTCTTCCTGCTAAATCAACAACTCTTGAGAGCTTTTTATTCATTATAATTTTACGAACACCAATTAACTCGTAATAATCTTCAATCTCTTCTTCTACTGCGTTTTTAAGCTCTTCAATATCACTTAAAAACTGGCTTGTTTGATAAACGATATTAAATTCCCACTTTGTAGCAAGATATGAAGCAGCTTTTAAGATAAGTTTTTCTTTACTAAAATTTGGATTTAGCAAATAATCCTTAAACCGCTCAAAAAATGCACCATTTTCAACATCTTTTATCTGATTTTCTAACTGACTTATCATCCACTGTGATACTTCAAATGAACGAGTTTTTTGAATTTGGTGGTAAACATCAGGACGGATATCTGTAACAACAACGCGTGCTAAAAAGTCAAATATCCCACCTTCGATGATTTTTTTCATATCTACATCGCTCTCATATTTTGCGATAAAATATGCAATAACAAATTTATGAGCTTGTTTATCAAGCTCAACTAAATCAACCATTTTTGGGTAATCATTCCACCTTGCAATTGAAGCGGCTTTAAAAATTTGATCTACTAAACTAGCTTTTATCATCTTTTTTTACCAATTTTGGCTTTAGACCTTTTGTATTTAATTTAGTAAAAGAGTCTCGTTTTTTATTAAAACCATCTCTTTTTTTATCGCTAAATTCTTTTTTATCTTTAAAAGATTCTCTTTTATTGTGAAAATTTTCTTTTATTTTTGTTTTTTTACTCTCTTTTTGGACTCTAAATTCCTCTTTAATAGCTTCAATAATATCACTTTTTTCAGAAATTTCTACTTTATCATTATTTTTTATCAATTTATTAGAATCAATCTCTATAACAGTATGAACATTTCCACGAGGATTAAAATCACCAACTATTTTCATATATTTTGGTTTTAATTTCTCTTCTAAAATAGTGTAAATTTCATTTATACTATCTTCATGGCTTATGTGACGATTCATAAATGAGTTTATATATAGCTTTATAGCTTTTAGTTCCACAACCCAGTTTTCAGGTGTATATTCTATATAAATTGTAGCAAAATCAGGATATCCACTTCTAGGACATAAACAACAAAACTCAGGCAGAGTCATCTTGATAAGATAATCTCTTTTGTTTTTATTTTCCCAAATTTCAAGGTCTTTTTGTGGGTCAAATTCTTGTATCTCTTTTTCTCCATATCTTAACATTTTTTTCCTTTTAAATTTAGCTTTAAATTTCAACTTTTTTTGGTTTATCTATATAAAAACCTTGAACAAAATCAACATTTGTATTAGTTAACTCATTATAAAATTTCGCCTTATCTACAAAGCGAACGATAGTTTTAGTGTTTAATCTATTTGAATTTTCATTTATAATGTCAAATAAAGTTCTTATTTTATTTTGGGAACTAAAATTTTTATTTAGCTCTAAATCATAAATAACATAGTCAAAATCTATATGTTTAAAATACTCAAAACTAGCATTATTTCCTAAAAATTGATTAATCGCTAATTCAAAACCATAGCTTTTAAATTGATTTACAATCTCAGTAAATCTAAGTATTTCATCATAGATATCTTTTTCAAAAATTTCAAAAACTATGCGTTTTGGATCTATTATACCATTAGTTATAAGGCGGTAAATTTCGTTTTTAAACTCTTGATTTCTAAGACTAACTGGTAAAATTTCTATAAAAACTTTTCCATCAAAAGAGTTAAAATCAAAGTGCTTTGCTATAAATTTTATGATTTGAAGGTCATATCTTATCTCGTAGTTATTTCTAGCAGCTATCTCCATAACTTTTAGTTTAGTTATATTTCCAACCTCAAAAGAGTCTATACTAATGCTTAAATTTAGCATATCTTTGTCATCTTTTAAGCTCTTTATAGTTTGGCTTTTTAGTTCAAATTTAGCTTTATCAATAGCATAACATACCATCTCATCTAAAACATCAAGTTTTATTGTTTGTGGTTTTTCTATCTCATCTTCATCATATAAAATTTTAGAAAATAGATAGTTCATAATATTTTCTATATTTTTATCAAAAGTTGTCTCAACAGTAGCAAATTTAATCTTAACTTCTATATTATTAATGCCTTCATTTGATAGTTTTCTTTCAAAAGTTCTAAGCATATGGCTTAAATGAGTGCTTTTAGCATCAACTAAAAATATAAAATTTCCACCACTATAACGCCCAATAGGAATCTCTTTATATCCATTTTTTTCAAAATATTCAGACAAGCTTAAAACAAAATTTTGAAGAAGTCTATCGCCATTTCTATATCCATATCTTAAATTTATATCTTGGATATTTGTAATAGTAATTAAAGATATATTTTTATTATTCTCTTTTTTTAGCTCATTTTTTATAATTTTTGTTATCTCTTTTCTAATAAAAGCTCCAGATACTTGATCAATACTGCTATTTTTAAATCCAAAATATATAAGATAAACTATATAATAAACATAACATACTATCAAAATTATAAATAAAATAGTATCTTGCCACTCATACATATCTTTAGAAACAATCGTATAAATAAGTGTTGTAAGAACTAAAACAAGAGGAAATGCTATCTTTAATGATAGCATAAAACGCTTTGAACGCTCTTTTTCTTCGCTAAATAAAATAGCCATTATATGTCCAAATTCTTTACATCTTTTGCGTGATCTTGGATATAGTTTCTTCTTGGTTCAACTTCATCACCCATAAAAAGGTTAAATGTTTCACTTGCTGATTGAGCATCTTCTATTTTAATACGCTGTAAAGTTCTATTTTCAGGATTCATTGTAGTTTCCCAAAGTTGTTCAGGATTCATCTCACCTAAACCTTTATATCTTTGAATATAAGCACCTTTTTTAGCATTTGATTCAATATCATTTAAAATTTCAATAAAATCTTTATCAAATTTCAAATCTCTAGATCTTATTTGATTAAACACATAAAGGGCCTCTTCAAAGATATAGTTTTCAAAAAGTTTATCATTAATAACAAGCTCTTCTAAACCATTTTCAGTTTGAACATAGATTGTTACGCCACTACTATTTACATAGTGGTTTAAAATATTATAGTTTTTGCTAAGTAGAAATTCTTTTATTTTTTCAAAAATTTCACTATATTCATACCCTGCTAAATCTTCATTTTCTATCATATATCTTATAGCTGAAATAACGCTATAACGCTTTCTAAGTTGAGTTAGTAAAGTTCTATATCTAGCAACTAATTTTAAAAAGCTTATTAAATCTTTATTTCCAATTCCTTCAAAACTAACGCCATCAATTCCTGTTTCAATCAAAAATTCATTTAAAGCTTTTTCATCTTTTAAATAAATTTCTTTTTTACCTTTTTTATACCTAAAAAGAGGTGGTTGAGCAAGATAAACATGCCCTGCTTCGACCATAGGTTTTAAAAATCTAAAGAAAAATGTTAAAAGTAGAGTTTGAATATGACTTCCATCAACATCAGCATCTGTCATGATTATGATTTTATGATATCTAAGCTTTTCTATATCAAATTCAGGTCCAACACCACAACCAAAGGCTGTTATCATATTTTTAATCTCTTCAGAACTTAAAATTCTATCAAGTCTAGCTTTTTCAACATTTAAAATTTTACCACGAAGTGGCAAAATAGCTTGAAAAACTCTATCACGACCCTGTTTTGCAGATCCACCTGCACTATCGCCCTCAACTAAGTAAATTTCACTAATTTCAGGATCTTTACTTTGACAATCAGCCAGTTTTCCAGGAAGTGTTCCAATACTAAAATTATCTTTTTTTCTAGTTAAATCCCTAGCCTTTTTAGCTGCTTCTCTACCACGAGCTGCCATTAAAGCTTTGCCCATTATAGCTTTTGCTTCATTTGGATTTTCTTCAAAGTATTTTACAAGATTATCATAAGCCATTTTTTGAACGAGTGGGCGAACATAGCTTGATCCAAGTTTTCCTTTTGTTTGACCTTCAAATTGAGGTTCTGGAACTTTTACACTAACAACTGCTATTAAACCCTCTCTAACATCATCGCCAGTTACTTTTATATCTTTTTCTCTAGCGTTTGCATTTTCATTTATATAGCTAGTTATAGCTCTTGTTAATCCAGCTCTAAATCCTGCTTCGTGAGTTCCACCTTCAGGAGTTTTAATATTATTTACAAATGATAGTAAATTCTCTGTATAACCTGAGTTATATAAAAGTGCAAAGTCAATTTCTAAATCATCTACTTTTTCGCTAAAACTAACCGATTTTGCAACTACTTCTTTATTATTTAGATCATTTACAAACTGATCAAGACCACCTTCAAAGTGAAAAACTTCTTTATAACCATCACGGTTATCTTTAAAATTTATCCTAACTTTTGGGTTTAAATAAGCAATTTCACGAAAACGCTTCTCTAAAATTTCTCTTTGAAATTCAACTGTTTCAAAAATTTCATCATCTGGATAAAATTCTATCGTAGTTCCAGTTCTATTTGTAGTTTTAATAACTTCTAAATTTGAAGTTGGAATTCCTTTTTCAAACTCTTGTCTATAGGTATTTCCATCTTTTTTGATAGTTAAAACTAGTTTTTTTGACAAAGCATTTACAACACTTACTCCAACACCGTGAAGTCCACCACTTACTTTATAACTATCTTTATCAAATTTACCACCAGCGTGTAAAACTGTTAGTACAACAGTAGCAGCTGGAAGTTTTTCTGTTGGGTGCATATCTACTGGAATTCCACGACCATTATCACTTATGATAGCTGAACCATCACTTGTTAGTTCAACATCTATCGTATCACAATATCCAGCCATTGCCTCATCTATCGAGTTATCTACAACTTCATATATTAAGTGATGAAGTCCGCCAACGTTTGTATCTCCGATGTACATTCCAGGGCGTTTTCTAACTGCTTCAAGACCCTTTAAAACCTTAATATTTCCCGCATCATAATGTTTTTCCATTTTTTTCCTTCTATATTATCGTAGGCATTATTACATTTATTAAATTATCAGTTTTAACTACAAATGCCGACTCTTGATTATTATAATTTAGTTCAAAACTATTTGACTCAACTGAGTTTAAAAAGTCAAGTATGTATTTATTTGAAATTCTTAAAACTATATCATTTATAACTTTTGTTTCACACTCTATTTCTGTTCTTGCTTCGTTATTATCATCACTTAAACTTTCAAACACAATTGAATTTTGTTTTATAGTAATACTCATCTTATCACAAATCATACTTATTGTTTTTATACCATCTACAAATTTATCTCTAGGAATAGTAATTGTTTCTTTAAATTCAGTTGGTATAACTCTTGTGTAATCTGGGAATTTTTTGTTTATAAGTTTTGTATAAAACTCAAAATTTTCACTTTTTATTATAAAAACTGCATCATCGTAGTAAATTTCAGCATTTTCAAAATTAAGCTTTTGCATCTCAGATATAGCTTTTTTAGGTATTATGATGTTTGAATTTTCACTATTTAGTGAATTTGTTTCTAATTTATAAAGACCTAATCTTTTAGCATCTGTTCCAACTAAATTTATATAACCATTTTTTGGATCTATAAAAGCTCCATTTAAAGCGTAATTAGGGTTATTATTATCAATTGTTGGCATTATTTTTTTAAGACTTCTACTAAAAAGATTTGAGTTTATATCAAATTTAGCCTTATCATCTGTACTTGGAAATTCTGGAAAATCAAGTGAGTTATACATTGGAAGCTTAAATTTGGCCTTTTTTTGTCTTAGAAAAAGAAAATCATTCATAGTTTCAACTATAATATCTTCATCTTTTAAACCTTTTAAAACATTTAAAATAGTAGCTCCATTAGCTGTTGCAGCACCTTCGCTTTCTATATTTAAGGTTTTTATATTGTAAGTTAGACCTATTTCATAATCAGTTGCTTTTATGCTAAGGTTTGAATTTTTAGCTTCTATATAGATATGAGATGTAATTGAGCTTATATCTTTTTTGTCAATATATGAGCTTACATTTGTTATTATATTTGATAGTAGGTTTTTGCTTATGACAAATTTCATACATTATCCTTTTTTAATTTAGTAGTATTAGTAGTAGGTGAGCTTTTTATGTGAATAAATATATCAAAGCTCGCTACATGGCTTTTTTTGTTTGCTATAAAAAAAGCTAATTGTTCACAACTATTCACTGTTTTTTCCTTTTAAAATTTTATTTTCTAACTCTTCAACGCGAATTTTTAAAAATCCATCTTCATCCATTAGTTCTTTAATTTTTCTAATGTTGTGACTAACTGCGCTATGATCTTTTAGTCCAAAAAAGCTAGCAATTGCTGGCATAGAGTTGATTGTTAACTTTTTTGATAGATAAATTCCTATACGCCTTGCTTCTACTATGTTTTTGCGGCGAGATTTTGATTTAATATCGCTAGGCTTTATATTTAGCTCTTTTGATATCGTTTCAATTACATCATTTATAGTAACGCTCTCTTTTTTCTCACGAATTTGATCTTGTAAAACACTTTTTGTAAATTCTAAAGTTATCTCACTTCTCATAAGGTTAGAAAATGCATTGAGTTTGTTTATAGCACTTTCTATTTCACGAATGTTATCGCCCATATTTGTTGCGATGTATTCTATTATTTTAGAACTAAGAACGATTTTATTATCTTCGCTTTTTTTCTTAATAATAGCTATTTTTGTCTCTAACTCTGGTGGAGTAATATCAGTGATGATTCCACTTTCAAATCGGCTTAGTAATCGCTCTTCAAAACCTTTTAAAATTTTAGGTGGTTTATCACTTGTCATAACTATTTGACCGCCAGCTTGCCTTAATTCATTAAAGGTATTAAAAAATTCCTCTTGAGTTTTTTCACCTTTTGTATTTCCTAAAAACTGTATATCATCAACTAATAAAAGATCTGTTTTTCTATATTTTAGGCGAAATTTATCCATAGTTTGATTTCTTATGTGAAACTGAAAATCATTCATAAACTGCTCACTTGTTACGCATATAACTATTTTTCCATTTTCAATACAGAAATTTCCGATGGATTGTAAAAGGTGGGTTTTACCAAGCCCACTAGGACCGTAAATAAAAAGCGGGTTAAAGTCCTTGCCTGGGTTTTTTGCTACACTTTTAGAACACTCATAAGCAAAACGATTAGAATCACCAACTATAAAATTTGAGAAGTTATATGATTCTATAAGTATAGTAGAATTTGGCTTTTCAAGATCTTTCTTAGCAGTTTTTTTATCTTTTAAGTTTAGTTTTTTTTCATTAGTTGTTATGATTATTTCAGGTTTTATACCTGTTTTTTTAGCATAAATTTCACTTAAAGTTTCAGCATATTTTGTCTGAATAAATTTTGCCATCAATAAATTTGAAGTTTTAAATACTATAAAACTTGGTTTTGATAGAGTTTTATCAAGAGCTAGTTTTTTTATATATTTATTAAATTCATTTGGCAAAATGCTCTTTTCAAGCTCTTTAAAAACCTCTACAGTTATCTCTGACAA